>DASQXV010000027.1:0-9801 GCA_035639595.1 Thermoplasmata archaeon | reverse complement strand
GCGGCGAGGGCCGCCGGGTCGAGCCCGTCCGTGACCAGGACCTTCAAAGCGGTTCCGGATACCCGCAATCCGATAAAAAGGTCAGGACAGCCAGAACGCGATCGTCAGGGCGAGGAGGGCGACGAACAGGACCGCGCCGAGGAGGAGCATGTTGCGGGTCATCTTCGGGTCCGAGCCGAAGACGAGCGGGAAAGGGCCGAGGAACACGACGCCTCCCCAGCGTCGGGTCGGAGCGGGCGGGGACGTAGCCTCGGGCGTTGTCGGCGTCGCGGGAATCGGAGGTCCCGAGGCCAGGGGCGGCGCGGGGCCGACGAAGCCGAGGAAGAAGGTCAGGAAGAATCCCGCGAACACGAGCAAGATCCCGAGCAACGCGAGGGGCCCGGTGCCCACGACCGCGGGGATGATCACGATCAGATAGACGGTTGCCTCGCCCCGCGAGATCGCGAGGGCCAGGGTCAGCAACCCGGCGACGAGGAGGGCGGGACCGAGGAGCTGGGCCGGACGCACGCCTCAACCATCCGCCAGCCCGGCTAAATCTTTGGCCCCTTCCGGCGGGCGGCCCGACCGTACTCCTGGAGGGGCGCGACGTCCAGCTCCCCGGAGCGGGCGTCCTCCATCGCCTCGACCGCGGCCTCCGCGGCCTGGATCGTTGCGATGAACGGGATGCCGAGGTCGACCGCGAGGCGGCGCATCATGTATCCGTCCCGCCGGGCCCCGGTCGAGTTCGTCGGCGTGTTGATCACGAGCCGGATCGCCCCGCGACGCATGAGGCCCAGGGCGTCCGGCGACAGGTTCTCGCTGATCCGGTAGACGGTCGTCGCGTCGACCGCGTGCTCCCGCAGGAACTGGGCGGTCCCGCGGGTCGCGTAGATCCGGAGGCCGGCCTTGAGCAGGCGCTCCGCGACCGGGAGGATCGCGGGCTTGTCCTCGTCCCGGACGGTCATGTAGACGGACCCCTGGGTCGGCAGCTCGTTCCCGGCCGCGAGCATCGCCTTGTAGTACGCCCGCCCGAGGGACCGGTCGATCCCCATGACCTCGCCCGTGCTCTTCATCTCCGGGCCGAGGATCGTGTCGACCCCCGGGAGCCGCTGGAACGGGAACACGGGCGCCTTGACCGCGACATGGTCGATCCGCGCCTCCCCGACGAGGCCCAGCTCCCGGAGGGAGCGGCCGAGCATGACCTTCGTCGCGGCCTTCGCGAGGGACACGCCGATCGCCTTGGACACGTACGGGATCGTGCGGCTCGCCCGGGGGTTCGCCTCGAGGACGTACACCTCCTCGTCCTTCACCGCGAGCTGGAGGTTCATCAGCCCCACGATCTCAAGGGCGTGGGCAATCTTCCGCGTGATCCGTCGGAGGTCCTCGAGGATCGGATCGGACAGGGTCTGGGCGGGGAGCACGCAGGCCGCGTCCCCGGAGTGGATCCCCGCCTCCTCGATGTGCTCCTGGATCCCTCCGATGAACACGTCCTTCCCGTCGGCCACGACGTCGACGTCGATCTCCGTCGCGTGGGACAGGTAGCGGTCCACGAGGACGGGATGGTCCTTCGACACCCGCGCCGCGGTCTCCATGAACCGCGCGAGATCCTCTTCGCCGTGGACGATCTCCATGCCGCGGCCGCCGAGGACGTACGACGGCCGGACGAGGACCGGGTACCCGATCCGCGCGGCGAGCTTCCGCACCTCGTCGAAGCTGTATCCGGACGCCGCCTGCGGTTGCCGGATCCGGAGGCGTTTCATCAGGGCCGCGAACTTCCTCCGGTCCTCCGCGAGGTCGATCGAGGCGGGAGGGGTGCCGAGGATCCGCGTCTTGGAACGGCGGCGGGTCAAGGCCTCCTGGAGGGGGACCGCGAGGTTGATCGACGTCTGTCCGCCGAACTGGACGATCACCCCGTCCGGCTCTTCCTCGTCGACGACGTTCAGGACATCCTCGAGCAAGAGGGGTTCGAAGTACAGCCGGCTGGAGATGTCGAAGTCCGTCGAGACGGTCTCCGGATTGTTGTTCGCGATGATCGCAAGGACGCCCTCCTCCCGCAGGGCGAGGATCCCCTGGACGCAGCAGTAATCGAACTCGACCCCCTGGCCGATCCGGATCGGTCCGCTGCCGACGATCAAGACTTTCTTGCCCTTCAACCGGGACGCCTCGCCCGTCGGCTCGTACGTGGAATAGAAGTACGGGGTGCGGGCCTCGAACTCGCCGCCGCACGTGTCGACCATCTTGTACGCGGCCCTGGGCCGGCGTCGCCGGACGGATTCCTCCGAGGTCTTGGACAGGGCCGCGATGGATTCGTCCGCGAAGCCGAACCGCTTCGCTTCCGCGAGCCGGTCGCGGGAGGCCTTCGGATCCCGGAGGCCCGCCTCGAGGCCCACGAGGTGGCGGACCTTCTCGATGAAGAAGGGATCCCACGCCGTGAGGGCCGCAATCTTCTCCATGGGCAAGCCTCGCCGGACCGCCTCCGCGACCGCGAACAGGCGTTCGTCCGTCGGCTCCCGCAGCTCCCGCACGAGGTCGTCCTCGGACCAGGGACCGGGCTCGAGGCCGACCCGGTCGATCTCGAGGGAGCGGACCGCCTTGAGGAGGGACTCTTCGAACGTCCGGCCGATCGCCATGACCTCGCCCGTGCTCTTCATCGACGTCCCGATCCGGCGGTCCACGGTCGGGAATTTGTCGAACGGCCAGCGGGGGATCTTCGTGACGACGTAGTCCAGGGTGGGCTCGAACGAGGCGAGGGTCTTCCCCGTGACCGGGTTCGGGATCTCGTCGAGGCGGAGGCCGATCGCAATCTTCGCGGCGATCCGGGCGATCGGATAGCCGGTCGCCTTCGACGCGAGGGCGGACGACCGCGAGACCCGCGGGTTCACCTCGATGACCCGGTACTCCCCGGTCTGCGGGTGGACCGCGAACTGGATGTTGCAGCCGCCCTCGACCCCGAGGGCGCGGATGATCCGCAAGGCCGCGGACCGAAGGGTCTGGTGGTCCGAATCGCTCAGGGTCTGCGCGGGGGCGACGACGATCGACTCCCCCGTGTGGACCCCCATCGGGTCCAGGTTCTCCATGTTGCAGATCGTGATGCAATTGTCTGCGCCATCGCGCATGACCTCGTACTCGAACTCCTTCCAGCCGAGGACGGATTCCTCGACGAGGACCTGCTTGATCCGCGAGTAGGCGACGCCGATGCCCACGATCCGCTCTAGTTCCTCCGGCGAATGGGCGACGCCGCTGCCGCTCCCGCCGAGGGTGTAAGCGGCGCGGACGATGACCGGATACCCGACCTTCTCGACGAAGGCCGCGGCCGCCGGGACGTCGGAGACCGCCTGGCTCCGCGGGATCGGCTCGCCGATCCGACGCATGAGGGCCGCGAACTTCTCCCGGTTCTCCCCGGCCGTGATCGCCTCGATCTTCGTCCCGAGGAGCTCGACGCCGTGCCGGCTCAGCACGCCCCTCTCCGAGAGTTCGCTGCACAGGTTCAGGGCGGTCTGCCCGCCCATCCCGCTCAGGATGCCCTGGGGCCTCTCCTTCGCGATCACCTTCTCGAGGAAAGGGACCGTGAGGGGTTCGACGTACACCGCGTCGGCCATCTCGGGGTCCGTCTGGATCGTCGCGGGGTTGCTGTTCACGAGGACGACCCGCACGCCCTCCTCCCGGAGGGAACGGCAGGCCTGGGAGCCGGAGTAGTCGAACTCCGCGGCCTGGCCGATGACGATCGGGCCGGAGCCGATCACCATCGCGGTCCTAACGTCCTCGCGCTTGGGCATCGCCCCACCCCTGCCCCGCGGCTACGCCCCCTTGATCGCCTCGACGAAGTCGCGGAAGATGTACTCGTTGTCCCAGGGCCCCGGCCGGGCCTCCGGGTGGTATTGGACGGAGAAGATCGGCCGCTCCCGGTGGGCCATCCCCTCGACCGTGCCGTCGTTCAGGTTGACGTGGGTGACCTCGAACTCGCTGGGGAGGGATTTGGCGTCGACCGCGAAGCCGTGGTTCTGCGACGTGATGTGGACCCGCCCGGTCTTGAGGTCCTTGACCGGCTGGTTCCCGCCGCGGTGCCCGAACTTCAGCTTGAAGGTCTTGCCGCCGAAGGCGAGGGCGATTAGCTGGTGTCCGAGGCAGATCCCCAGGAGGGGGACGTGGTCGGCGAGCTCCCGCGCGGCCTTGACCGACGTCGCGACAACATCCGGGTGGGCGGGGTCGCCCGGCCCGTTCGACAGGATCACGCCCTGCGGCCGGAGGGCGAGGATCTCGTCCGCCGTCGCGTCGTAAGGCAGGCGGACGACGTCCGCGTAGCGCTGCGCCTCCCGCAGGATGTTCCGTTTGACGCCGCAGTCCACGACGACGAGGGTGCGCTTCCCGGTCCCCGGATACCGTTCCGGCGAGCGGCAGCTCACCTCCGCGACGAGGTTGCGGGTATCGGGATGGGGCGCCTTGCGGACCTCCTTGACGACGGCGTCCACGTCCTCCTTCGCGGGGACGAGGGCGGCCTTCATCGTCCCCTTCGATCGGATCCGGATCGTCAGGGCGCGGGTGTCCGCCCCTTCGATCGCGGGGGTCTCGTGCCGCTTCAGGAACTCCCCGATCCCGAAGGCGCTCCGGGGATGGCTGGGGGCCGGACAGGCCTCCTTCACCACGAACCCCGTCGGCTGGATCGCCTCGGACTCCATCGCCTCCGGGTCCACGCCGTAGTTCCCGATGAGCGGATACGTCATCATGAGGATCTGGCCACGATACGACGGATCCGTGAGGGCCTCCGTGTAGCCCGTCATGTTCGTGTTGAAGCCGAGTTCGCCGAGGATCCGACGTCGAGCCCCGAAAAATGTTCCCCCGACCGCGGTTCCGTCCTCGAGGACGAGGGACCCTTCCATTCGTTAGACCCCCACCCCATTTTCAAATCGGCTTATGAGGATTTCTAAATCGCGACGTCCGGATCCATCGGACCCTGGCCCTCAACACTTTCGCACACCTCCCCCGGGAAGGACGAAGCCCTCGGCCGGCATACCTCTACTTAGAGGTATGAAATGGAGATTGGCTGCGGCGCCCGGGTGCGGGATTTCGACGGACGGCGGTACTTCTACTTCTGGCACTACGAACGGGACAACGGGCATTCCACGAGGAAGGAGGACTACGTCGGACGGGTCGATTCGGAGAAGGCGAGATCCGACCTCCTGCGTCGGATGGCCGCCTACCACCGGAGGGCGGAAGGGGAATTCGCCCGCCGGAGGGCGAGGATCGAGGCCCTCGTCGCCGCGCATACCTCCACTTAGAGGTACGCGGCCCCGCAGGCTACGGCGCCCGCTGCAGGTCCAAGTCGTTGAGGCGCGCGACCATCTTGTCCCAATGGCTGCCCTGCCAATACACGCGTCGACAGGACGGGCAGCGCCAGAACGCCTGATGTCGGGAGCGGACGCCCGCGGGCACAAGATCCTTCACCTCGTCCGGTGACGCCGGCATGAGGACCTCGTTGCAGAGGGAGCAACGGGACAGCGGGTCGATCAACTGGAGGGGCAAGACGCGGGCGACCTCGCGGATCTGTTCCTCCAGCTCATCGGAACGAATCTGGACGGCGCCGCGCACGCGGTGCGCGAGTTCCTTGTCGCGGGTCAGCAAGATGCGGCCTTCCGATCGAACGAGCTCGATCAAGGTGCGGTCCGGTCCCGGCGCCGGATAGGCGGTGTCGTACCCCATGAACCGCAGCCAACGGGCCAAGCTCCCGAGCATGTGGTCGCAGAGGAGCTTCACCGGACCACCGAGTACTCCAACAAGATGCCATCGCCCATCCGCTCCATCCGGTCGAGCCGGACCAGGATCGAATCCTCGAGGGACAACGCGCCCTGTCCTCCCGCGAGGGTCGGGGCCGTCTGCCCTCCGAGGACCCGGCTGCTCACGAACACCTTGAGCTCGTCCGCGAGCCGATGATGTAGGAAGGATCCGATGACCGTGCTGCCTCCTTCCACGAGGACGCTCTTGATTCCCCGCGACGAGAGGCGGTCCAGCAAGACCGGGAGGTCCACCTCGTCCTTCCCGCAGCGGAGGACCTCCGCCCGGGGGAACTCGCGGGTGCTCTCCTCCGACGTCACGATGAGCGTCGGAGACTTCCCATCGAGGACGTGAGCCCCCTCCGGCGTCTTCCCATCCGAATCGAGGACCACGCGGAGCGGGTTCCGTCCCTTCGCATATTCCGGCTTGACGGTGAGCTTCGGATCGTCCTTGAGGACGGTCCCGACCCCGACGAGGATTGCGTCGACCTCCGCGCGGAGTCGGTGCACCCGACGGAGGTCTTCCTCGTTGCTGAGCCGGACCGGCTTCCCGTCGGCGAGGGCGATCTTCCCGTCGACGCTCATCGCGGCGTTGATGATCACGCGCGGCCGCACGGCCCTGCGAAGGGTGGGGCGGATAACAACCTTGCGGGTCCGGAGGAAGTTCATCCGAGGCGACGCCATCGCCCTCCGCGGTGGATGCGATGAAGGCGAAGCTGGTCCACGTCGAGGGGATGCGGTTCCGGGCGGCGGCCGACGGCGAGGCCGAGGTCCTCTTCGATGCCGGAGATCCGGGAACGCGCCGCGGTCCCAGCCCCATGCAGGCCGTCCTGCTCGCCGCGATGGCGTGCACCGCCTCCGACGTCGTCTCGATCCTGCAGAAGGAGCGGGTCGCGTTCTCGTCCCTCGAGGTCGAGGCGGAGGCGGAGCGGGCGAAGGACCCGCCCCGCGTCTTCACGAAGGTCCGGATGCACTATCGGGTCCGCGGGAAGGACCTCCGCGAGTCTGCCGTGAAGCGGGCCATCGATCTCTCGTCGGAGAAGTATTGTTCCGTCGAGATCATGCTGCGCCGCGGCGGCGTGGAGTTTGTCAACACGCACGAAATCCTCCCTCCCGGGTGAGCGTGTTCTCAGCCCGTAGACCCGTGCCACGCATCTTTAAGTAACCTACCCCTGATGGACCGCGAACGCGGATGGAAGGAATCCAGATTTATGAGCTCAAGCGGATGGACCTCCGCGGGGCCACCGTGATCGACGGCTTCCCCAGCGTCGGCCTTGTGAGCTCGATCGTCGCGAACTACCTGATCAACGCCCTGAACCTGGTCCAGATCGGCATCATGGACTCCGTCTACTTCCCGACGGTCGCCCTCGTCCGCGACGGGCAGCCGATGAACCCCGTGCGGATCTACGCGGGCCCGAAGCAGGACGACCGGGACCAGATCGTCGTCTTCATCTCCGAGTTCCAGCCGCCGCCGAACCTGATCAAGGCGATCGCCGCGACGGTCCTCGACTGGGCCCAGGACGCCCGGTGCAACCTCCTCGTGTGCCCCGAGGGGCTCATCGTGGACGCGAAGGAGGACGAGGCCGAGCGCCAGGTCGAGGTGTACGGGATCGGCTCGACGGACAAGACGATGGACATGATCCGGAAGAACGCCATCACGGTCTTCGAGGAGGGCGTCATCACGGGCGTCGCGGGCGTCCTCCTGAACGAGGGCCGCAAGCGCGACTTCGACGTAATCACGCTCCTGAGCGAGGCCCATCCGGACTACCCGGACGCCCGGGCGGCGGCCCGCGCGATCGAGGTGATCGACAAGCTCCTCCTCCACACGGAGCTCGACGCGCGCCCCCTGTACGAGGAGGCGGAGCGGATCGAGATGCAGCTCAAGTCGATCCACCACCAGACGGAAGTCGCGAAGAAGCCGAGCGAGCCCCCGCGGCCGAACATGTACGGTTAGGGCCGCGGCTCGACGGTCACCCGCGACCGGGGTCCGTCCCGCACGACGTGGAACCGGCACGGCAGGAACTGGGGCAGGAGCCACATCATCGTCTCCATGTGTTGGGAAACTTCCCGCACGACGAATTGCGACGGCCCGTCCGCACGGCTCAGATACACGAGGACTTGGTCCGCGGCGTGGACGTCCAACGTCGCACCGGCTTCGAGTTCGGCTTTCAGGGAGGCCGCCGTTTCCTCGCCGATGCGTTCCGACGGCTTGCCCCGTTCCGCGAGAGCGTCCGATCCGAGGCGGATTCCGTCCGACTCCCCCCACAAGGTGAGCCCGCCGCCCTGGCCGACCGCCTCCTCCCCGCGGTACACCCGTTCCTCGATCTTCGCGTCTTGAATCCCATGGAGCCGCCGGAGGGCGGCGTGCTTCATCCGCTTCGGAATGTCCTCGGCGAGATTCGAGACATGGGCGATGCCGCGGACACGCTGGATGCTTTCGGGGTTCCCGAGGGAGAGGGCGGACCAGGTGGGCCGCGGCTCAATCACGGCCTCCACGATCCCCCCGCCCCGCGGATAGTACCCGCGTCGAGGGACCTCCAGGTCCACATGCACGCCGATACCACGAAGCAGCGGGAGGAGGACCCGCGCGAAGTAGTCGACCGGAGGGGACCATCGGACGTCCGTGCCGCCCACGAGCCGCACCTGGACGGGTCCCGGACCGAGGGCCGAGACCGGGAGGAGGGCTTGCAGGACGAGGGTGACGGCTCCCGCGGTGCCCACGTCGAAGCTGAGCCTCCCCGACGCGATGGCTCCCGGTCGGAATTCGATTCCTTTCGATCCGACCTCGAGCCCTTGGACCTCGGCGCCGCAGAGGGCGGCCACGGCCTGGACGGCGGTCACGTGCTGCGCCGCGAGGCCCGGGTTCGGGCGGCCCGCGCGGATGCGTGCGATCCGGACCGGCGTCCGGGTCATCGCGGAGAGCGCGACGGTCATGCGGAGGAGCTGGCCGCCGCCTTCGCCATGGGCGCCGTCCACCTCGAGCATGGCCCCTAGGCCCTCGCGCGTCGCCGCAAGATCTTGAGGACCTCGACGAAGGCGAAGGCGCTGAGCGAGATCAGGAACGTCTCGAGCCAGTCGAGGGGCGTCAGCGGTTCCGTCTCGAACACGCCGTGCAGGAACGGGACGTAGATGACGACGGCTTGGAGGGCCATCGATCCGAGGACCGCGAGGATCAGCTGCGGGTTCGTGAACACGCCGACCTGCCGGATCGTCTGCCGCGGAGACCGGATCGCGAAGACCAAGAACAGTTCGAAGAAGACGATCGTCGTGAAGGCGACGGTCCTCGCCCGGATCGCGTCCGCGCCTTCGTCGAGCTCGAGCGCGAAGACGCCGAGCGTCCCGACCGTCAGGATCGATGCGACGACGACGATCAGGAAGAGGATGTCCCGCGAGAGGACGCCTTCCTTCGGGTTGCGCGGAGGCCGATCCATGATGTCCGTCGGGTACGGGTCCACGCCGAGCGCGAGGGCCGGCAAGCCGTCCGTGACGAGGTTGATCCAGAGGAGCTGGACCGGGGAGAAGAACGGGAGGAACTGGGGATCCGCGATCGCGACGGTCGCGATGAACATGATGAGGACCTCCCCCGCGTTCGCGGACAGCAGGAACGCGACGAATTTGCGGATGTTCTCGTAGATCCCGCGGCCTTCCTCGACCGCGGCGACGATCGATGCGAAGTTGTCGTCCGTGAGGACCATGTCCGCGCTCTCTTTCGCGACGTCGGTCCCCGTGATCCCCATCGCGACGCCGAGGTCGGACCGCTTCAGGGCCGGTGCGTCGTTCACGCCGTCCCCCGTCATCGCGACGATGTGGCCCGCCTTCTTCCAGGCCTCGACAATCCGCATCTTGTGCTCCGGAGCGACCCGTGCGTACACCCGGATCCGGTCGACCTGGCGGACGAGCTCTTCATCAGGGATTTTCTCGAGCTCCTCCCCGGTGAGGGCGAGATCGCCTTCTCGCAAGATGCCCATCTCGCGAGCCACGGCCATCGCGGTGAGCTTGTGGTCGCCCGTGATCATGACGACCCGGATCCCCGCCTTCTTGCACCGTTGGATCG
>DASQXV010000026.1:0-11982 GCA_035639595.1 Thermoplasmata archaeon | reverse complement strand
GTGGCCGTCGACCACACCTCGAAGGCGCTCGGCCGTCGCCTCCTTCGTTGCCACATGGTGAGGCTCGCCCTTCAGATCCCGAAGCGCGGCGACGAATCGGTCGGAAAGCTCCGGCTCCGAGAGAATGGCCGCTTCCTCCTCTGGACGGGATAATGCGGTCCGGGTTATGGGCTTCACGTTTGCACACGCGGCCGGAAATCGGGCCGACGGGAACCTTGACGCCCGGTATCGAGGGCGACCGCAAGGCGAGGGCTACGGCCCGGGAGGACCCTCGACGGCGGATGCAGGGGATTCGGCCGCAGGACCGCGTTCCCTCCGCACGCCATCCAAGGCCCTCTTGAAGAGGGGGGTCGGCAAGATCGAGACCAGGATCAGGACGAGGACGATCATGGAGAAAAGCGCATTTCCGATCACGCCTGCGGAGAGGGCCGTGACGGCGACGATCAGCCCAACCTCCCCGCGCGGGGTCATCCCCCAGCCGACCGCCAGGGCTTCGTGCATCGTCATTCTCCCAAGCCGAGCCGGGATGCCACAGCCTGCGACCTTCGCGAGGATGGCGACGACCATCAGGACGATTGCAAACGGAATCAGGTCGATGTGGCCTGTTGCGGAGGAGAAGTCGACCTGGAGCCCGAGGCTCACGAAGAAGATCGGGGTGAAGATCGCCCCGAGATACCGGGCCCCCTCTGAGAAGTCGGCCCGGAGCGGCGTGTTGGCGAATAGGCTTCCCGCGAGGAACGCGCCGACGATTGCGGAGAGGCCGATCGATTCCGCGGTGAAGGCGAAGAGGAACGTGATCGCCATCGCGATGATGAAGCCGCCGTGGCGGAGTCCGACTTTCACCCCCTCCGCCTGGACTCGTAGGACGATGCGGCGAAACAGATAGACGCCGAGGGCCATTCCGAGGACGAGAAATCCTACGGCTTCGGCCAAGAGGACGGAGAGATCGAGGACACTCACCCGCCCCTCCGTCGTCCCGAGGACGACCGACAGGACGATGAGGCCGAGCACATCGTCGACGACGGCCGCACCTAGGATCGTCTGGGCGACCCGCTCCTTGAGGAGGTTGAATTCTAGAAGGATCGCCGCGGTGATCGCGACGCTGGTCGCCGTCAACGCGGCGCCGACGAACAGGGCGACCGTGAACGCGCTCCCCTTCGGCCCGAACGAGGTCGATGATAGAAGGTACAGGGCGCTCAGGGATCCAACCACGAGCGGCAGGACGACTCCGCCCGATGCCACGGCCACGTTCCTCGCGGTGTAGATCGCGCGGAAGTCGCTGTCCAGGCCGATAAGGAACAGCAGGAAAATGGAACCGAGCACCGCGAGGGTGGCGACGACGGTCGGGTCGAACACAAACCGATAGGGGCCCAGGGCTGGATTCCCCAATACGCTGGGCCCGAGGACGATGCCGATCACGATCTCGGCGATCAGGGTCGGTTGGTGGAACCGCCGGAAGAAGAGGTGACTGAGGGTCGCCAGGGTCAGGAGGATCGTCAGCTGCTCGAACAGGGCACGCGTCTCGACAATCGCCATTTCGCCCCGCAAACGACGCGACTCTATTAATGACTGAGCGGTCCGGCTAGACGTTGGGCCGGAGGAACGGGTTGTCGCGGTATTCGACGGGGATGTCCACGATCGTCGGGACCTCGGAGGCAAGGGCCTCCTCGAGGACCGAGGCCAATTCGTCAGGTCGCTCCACGCGGAAACCTCGAAGGCCGAAGGCGTTCGCGAGCTCGACGAAGTCGGGATTCTGGAACTCCGTCCCGACGATGCGGCCGAACTTCGCCATCTGCTTCCATTGAATGCTCCCGAGGCCTCCGTCGCGGAAGACCAGGTTCACGGTCGCCGCCCCCTCCCGCCGCGCGGTCTCGAGCTCGTGGACGCTCATCAGGAAGCCCCCATCCCCGCTGAGGGTCACGACCCGGCGGTCCGGGTCGTGGAGCTTCGCGGCGATGCCGCCGGGGACCGCGATCCCCATGGAGGCCAGGCCGTTCGAGATCAGGACCGTCCTCGGCTTCAACGGTCGGAAGAAGCGACCGAGCCACAGCTTGTGGGCACCGACATCGGAGATGAGGAGGTCATCCGGCTCCAGGAGGTCCCGCAGGTCCCACACGATCCGTTGCGGCGTCGAGGACCGCTCGGAGAGGTCGCCCAGCTCCGCGGTCAGCCTCTTGACCGCGGCCTCCCGCCTCCGGCGTGGCCATTCCGAAGGTCGGGGCCCGCGAATCCGCTCGCGAACGCCGTTCAGGGATTCCCGGATCTCCCCGACGACCTCTACCGCGGGGACGTAGTGGCGGGAGATCTCCGCGGGCAGCGAGTCGATGTGCACGATCCTTCGGTCGCCTCGCGGGTTCCACGATCGAGGATCGTACTCCACGAAATCGAAGCCGACGCACACGACGAGGTCGGATTCGTCGAGCCCCGCGAGCTCGTAGTCTCCGGGGAGGACTCCGATCGTGAACAGGCTCACGGGGGACGTCCACGGGATCGTCCCCTTGCCCATGAACGTGTTCGCGACCGGGATCTGAAGGTCCTCCGCGAACTTCGTGAGTTCACCAGACGCGCCGCCACGGATGACCCCGTTGCCCGCGAGGACGACGGGACGCTCGGCGCCCGAGATAATCTCCGCGGCCCGTTCCAGGCTTGCGCGATCCGGGGCGGGAGGCCGGATGACGTCCCGCGGCAGGGGCGTCACCCCATCCGACGCGTCCGCGTCGGCGACGTCCTCCGGCAGCTCGATGTGGGTGGCCCCCGGTTTCTCGGCCTCGGCGAGCTTGAAGGCCTTGCGGACGATCTCCGGGACCGTGTCGGGACTCTCGACCCGGGCGTTCCACTTCGTGATGGGGCCGAACAGGCGCAGGACGTCGATGAACTGGTGCGACTCCCGGTGGATCTTGGAGAGGTTCGCCTGGGCCGTGATCGCGACGAGCGGGGCGCGGTCGAGGAACGCGTCGGCCACGCCCGTCACGAGGTTCGTCGCGCCGGGACCGAGGGTCGCGATGCACACCCCGGCGCGGCCGCTGAGACGCCCGCAGACGTCGGCCATGAACGCCGCGGCTCCCTCGTGGCGCGTCAGGATGAAACGGAT
This sequence comes from Thermoplasmata archaeon, assembly GCA_035639595.1. GTDB lineage: Archaea > Thermoplasmatota > Thermoplasmata > RBG-16-68-12 > RBG-16-68-12 > RBG-16-68-12. The sequence continues at coordinate 8,891 of DASQXV010000026.1, read as the reverse complement.
GCCGCTCTCCCGGAGCGCATCCATGAGCTCGAGATTCTCCTCGCCCGGGATTCCGAAGGCGAATCGGACGCTCTCGTTCTCGAGACATGAAATCAGCAGGCGTGCGGCTTTCATCGGCCTCCCGCATGGCCGAGGCGACCCTTAGCCCATCCGGACAGCATCCCGGCTGGAAATCCCTCCTCGGTCCCGTGCTGGCCACCTGGCTGTCCGAAAAAAGGAGACCACCTCGGGCGGTGACTCGGACGCCTCCGGTTCTGGATGGTCGACGGCAAAGGGACGAGCCGAGCGAGCTTTAAATACTCGACTCCGAGCCCTGGATTTGGAGCGGAATCACGAGCCGCACACAAACCAGCGCAAGTGTACTCGAAGCGCTTATCCCGCCTAGTTTCGTTCGGGACTCCCATATTCACACGAAGCCAGGGGAGCGGGCGCTTTAAACTGTCGCAGGTCGGCCAAGGCAATCCTCGTTCGAGGGAGGGACGAACCCTCCGTAGCGCGCTTCCCATCCTCGCGATCGTCGTCTTCTTGGGGAACTTGGCCGCTTTCATGACGCCCTCGGTGACGCCTCAGGGGCTGCCTCTCCTCGTCCACGCGGCCCCGCTTCCTTCGCCCGCCGCAGTGAATGATGTGGCCGTCACCGCGGCACAGGTCGACCGCCGCACGACAGTCGTCGGAACCTTCGTCAACGTGACGGGGACGATCCAGAACCAGGGGGATTCGGCGCAGACCGTCCAGGTGAACGCTTCAGCAGGTTCGCGATCCTTGGGTCCGAAAAGTGTCACGCTGCAAGTGAACGAGTCCAAGAGCGTATGGTTCATCTGGGACACGTCGGCCGACCCTCCAGGCACGTACCCCATCACGGTCTGGGCGGCACCCCTGCCCGGAGAGACGGACCTCGCGGACAACAACCGATCGGCCGGATCGGTGACCCTGCTCGCGCCGGGCACGTTGAAAGTCCAAGCCTCCGCGGACACGCTCGCGACCGACGTCGGGTTCTCGATCCGCTTCACCTGTAAACCATCGGGTGGAGTCTCGCCATACCAGTACCGGTGGAACTTCGGCGATGGAAGGTCCGGCGAGAACGACACGGAAACGAAGGCGTATTCATCTCCCGGAGAAAAGACGGTCACTTGTGCGGTCACAGACAACGCGACGGCCCAAGCGTCGGACTCGTTGACGGTCGTCATCGCACCCATCCCCGTCGTCCTTGCGACGGTGGATCGCGCGAGCGCGGGCCCAAACACGGTCCTGACGTTCAAGGCCGTCGCGGTCGGCGGGACCAGGGAGATCACGTACCGATGGTCTTTTGGGGATGGAAAGACGGGCCTCGGGACTCCGTTCCTCCATTCCTACGACAAGACCGGCCTGTTCACCGTCACCCTCACCGCGACGGACTCGGTCGGCGGCCACGACGACACGTCGCTTTTCGTGTCGATCGCGGCGCTGACGGTTACCGTGATGCCGTACGCCACTACGGTCAAGCCAGGCGAATTGGTCATCTTCACGGCGTTTGCGAGCGGTGGATCCGGTGGCCCCTACGCTTTCGTGTGGAAGTTCGGGGACGGCGCCGTCGGAACGGAAGCTTCCATGAGCCACTCGTATGCGAGCGAGGGCGACTACACTCCCTCCTTGACCGTCTCCGACGGCACGGGGGCGCACTCGGAACTGATCCTGCAGCGCATCACGGTCCGATCGCCGGGCGCATCAGCGTCGAACACTCCGCCCTACTTTGAGGTCGGGCTCGGGGTCGTCGCGGTCATCGCGGCTTCCGTGGGGACCGTCACCGGGGTCCGGAGACGGCAACGACGCCGCCGTTGGGGTCCGCGGCCTCGGTGAGCCTCTCCGGCCGGGCAGTTGCTTCCGACCCGTGATCTGCAGGCCGCCACAGGGTCGCTGCGGTCCGCCCCGGTTGCCCAGCGTCCGATCCGGGAAGCCGGGGAGGGCTGGACCGTGGCAGCGGTCCGGTGGCGTTGGCGCTCGGGGGCCCCTCGAACGCATACACGATCGCGTTGCCCATTCCCGCGTTCCGTGGCTGCCGGAGGGAGATCTGCCCGTGCCCTAGGTCGTCCGCTTTGACCGGGTGCGTCTCGGAGCCCGCATCCGAAGTGACGTTGAGGAAGTACGTTGCCTGCGGTCGGAGTCCCGACCAGTTGAAGGCAAGTGGAACCTCCACGTCGGGGGAGGAGGTCCGCAGGCGACCCGCGGGCCCGAGGGAGTCTCCGAGCGAGAGATCCCGGGGTGAACCGCCCTCCTCGCTCAAGTCGAACTCCATCCAGCGGACCTTCGAGAACACGGCCCGATAGACGGTCGTCCCGCTGACGTTTCCCAAGGCGTACCCGACCTGCACGTCGCGTACCTCGTTCCGAACGAAGGTGCCATTGCTGGCTCCCAGGATCGACCCGTACTGCCGATAGTTGTCGGGACCCGCGGAACCGAGGACGATTCCCGTCCCGATGCCGTAGATCGTGTTCCCCGAGACGCGCGCCTCGAGGGCGCTCTGCCGGAGGACGATGCCCCGAGGCCTCGTCGTGTTCGAGTTCCAGGCTTGCGTCCAGTAAATTCGATTGTCCTCGACCCGGGCCGCGCGGGACGACTCCACTTGGATTCCCGTGGCGGCATTCGTCACCGTGTTGTTCCTCGCGAGGAGGTCGGTCGCCCGCCTCGCTTCGCTCACGTAATAGTCGCTCAGGTGGATGCCCACGGTCGAATAGAGGTCGCTGAAGGCGTCGATCGAATTGTCCTCAATCACGACATCGTGCGTGTTGCGCCCCGTGTTGATCGCGTAGCGGAAGTTCCGGCCGGCCACGCCGTCCGGATGGAGTTGGATCCGATTCCCCCGGACGACGATGTGCGCGGATCCCTCCGCGATCTGGATCGCGTACGCCACGCGCGATTCGATGTCGTTGTTCAGGAAGGTGATGTTGCTCGTCAGGTCGATCTCAGGCGGACCGATCGAGGGCGTCGCGTTCTCGCCCGGATTCTTGCCGACCTCCATGGCGTAGTAGTGTTCGTCCGCGTCGAGGTGGATCACGCGGCAATGGCGCACGACGACGTGCGCGTCCGTATTCTCGAACCAGATCGCGACGTGCGAGTCCGGATATCGGGACATGTCGACGACCCAATCGGAGATGACGTAGGGATTCGAGGCGCTGCCGTTGCCGCCGCGGACGCCGTTCGCGGCGGTGAAGCCCTCCGGCCCCTCGATGTGGATCGGAGCATGGGGAGACCATTCCGGCTGGAGCGTGAGATAGGCGACGATCCCCGGGAGCCACGCAATGGCGAAGGACGCCAGGAGGGCAGCAATCAGGATGGACTCGAGCATGCCGTTCTTCGCGATCCTCTGCAAACGGGCCGGGACAAGTTCCTTGAGCTTCGCGACCAACGCCGCGGGTCCATGCGCACATGCCCCTATTTGAATCCTGAGGCTCACCGTGAAAAGATTCGAGGTCGGGAGGAAAAAGGTCAGGCGTGGTCCCTATGGTGACCCGGCCACGAGGACGTCCTCAATCATATGTTGCTCCGACTTCTCGATCAAGGGCGCGGGGTCGGGCCGTAACGCCCTTCGCTCCGCCGAGGCATAGTAGGCGGCGTCCCGGGCCTCGAATCCTTCGGGTCCGTCGTAGGACAGGATCCACACGAAGGTGGCCTCTCGAGCCGCGACCCAGGCCCCCTCGATTCGGAACCCGAATTTCCGGCGGAGCGGCAGGACGCCCTGGGTCCACCCGGAGATCCATTCGCCCATCCGTCCTTCCTTGATCCGATAAATTCGCAGCTGCGACGCCAACGACCGCCCACCGGGGAGGCGATGGGAGTTCCGCCCGAAATCCGTTTCGGGCCTAGGCGGGACCCGAGTGCCCCGGAGCGAGGGGCGTGCCGCAGTTGAGGCAGAAGAAGGCCCCCGCGTCATACGGGTGCCCGCATTGGCCGCAGAACCCCGCTCCCATGGGAGCCTCCGGCGCGGGGCTCGACGGCAGCGGCGCGGTCGTCGGGGGGACTGGACTCGAGGGAGCGGGCGAGGGCGGCCCCCAGGCGGCCGGCGCGGGCAACGACCCGTAAAGGGTGGCGAGCCCATGGGACAGGCGATCGCGGGTGCGCCCATACACGACGAGGAAGACGATGTATCCGATCAGGGCGAGCCCGGGAGGCAGGAACACGCCTCCGACCATGATCTGGGTGATCTGGGCCGCCTCCTGGCTCGTCACGGAGCCCGAGGCGGACAGGAGGGCGACGATGCGCGTCGTGTAGTAGCCGACCAAGGAGATGCCGACGATCCCGAGGGCCGGGATGACGACCGAGGCGACGTCCGACCACCGCCGGGTCTCGGGCGGCTGCAAGGCCCGGACCATGAAGCGGTACATCTGGGCCTTCGCGCTGACGCCGGCCGTCCAGAAGACCGTAATCAGGAGCGGGACGTAAACGATCGCGGGCACTCCTCCAGCCAGGAAGAACGCGGTAGACCCGAAGAACACCAGGCCAACGACGAGGATGGCGGCGAGCGTCGACAGGCTCGCTCCGATCCATTTGAAGGTCACCCCGCGGCGCGCATTCGCGGCGTGCTCCGGACCGTACTCGTCGGCTCCATGGTGCATCCGCAGGACGGACATCAGGCTGAGGGTGAAGTTGATGATGAACACGATCACGAGGCCACAGGACGCGGCCGCGAACGTCGCGATGAAGGCCGCTGCGGCCGTGGGATCGGGAGAGGCCACGACGACCAAAGCCGTCACGCCCAGGACGAGGGCGCAAAGGCCGAAGATAATGTCGAGGATCAGGTTCACGAACAGAGTCCCGACGCCGCGCACCGTCTCCGGCTTGATCACGACGGTCGGCCAGTAAGGCACCGGGGGCGTCGAACCCATCGCAGCGCCCACGGCATGGATAGCGGTCGCTGCGTCGATAAAGATGTCGTCCACACGGAATCGACGCGTCCCCTGCCTCGCTCGTCATTCCGAGTGCTTCGATCACACGTCGTCGGGTCCCGTCGGCCGCCGTTCCCGCGCGGCTCGTTCGATCACATCCAGGGCCTCGGGGGCGATGTCGAGTTCCATGACCTCCCGCAACTCGACGAAGCGGGCGTGGCTCGCGTCGGTCGCGGCCGAGGGCTCCCCTCGGACGTACGCGCACAGAACGTCGACGAGGACGTAATGCCACCGCACGCGCTCTCCCTCACGCTCGATGTAGTCGGAGACGGAGAACACGGACAGGGGTCGGACCTCGACCCCGGTCTCCTCGCGGGTCTCTCGGACCGCCGCTGCTTCGACGGTCTCCCCCGATTCCAGGGCCCCTCCGGGGATGCTCCATCGGCCGCGGTTCGGCGCGGCCTTCCGTCGAACGAGCAGGACCTGGGACCCTCGGAACACAAGGGCGCCGACGGCTGCCACGGGATGGGTCGGGAACTCGTGGTCCTTGGACATCGTCGCGAGAATCCGGCCCGGGCCCTTCAACGCTGCGACGTCCCGAGCTCGAGCCCGCGGCCCGCATCGACCCGAGCATAGTCATCGAACGTCAGCTGGTACAGCACATGCTGGAGCACCTCGCTCAACCGCACGTAACGCTCCATCGGGATGTCGAGCCGGGTCGCGAGGTGGGCCAACGTCTCCCGCATGGTCGAGAATCGGTGCGGCGTGCCGCGCAGGGCGGCCCTCACGTGTTCCCGCACGTTCCACACCCCGACGGGCATGATGTACCCGGGGTGGGTCTCTCGGAGGATGACCGTCGCCGCCTGTCGCTTCTCAATGCATAGGGCCTCCGCGACCGCGAGGCGGGCCGCGTAGTAGCAGCCGCCGATGCTCGCGTACGTCGTGCGGCCCTCGAAGCCTTCGTGGTCCCCGAACATCACGACCTCCCGGCCGATCGGGTTCCACAGGGTGTCCGGATACCATGCCTCGATCAGCTCGTACCGCCACGGCCGCGGGACCATGACCACGAGGAAGCGGTCGTCGTATCCGATCGCCTCGTAGACGAGGATGTCGTTGATCAGCGGAAGCCCCTTGACGGTCTCCCGGAGGTCCTTGCCGATCGTGTCGTCCACCGCGGTGATCGACCACCGGGTGGGCACGAACCGACGGTTCTTCTCGATCCCGAAGGCGCCGACGCTGAACGCGCGCTGGATCTTGGACACGGGCAGCCCGCGGCCGTAGAGGTCGAGGACGGCCTCGCGGGCCCGCAGGTCCGTGTCGGAGTGGGCTCGATCCAGGTCCCGATCGACCTTCAGGCTCCCGACGTCGAGGCGCCGCAGCGGGGCCGAGGGCCCGAACGGCTGCACGTTGTCGTCGAGGACCACACGCCCCTGAGGTTTCCGCTCGAAGCCCACCTCGACTTCGGCGGGCGAGGTGCCCAGGGCCAGTTCCCGGGTGAGGTCGACGAGCCGGCCGCCGCGGTCGACGTCGGCCACGTGGACGCGGTGCATCCCGCGGACGAGGGTCGATCGGAACCGGACAATGTCCTCCATGGGATGGCCGACCCATTCCTCGGGCGAATCGAGGATCTCCGTGTCCCCGTGGACGGGCGGGACGAGGGGGCCGGCGTACACCTTGGGATACCCGAAACGGCCGACGAAAACCCCGGGGGGCGAGGAGCCGTCCAAGTCCACGCGGTCGATCATGGGGGCCGTCTTCATCATGGAGTCCCAGCGGACCAAGATGGGGCAGCGGGATTTTCCGCAGAGGAGCTTCGCGCCGCGACACTGGATGCAGAGGCCGCTCGAGATCGCCGCGCGGGTGTCCGCGTCGAAGATCGCCGCGAACCCTTGCGGGGCGGGCTGGACGGGGAGGGCGATCACGGTCCGCGTGGACCCTGCCCCGAGGTTAAGAACGTGAGCCCGGGGCGACCGAACGCGCCGCGCAAGGATTATCCGGCACGCCGCGGCTTCCCAGGACCGTGAATCCGGATTCCCCGCTCGCCCTCTCGACCGAGGACCGGATCCTCCTGTACTTCTCCGACTTCCGGAACCTCGAGGAACGGTACGTCTTGCCGCAGGCCGTGACGCAGAAGGCGATCGCCTTCGCCGCGGGCGTCCAGAGGAAGCATCTGTCCCGGTACCTCGACGAGATGGTGCGGGATGGCTACCTCGTCGAGACGAAGGCGCATATCGAGGGAGAAAAGCAGAGGATGCTCGCGTACTATCTCGCGCCGCGAGGATGGGAGCGGGCGATGGCGATCAAGGAACGCCTCTCGAGGATCCGCATCCCCGTCCTCGTCGCGGGGAAGCCCAAGGACATGACCTTGGAGGAAATCGACACGGCGACGTCGGTCCACCTGACCCTATCCGACATCGTCCGAGAGGCGATGACCGTCGATCAACTGGACCTCGAGTACCTCGAAGGCATCGACGACCGACGGAAGCGGGCGATGGACGAGCGGGTGAAACGCCTCGAGGAATACACCCGCGCCGTGATGACCGCGTGGAAGGATGGCCGCGTCACCGCGACCGAGCGGCTGCTGGTCGAGCAGCTCCGGGAGAACCTCGGAATCTCCAGGGAGGAGCAGGAGCGGATCGAGTCCGAGGTCATGGAAGAGGTCCTCGAGAACCGGGCCGGGATTTATTCCGCGGTCGCCGAGGAAGCCCTCGAAGATGGCCCGATCAACGAAGAGGAACGGGAGCTTCTGGAGGCGCTGAGGAAGAAGCTCGGCCTGTCGTCCCACGACGTCCGCGGGATCGAGGCGGACCTCGCGAAACCCGCGGCTTAGGGCACAGGGATCGACGACGCGGGCCGTTCATCGGGCGACGAACAGCCGGTACTTCTGCGTCGGATCGGAGATCTCCATCTCGATCCGCTTCGCGACCAGCTTCTCGGGATGGTGGACGCTCGGCACCCGCTGGTCGAGCTCCACGAACGACCTGAAGGCGCCCTTCTTTCGCTCCTCGAGGATGGCCCACATCGTCTTCTTGCCGAGGCCCGGCAGGAGCTCGAGCATGTGGAACCGGGTCGTGATCGCCTGGGCTCGATTGAAGAAATCGACGAACTTGCCCTCCTTCTCCTTCACGATCTCCTGGATGACGAAGGGCAGCTCCTTCTGCGCCGCCGTCGTCAACTCCTCGTACCCGACCCGCCGCTTCACGTGCAGGATCTCTTTCCGCTGATCGACCTCCTTGCCGATGTAGACGGGTTGGCTGATCGACAACGTGACCCCATCGCGGGGCACCAGCTCGAACAGCTTGAACTCGTCCACGCCGATCGCGTAGGCCAAGGGCTCGCGGTGGAACTTGGACTGGTCCGGATGACCTTGCGGTAAGTAATCGAGGATGCGGGCGTAATCTTCCATGGGACTCGCCTCGTCAGCGGTACTTGCCCACGATCTCGAGGACCTTCTCCGCATCCTCTTTCGATAGAGCGAATCGTTCCTTCGCGAAGATCGCCCTGACGTCGTCCATGTGGGTCGGCATCAGGTCGACGATCTTCGTCGCGTTGAAGGGGGACATCATGGGGATTTCCATGAGCTCCTTCAGAATCGCGGGCACCTTGTCCGCGGGGACGCGTGTGAAGAGGGACGCGTGGGAGAGGGCGTACTGCTGCTCCGGGTTCAGCTCGCCCCGGACCGTCTTCTCCTTGTCCAGGATGACCTTCAGCTCGGCAAGGGACACGTACGGCTCCTCCATCGTCTCCCCTCACGCGGGCCTCAGGTGCTCCGGTCGCACGACGGCCTGTTTGATTCGACCGCCGAATCGGACGTCGACAAGGAACGCGCGGCCTCGACGCCCCACGACGGTGCCGGTCATCCCGTGGAACCGGTTGTGCGGCCAGCCTTTCTGGACGCTCGAGTCGATCACGATCGTCACGCGCTCTCCGACCTCGAAGGACCGGAAGGACCGCGTGATCGCGGAGAGCCCTCGTCGGCGGGGGCCGCGGCGGAATTTCTGCCGCGTCTTCTCCATGATCCCCTTCGAGGCC
>DASQXV010000025.1:0-20651 GCA_035639595.1 Thermoplasmata archaeon | reverse complement strand
GGGTCGCGGGCTTGAGGACGACCGTGTTCCCGGCGGCGAGGGCCGGCGCGATCCCGCGACAGGCGAGCAGGAGTGGGTAGTTCCAGGGTGCGATGTGGGCGGTGACGCCGAGGGGCTCTCGGAGGGTGTAGTCGAGCCGCGCACCCGGGACGGGGATCGTCTCCCCCTGAATTTTATCTGCCAGTCCTGCATAATATTCGAACAATTTGTACACGTAGGAGACGTCGCCCTTCGCTTCCCGGATCGGCTTTCCGACGTTCAAGGATTCCAGGCGGGCCAATTCGTCGAACCGGTCGCGGACCTGTTGCCCCAGGAGCCACAGGAGGCGGCCGCGCTTGCTCGGGTCCAGGTCCTGCCAATCCGGGGACTCGAACGCGGTCCGCGCGGACTCGACCGCGGCCGCGGCATCCTCCTCCGTCCCCGAGGCCACCCGGGCGATCGGCCGATTCGTCGCGGGATCGAGGACCTCCGCCTTCCGTCCCGAGTGGGACGAGGCCCATTTCCCGCCGATGTAGAGGCCGTGGTCCGTCACGTCCATCGCGGTCCCGCCCCACGATTGAACCGCGGACTATAAGCGTGTGGCCTTCCGCCCGCGTCCACCGGTGGCCTCTTATTTCGTCCCCCCGATGCCGCGGGTGAGGGTAGGGTTGCCGGAGGTCGTACGCACGAGCCGCACCCTCCCCTGGCGGGAGGCGGCGGGGGAGTCCGATGCCCTCCGCCCCATGCTCCTCGATCAGTTCCGCCACGAGGATTTCCGCGGGAAGCGCGTGCTCGACGTCGGGACGGGGGAAGGGCGCCTCGCCTTCGTCGCCGCGGGCGTCGGGGCGAAGGTGACCGGCGTGGACCTCGACCGCGTGAAGCTCATGCACGCGCGTGCCTACGCCGGCGTGCGGGACGTCCGCGATGCCGAGTTCCTCGTGGGCGACGTCGAGAAGACGCCCTACCATGAGTTCGTCCATGAGCCGATCGACGCGGTGATCAGCAACCTGTGCATGTCCCCGGAGATCATCTTCCACGCGTCGCGCGCCCTCCGTCCCGGAGGAAAGTTCATCTTCGCGGCGCATCACGGGGACCATTGGAAGGAGACCCGCCGCGGCTCCCGCTGGGCCTTCTTCGAGGACACGATGCGGGAACTCCTCGAGGAGAATCGTTTCGAGATCGATTTCATGGGCGTCGAAACGACGGTCGTCCTGTTCCATGAATTGCGGGAGGTCGAGCTCTTCCTGCGGGATCGGACGGTCCGCCGGTGGGTCGAGGACGGCCGTTGGCAGGAGCTCTCGGACTCCTTCGCCCGTGGGGAGCGGCACCTCACCCTATCCTACCTGATCGTGAAGGCGCAGCGCGTGGCGGCCCCGTACACGATGCGGTGACGCGGGACCGCGGCGGGCAAACCTCATCCGCCGATGGTCGATTCCCGCCGCGAGACGCGATGTACCTCGGGGCCCATGTGTCAATCTCGGAGAGCCTCGCCCTGGCTCCCGCCCGCGGGCGGTCCGTCGGATGCGAGACGATTCAGATCTTCTCCCGCAGCCCTCGCATGCTCCGCAAGACGAAGCCCATCCCTCCCGAGGAGGCGCGGGCCTTTCAGGAGGCGATGGCGAAGAAAGGGCTCGTGGGCGCGGTCATCCACGCGAACTATCTGATCAACCTCGCGTCGCCGAAGAAGAACGGACTGCGGTACAGCCGGGAAGCGTTCGTCGAGGAGCTGGAGCGGGCCCAGGCCCTCGGCATCCGGGACGTGATCTTCCATCCCGGAGCCCACCTGGGGAAAGGCGAGGCGTATGCGGTGAAGACGATGGCCGCGAGCCTCGATTGGTCCCTCCAGCGCGCAAAGGCGCCGGATGTCCTCGCGGTGCTCGAGATCACAGCGGGCCAAGGCAGCGTGGTCGGATACACGTTCCCGCAGCTCGCGGAGATCGTGAAGGCCTCCTCGTTCCCGGACCGATTAGCCGTGTGCATCGATACCTGCCACGCCTTCGCCGCTGGCTACGACTTCCGCACCCGCGAAGGATACGACGCCCTCCTGCAGACGGTCGACGAGACGGTCGGCCTAGGAAAGGTCCGCGCGTTCCACCTGAACGACTCGAAGGGGGACCTCGGCTCGCGAGCGGACCGTCATGAGGATGTGGGCAAGGGGAAATTGGGGAGGGACCCGTTCAGGTTCCTCGTGAACGACGAGCGCTTCCGCGCGATCCCCGGAGTCCTCGAGTTCCCGGGTACAGAAGGAGGGTACCGGCGGGAATTGAAGCTGCTCCGGTCCTTCGTCACCGGCCCGAACCCGCCCACATCCCCGCAGGCGCCACGCGGCAGAGGAGCCGCTCGCGGAAGCGCGTGAGGAACGCGTAGACACGGTGCACCCGCGACATCAGGGTCGGCGAGCCGGCCAGGACACGACCCAGCCCATCGCCCATCGGCAGCGCTTCGATCAGGACAGGCACCGCGTCTCCACCCGTCGTGACCCGGCCGTCGGGGGACACGATGTGGAACGCGTCCAGAATCCGCCCTTCGGGGATCCCGCGCAGCAGGTCTCGCGATGATTGGATCGTCCGGAGACGGACGCGACCCCGCAAATCGACTGCGTGAATCCAGCGGCTCGCCGCGCTGCAGATTCCGCAATCGCGGTCGAAGAGGAGGATGTACTCGCGTGCCGCCATGACACTCCGGGTTCGCACTCACGCCGCGCGACTTAAACCACGCGTATGGATGGAACGAGTCCAGGTCGGTCTGCCCGACGGACGCCCGCAGGGCCGTTTTCGCACCGGCCGCCCTTTGGGCTCGAGGCAACCTTGTTTAAGGTTGCAACCCGCCCGGCTAGAACGGGAGCTTGCTCAGGCCGATCGCCAGGGGCAGGAGGGCCTCGTCCTTCCCGAGGAACTTCGCGGTCTGGAGGACCGCGTTGAGGTAGCTGATCGTGTGCTCCTTCTCCCCGTCGGTCCATTTTCCGTAGAAGTCCACGACCGCCGCAAGGATCTCGTCCAGCGGCACGTCGGCCTCGAGGGCATGCCGGACCGTCTCCTCCGCCGGAGGCGATTTGTACGCGAGGCTCGAAGCCAAGGCCGCGAGCGTCGTCTCGCGGTCCGCAACTGTGGGCTCGCCGAGTCGAAGGAATTCCGGATAGCCGAACTTAGTCGTGAGGGTCCGGTACAGTTTCCAAGAGAGCCACGCGTTTTCGGAGGGCGTCAGGTAGCGGGTCGCGAGTCGTGCGGCGTGGACCTCACTCAGGGTGTGGCCGAGGAACCCCGGGTCCGCGCTCGCGGCGATCAGCAGGGGACTGTAGGCCTCCTCCGCGAGGCCTTCGAAGGCGAGGGCCCTGAGGATCGGCTCGACCCGATCGAACTCCCATTCCTCGAGGAGGCGCCCCAGCGCGTCGACATCGGGCTTGCCCGGACCCGCTCCCTCCATCGCGGGCATCTCCATCGGAGGGACGCCTTGCATCCCGACGGCCTGGACGTGCCCCAGGTTCGCGAGGGGCACGAGGCCTCCCGGCAGGTCGAGGGCGGAGGCGACCTCCACGTAGCCGACCGCGAGGGCGAGGTTGTGCCCCAGGCGACCGAGGTCGTCGAGGGACGTCCGGATCGCGAGGTGGGCCGCCGCCTCGATCCCATGGTCGATGGCGACGCGGGCCAGCAGCGGAGCGGCTTTTGCCCCCATATGCTCGAGGACGAACTTGCGGTACGCTCGGGCCTTGTCCTCCTCCGATGCGGGAGGGATCGCGCGGGCTTCCGCCTCGACGCCTGTTGGAGTGAGGGCCCGCTTCTGCAGGCTGAAGTTGTACAGGACGAGGAACCGTAGGAGTCCGAGGCCTCCGGGAGGGCGGGTGAGCCGCAACAGGTCGCGGCCCGCGTGGACGGTGAGGACGCCGTGGGGCGTGTGGAGTTGGGGATCGTCATGGTTCGAGACCACGGCGAGGAGCCCTTGCAGGATCGGAGCGGCGTTCGCGGGGTCCTTCATCAGGTAGTCGAAGAGCTGGATCCCCTTCTGGTGCTCGAAGGTCGGCAGGAGGCCGAGGAACCGCTCGAGGTCCTTCGACGCCATGGTGCCATGGGAACGTCGCGGTCCCTTTTAGGTTGCGTGCCCTCCGAGGGCAACTCTTATGACGAAGGGGCCCCTTCAATTCGCATCGTGCCTCCCCTCTACGACGTCATCGTCATCGGATCGGGGCCCGCGGGCCTCACGGCGGCGATTTACTCGACGCGTGCGGGCCTCAAGACGCTCGTCATCGCAGGTGTCCCAGCCGGTGGACAACTCATGACGACGACGGATGTGGAGAACTACCCAGGCTTCCCTGCCGGCGTTCAGGGTCCGGAACTGATGGAACTCTGGCGGAAGCAAGCGGAGCGCTTCCGGGCGGACATCATCGACGACAACGTCTCCAAGGTGGACTTCACCGGACGTCCGCTGCGAGTTTGGACGGCCGATGGACCGCACGAGGGGCGATCGATTGTCGTGGCGACCGGTGCGAACGCGAGATATCTTGGCCTCCCGAATGAGGAGCGGCTCAAGGGACGCGGCGTGAGCGCGTGCGCGACGTGTGATGGATTCTTTTTCAAGAGTCTCGATGTCGTCGTTGTGGGTGGAGGCGACACCGCGATGGAAGAGAGCCTGTACCTTTCCAAGCTCTGCAAGACCGTCACCGTGGTCCACCGGCGGAACGCCTTCCGAGCGAGCAAGATCATGCAAGACCGCTTGTTGAAGACCCCGAACGTCAAGGTGATCTGGGACTCCGAGGTCGTCGACGTCCTCGGCGAATCGAAGGTCGAGGGCGTTCGGATCAAGAATGTCAAGACCGGGAAGACGTCCGACCTCAAGGTGCAGGGACTGTTCCTCGCGATCGGACATGAGCCGGCCACGGAGTTCCTGCGAGGGCAGCTCGAGCTCGACCGAGGCTACATCGTGCTGAAACCACGGGACGGCCTCGCAACCGCGACCTCGGTGGACGGCGTCTTCGCGGCGGGCGATGTCCACGATTTCCGCTACCGGCAAGCGGTGACCGCGGCCGGCTTCGGATCCATGGCCGCGCTCGACGCGGAGCGTTGGCTCCAGCAGTCGGGCCACGGAACGACGAAATCTTGAAGCCCGTTCAACCCTTGGACTTCCCTGGAAAACGGCATGGTGCGGATCTTCCGCGGCGGAGTGCTCGACGAGCGGTTCGAGGGTTCCGTCGTCGTGATCGGGCCTCGTCCTACAACGATGACGGGCCTCGTCCGCGGGGACCTCTTCGTCCGCGACAACAGCGTCTGCGACGTCACGGGGATGGTCTCGGGCAACCTGCTCGCGGAACGGACGGGCAAGGCGGTCCTCCACGGCCTCGTGACGAAAGCCGCGAAATCCGCGGGCGGCGACCTCGAGGTCTACGGGATGGTCCAAGGAGACGTCCTGAACGAGGGCGGCCGCCTGTTCGTCGACAAGGGCGCCGTCGTCCGCGGCAAGGTCATCGGGCAGACCCACACGGGCCCCATCCCGCCGCCGGAGAAAGTCGCAGCGCCCGCGCCGGCCCCCGCGGCGGCGCCCAAGCCGCCTGCGCCGCCGAATCCGTGATCACGTCTCGACGAGGGGCTCGACCGGCGTCGCCTTGAGGGGCATCTTCTCCGGGCTCTTCTCTCCGCCCGCGAAGAGCTGTAGGTACGGAATGAGGTTCGACATGATCCGGTTCTCTGCCTTGCGCAGGTGCTCCTCGTACGTCGACCGACTGACCCCCAGGCTGCGGGCGATGCTCTCCGTTGTCACCTCGCGCGGCGAGTTGTAGTACCCGTACCGGTGGGCTTTGAGCATCGCGTCCATCTGCTTCGTGGTCATGTCGCCGAACAGGCTGTTCACCCAGATCGTGGACGGCAGGATGGTCAGGGGCAGCTCGCGCTTCCGGATGAGCTCCGTGGGACCCCGCTTGTTGAAGTCGCGGAACAGGTCCCGGGTGCGCGTCTCGTCGAACGCGATGAGCCGGAAGTGCCCCCATCCGTCCTTGTAAATCGCGGGGGGCGCGTCGATCATCTCGTGGGCCTCCCAGACGTTCCACGGGCTGTCGAGGTTGCCGCACGTGCATTTCAGCATGAAGATCCGGGAGTCTTGGGCCTCGACCCACTGGTCGATGCACTTCCCCGCCTTCCGGATCTCCTTCGCGATGTCCGCCAGGATCGTCTCGTTCAGCGTTGGCACCTGGATGAGCTCCCGGTTCCAGATGCACCACATCGAGATCGGCAGGCCGGGATGCCGGCCCGAGATCTTCATGAACGGGTAATCGTACTGCGTCCGAAACGAAATCTCCCAGAGCCCCATGGACGCCTCATCGTCTCCGCGGGCCATATAGGTGCTGCCGTCATATGACGGCCGTCAAAGGCGGGTCAAATCGGTTCATCTCGGCCGTCCTTTAGGCCCGTGGTGCAAGACATGTACCTGAACGGACCCGACAACGCGCGCATTTGGACGGACAGCAACCGCAACTTCACCCTGCGGCAATACGGGCAGCTCGAATACGGGACGCCCGATGTCGCATGGCTCGTGGCCCCCGGGCCCCGGCCCCGTCGCCGGAAGACGCCCGCGCGCTCCCTGTCCGTGCGGCTGCGGTACTTCCTGAACTCCTTTCGAGGCTTCGCCGCCTTCGACTTCCTCGGTCGGGACGAGACCGGTCACTGAAGGCGGCGCAGGTTTTTATCGCGCGGGTCCCTCATTGGATCCAAGATGTCGGAAGTGCTGATTCGCTACTGCCTCCCTTGTCGGTACCAGCCGAAGGCGATCCAGGACGCGGACGCGATCCTGAAGGAGTTCGGCCCGTCCGTCTCCTCCCTGCGCCTGGTCCCTGGCGACCATGGCGTCTACGACGTCGAGGTGGACGGCCATCGGGTCTGGTCCATGGACGAAGCGATGCGGTTCCCGGAGACGTCGGAATTGATCCAGACGATCCGGAGCCGGATTCCTCCCGCGAAGGCACGCAAGGGCTGAGAACGCCAACCCCCTCAACCGATAGGACATCCTTTTTGGACCGTCATACGACGGCCGCCTAGGGCGGGTGAACCTCTCTCTCCCAGCACGGATATGACCCGTGCATGTTCGGAAACACATATCCGATGGCGACGGTCAGGAAGACGTTCGGCGATGGAATCGGTGACGGTCCTCTCGCGGAGTACATCCGATGGGAGTACCGGCCGGGGGAACAGGCGGCGGTCCTCGCGGCCCTCCGGCGCGAGGGGACCTCCCCTCCGTTCCGGCGAAGCAGCCGCGGATGGGCCCGCAGGTTCGCCTCGTGGCTGCGGAGCGAGGCGGCGCCCACCGCCATCCGGTCCGTCGAGCGGCCCCACGCGGTCCGACGGCCGCTGCGGGCGGCAGGACGCTTTGAGGGCGGATCGCCGCGCCTCGCGGTCCCGTAGGCTCGCGGGTCGGGCCTAGCCGATCGAGAGCACGACCTTGCCGAACTGCTCCGCGCGCTCCAGGTATTCGTGGGCCGCGCGGGCCTCGGCCAGGGGGAAGACCCGGTCCACCACGGGCTTCAGCCGACCCATGAACACGAGCTTCAGGACCTCCTCGAACTCCCGCCGGTTCGCCATCGTGGAGCCGAGGACGGACAGCTGACGCCAGAATAAGTATCGGGCGTCGAGGGGGAGCATGGACCCCGTCGTCGCACCCGGCACGACGACCCGACCTCCCTTGCGGAGGGAGCGGACGGAATCCTTGAACGTCGCCTCCCCGACGTGGTCCACGATCACGTCGACCCCGCGGCGGCCCGTCAGCTCCCAGATCGCTTTGGACCAGGGCAACGCCTTGTAGTTCACGAGGACGTCGGCCCCGAGGCCCTTCGCCTTCTCCAGCTTCTCGTCGCTCGAGCTCGTCACGAAGACGTTGCAGCCCGCGAGCTTCGCGATCTGGATCGCGGCCGTGGAGACGCCGGAGCCCGCCCCGAGGATCAGGACGTCCTCACCGGGGCGCACCTGGGCCCTGTTGATGAGCATCCGCCAGGCGGTCATGAAGGTCAGCGGGGCCGCGGCCGCGGTCTCGAACGTCATGTCCGTCGGGATCTTCAGGGCGTTCCCGGCCGGGACCGCGACCTTCTCCGCGTAGGTGCCCGGGAGGTGCTCGCCGAGAATCTTGTAGTCGACGCACAGGGAGTCCTCCCCCTTCAGGCAAAACTCGCAGCGGCCGCACGTGATCCCGGGGTTCAGGACGACCCGGTCTCCGACCTCGAAGTCCGTGACGTCGGAACCGAGGGCCTCGACGTGCCCGGCGCCGTCCGCCCCGAGGATGTGGGGCAGGGTGAGTTTGAGGGTCGGGATCCCCTGACGGACGTGCAGGTCCAGGTGGTTCAGGGCGGCCGCATGGACCCGCACGACCACCTGGTCGGGCCCCGGGACCGGGTCCGGGTGGTCCGCGGCGACCTCGAGGACCTCCGGGCCGCCGTATCCGGTCAGGAGGACGGCCTTCAGGCTACCACCTGCACAACGCCGCAGAACCCAGCGGTCCTAGATAAGGGCCGCGTCAGCGCACGTTGTAGCCTTTCGACTGCAGGAGGCGGACGACGTCCTTGCGGTGGTCACCCTGGAGCACGATCACGCCATCCTTGCCGGAGCCGCCGGTCGCGAGGCCCTTCTTCAGCTCCCTCGCGAGCTTCTCGGCCTCGTCGGGCTTCGCCTCGAGGCCTCGGACGACGGTCACCGCCTTGCCGTATCGGCGCGTATCCATCTCGACGGACAGCTGGGTCGTCTCGCGGCCCAGGTCCTCGCAGACACAGATCTCCTTGGGCAACCCGCAGGTCGGGCAGATCCCCGCGATCAAGCCGCCTCCGCTGGTTGGTCCTTCGTGACCAGGAATTCCTTCAGTAGACGATAGTGTTTTCGGATGGTCACCTCGCTCACGCCGGTCAGCCGGGCGACCTGAGCCTGGGTCAAGGGTACATCCAGGTCCTCGGATGCCAGATACAGGGCACCCGCGGCGATCCCGACGGGCGAGTTCGCCTCGAGGATCTTGGAGTCCTTGCCTTGGGCCACGAGGCTCAAGGCCCGCTCGCCCACCCGGGCGTCCAGGCCGAGCTGGCTCGCGAACCGGGGCACGAAGTCCTCCGCGCGGCTCGGGCGGCCGAAGACGCCTAGCTCGCGGGCGATGATCTTCGCGGTCAGGCTGATCCGGTGGACCGTCACGCCGGTCACCTCCGCGAGCTCATGGAGCCCGCGCGGGGCGCCCAGCTGCTTCGAGGCCAGGTACACGACGGCCGCGACGATCGCATCCATCGACCGACCGCGGGAAAGGCCCGCCTCGATCGTCCGCCGGAGCAGGATCGCGGCCCGCTCCCGGAACACGGGGGCGAGGCCCAGGCGGCTGGAGAGGCTCGACAGCTGGGCCAGGCCCGGCGCGAGCGCCCGCTCCGTCCGGTCGTATCGGGTCCATCGGCTCACCCGACGGAGGCGGTTCAGGGCCGCCACGCTCCGCGCGTCGATCGGGTTCCCCTTCGCGTCCCGAAGGCCATTGCCCACCATCGATCCGAGGCCCTTGTCGGGCGCCATGACGGACGGCGGCGGACCTGCTCGGATCCGGTCGTCCCCTTCGAACGTCGTCCAATCGGGCCCCTGGTCGACGAGGCCCTCTTCTACGACGAACCCGCAGTTGTCGCATACCCGCTCCCCGCGGACCGGGTCGAGGTAGAGGGCGAAGCTCCCGCAGTTCGGGCATCGGCCCGACTCCCGGCCCTTCGGCTCGGCCTCCCTCCGGAACGCGACCTCGTGTCGGTCCGTCGTCGACATTTGACTCATTGATTCACCTCGCGATCCCCGGCCGCCATGACCCAGCGGGCCGCCCACGCCTCCAGCTCCCGGATCGCCTCGAACAGGTCCTGCCCTTTCGGCGACAGGCGGTACTCGACCGCCACGGGCCGGTCCAGGTGGACCTTGCGCTCCGCGATCCCGGCTTCCTCCAGGTCCTTCAGCGTCTTCGCGAGGGAGCTCTGGCAGATCCCGGTCACGACCCGAAGCTCGTTGAAGCGCTTCGGGCCGGACAGGAGACTGTGGAGGACCGTGAGCTTGAGCTCGGAGCCGATCACCTCGATGGCGACCGTCGCTCCGCACTCGGGTCCCGAGCAGGGACCTTGCTCCTCGGCCATGGTCTTCGGTTCTCGCACCCCTATCTTGTGCGCCCCTGGCTTATATAGTTTCGTTTACGTACCAGGTTCTCAGTACAGACCAGGTTCATCTAGAAAACGTGCGCCAAAGGTCCGTGGCCTCGATCCCGGAGGCCTGCCTGCCCGACGGACGGCGTCAGGAAGCTTTCCCCGCCAAGGCCATCTCGAGGCTGTCCTCGAGGAGGTCCAGGGCCCGCTCCATCAGGGGGATCGGGATGTTGATTGGCGGAAGCAGCCGGATGCAGTTGTTGTAGAACCCCGCCGTGAGCAGGATGAGCCCGTTCCGCAGGCCGGCCATCTGGGTCGCCCGGGCCAGGTCCGCGTCAGGCTCCTTCGTCCGCCGGTCCTTCACGAACTCGAGGGCCCACATCGCGCCGATGCCCCTCGCCTCGCCCACGCGATCGTGCGCCTCGGCGATCTCCGCCAGGCGCTTGCCAATCGCGTCCGCGAGCCGCCTCGTCTTGGGCAGCGCCCGCTGGATCTCGTCCACGGCCTTGACCGCGGCCGCGCAGACGACCGGGTTCCCGCCGAACGTGCCTCCGAGGGAGCCAGGTCCGGGAGCGTCCATCATCTCGGGCTTCCCGGTGACGCCGCCGAACGGCAGCCCGCCGCCGATCGCCTTGCCGCTGACCAAGAGGTCCGGCACCGTGTTCCAGTGCTCGATCCCCCACATCTTTCCCGTGCGGCCTGCGCCCGCCTGGACCTCGTCGTCGATCAGGAGGATCCCGTACGTGTCGCACAGACGCCGGAGGAGCGGGAAGAATTCCTTCGGGGGCACGATCATGCCTCCTTCCCCCTGGACGGGCTCCGCGAGGATCGCGGCGACACGGCCCGCGGCCTCCGGCCGGTTGATCAGGCGCTCGAGCTCCTCGGCGCGGGCCTTCGCGACCTCCGCGGGGGGACGGCCCTCCGGGTCCCGGTACGGGTAGGCGTAATCCGCGAGGAGCACTTCCCGCACGAGCGGCCCGAAGCCCTCCCGGTAGGGCTTCTCCTTCCCCGTCAAGCTGATGTCCAGGAGCGTGCGACCATGGAACGCGGTCTTGAACGACACAAGCCACTCCCTCTTGGTCGCCGCCCGGGCGATCTTGACCGCGTTCTCGATCGCCTCGGAGCCGGAATTGAGGAAAATCGATTTCGTGAGGCCCGGGGGAGAGATGCCCGCCATGCGCTCGGCCAGATCGAGGTACGGGCCGTAGTTCGCGACCATGAAGCTGATGTGCGTGAGTCGGTCCAGCTGGTCCTTCGCGGCCCGGATCACGGAGGCGGGCCGATGGCCGACGGTCTGGACGCCGATTCCGCCTCCGAGGTCCACATAGGAATTGCCGTCCGAATCGCGAACCATTGGGCCCTCGGCCCACGCGACATCAATCGGCAGCGCGGTCCGGACCGCATTCGTGACGAACTTTTCCTTGCGGGCTGCCGCGGCCTTCGACTTGGGCCCCGGTGGGACAGTGACGATGCGTGGGCCGCTCACCTCGCCGGGAGGGGATCGTTTCCGCTTGGGATGGCGCTTCACGACCGGCCGCATTCGAACCCGCTGCCGACCGAACGGCAGCCGACATTATAGGCTTTCCATCTCACCGAGTCAGGTGAAGGTCTGCCCCTTCGTCTCCGGGCCGATCGCTCCGAGCACGATTCCTCCGAGGGCCATCACCACGGCAATCACCGTGAGGGGCGCGATGATCCCACCGGTCGACGCATACAGGGCACCGAAGATGACGGGTCCGAGGATCGCGGTAACCTTCCCGACCCCTTCGGCCATCCCGAAGCCCGTCGCCCGGTACTGCGTCGGAAACAACTCGCTCGTGTACGGGTAGACGGCGCCCCACGCCCCGAGGTTGAAGAAGCTGACGAGGGCGAGGCTCACGAACAAGGTGGCCAGTTCCGACGCGGTGGCGAAGAAGTAGCCGCTGATCCCCCCGAGCATCAGGAACACGGCCAGAGTTCGTTTCCGTCCCCACCTCTCGACGAGGAGCATGGAGACGAGGTATCCCGGGAACTGAGCGAGCGCGGAGGCGATGAAGAACGAGGCGAGCAGGCCCACGTTCCCTCCGACGGCCGCGAACACGGGCAACGCGAAGGGCAGGGACAGGAACAGCCCGTAGTAGCTGAAGTTCAACGCGATCCACACGACGATCGTCACGGTGGACCGCCGGAGGAACCCTCCCCGGAAGAGCGCGCTCACGGGAGCCCGAGGCACCGTCGGCTCCATCGCCAAAGCCGACGCCGAAAGGTCGGATCCGCTGACCCGCCGCAGGATCGTGGCCGCCTCCTCCAGGCGTCCCTGGCGCGCGAGATAGAACGGGCTCTCCGGCACGGTGAAGCGGGCGAAGAAGGCGACGAAGGCGGGGAACGCCGCGGCGACGAAGAGGACGCGCCAGCTCGGGACCCCCGCGACGGTCACCCCCTGGACGATGAAGATCCACCAAAAGGCGATCGCAAGGAGGAACCCGATTGGCCAGAAGAAATCGAGGAGGACCATGAACCGGCCCCGGGATTGGGGCGGGAGGAACTCGGACAACATCGACGGATCGACGACGAGCATGCCCCCGAGGCCCAGCCCCGCGAGGAGTCGGAATCCGAAGACGCTCCACGGATCCCACGAGGCCGCGGTCAGGGCGGTGAATATGGAGTACCAGAGGATGCTCGCGAGGAAGACCGTGCGACGGCCCCGATGGTCGGCGAGGCGGCCAAGGACCAGGCTCCCGACGAACGAACCGATCAGGGTCGCGGAGGCCACGAGGAAGTACAGGATCGGATTCGAGGCGGGGGTGAGGCCGAACTGCGCGAAAATCGTCGGGAGGACGAAACCGATGAGGATGATCTCGAAGGCGACGAACGTCCACGCGAACCCGGTCAAGAGGACGACGCGCCGATGGAAGGATGTGAAGCCTCCCTGGCGAAGGACATCCTCCACGGTGCGGGTCGCAGTGACCACGGAGCGACGGAGCCCCCGCGCTCTATTTGAGGGTTCTCGGGGCCTGGGCCCGTCAGGCCGCGGGTCCGGGGAACTCTAGCGGGACCGCCCGGCTCGGATCTCGCCGCGGATACTCGGTCACATGGGCCCCGTAGTAGGGCACTCGGTTCGCGACGACGCGGCGGAAGACATCACGGACGCCGTCATCGTCGAGACCCCGCGTCGGGATCAGATCGTCGTTCCGGTTCAGACAGCCCTTCAGCTCGCCCGCGTGGGTGACGCGAATCCGATGGCAGTTCATGCAAAACTCCGAGTTGTAGACCGGATCGACGACCTCGACCTCCGCTCCGTTGAAGATGTAGATCCGGCGGTGGTGCATCTCCCGCACGAGGACCTTGTCGGCCCGGACTTCGAGCCACTTTTTCAGGGAGTCGATGTCGACCATCCAATCCTGCTGTCCCACGAGCTCGGGCATGAACTGGATCAGCTGGAGCTTCAGGCCCTCGCCATCCGAGACGAAGTCGATCATGTCCGGGATGTGTGGGAGCGTCTGCTTGAAGACGACCATGTTCAGTTTGACGGGCTTGAGCCCGACGCGCAACGCCTCCTCGATCCCTCGCAGGACGGGGGCCAGCTGCCCTTTCCGGATCTCCAAGAACGCGGATGGATCGAGGGAATCAATCGACACGTTCACCCGTTTCAGGCCGGCGGACCGGAGGGCCTCCGCCCGTCTCGCGAGCATCGACCCGTTCGTCGTCATGGACACGTCGGGAATTTGCCGGACCGCCCGATCGACGATCGCTTCCATGTCCAGTCGAATGAGCGGCTCGCCGCCGGTGAACTTCACGGATCGGATGTCGAACTCCCGCGCGATCCGAAGGAGGCGTTCGATCTCGTCGACGGACATCTCGTCCTCGTGGGGCATCCTCGGCTGGAGGATGGGCCCGAGCCCTTCGTCGTGGCAATAGATGCAACCAAAGTTGCACCGCTTCGTGACGCTGACGCGGATGTCCGTCACCCCGCGACCGAAGGCATCGACGAGCATGGTTGGAATGTGGAACCCAAGGTCGCGCTAAATACTTGGCCCCTGACCAACCGCGGGCGCTCGAGGGGGTGGGAACGACAAATGGACCGACGCTATTCGGTGCGCGAAAGGGGCGCCGTTTCGAATCGCGCCCCGCTTCCGAATGTTTTTATATCAGCGGCACGTCAGGACGGGTAGCCCACATCGTCTGAATTCGCCTGGTGCGGTTTTTCCCGGCCTATTGCGACTCTGGCGTCTTGTGTCGGCAGAAGTGAAAGCATGGAAGACAAGGCAATGACAAAAGTGAAAGACCTGACCCCCGCGTCCAAGCAGGTAAATGTCTTGGTCAAGGTCGTCGGGTTGAGCGAAGAGCGAGAGATCACGTCGAAGTTCGGCGAGGCCCGAAAACTCGTCGAGGCGACGGTCGGGGACGACACCGCCACGGTCCTCTTGACCCTTTGGAACGACCAGATCGGTCAGGTCCAGAAGGACGAGACGGTCCTCATCGACAACGGCTACGTGACCCTCGTTCGGGGGCACATCCGGCTGAACGTCGGGAAGTACGGCTCGATGACGAAGTCCGATCAGACGATCGAGACGGTCAACACGGCCCTCGACGTCAGCGCGGTTGAGTACGAACGCGAACCGAGGTACCGAAGCGGCGGATACAGCGGCGAACGCCGCGGTGGAAGCGGTGGCGGGGACCGGCAGTTCGAGTTCGGGACCTTCGGCGGCGGACGCGGCGGCAGCGGCGGTCGGGATCGCGATCGGAAGGATCGCGGCCGGCGGCGCTTCTGAGCTTCTGAACCACATTTCTCGGACCCGGCCCGTGATGGGCCGGATCCTTTTTCAGAGGTCCGTGCACGTCTGTGCCTCCGGGCGAAGGATTAAGCGTCAACGGGCGATTGTTGCGCCATGGCGTTCCCGCTGACCCGGAAGCAGGGCATCGCCTGGGCGCTGTTTCAAGACGGACTCTCCGCGGTTCAGATCGCCAAGCGCCTCCGCACGAGCCGTCAGTACGTTCACCAGACCCTGCGCACGGCCGAGGCGAAAATTGCCCGGACCCTTCGCGAAACGGGCCGCCGGAACGGGCTCGACATCAAGGCCGTCCGCCCGGAGAAGGGGATCCTCCTCGGATACCATCCGGTCCTGAGGCGCAATGTGGTCGTGACGTACACGACGCGCAACGGCCTGCGGGTGTGGTACTGGTATGACAATCCCCAGGACGTGCGCGATGAGAAGCTTCTGCGAGAGGCGCGAGAGTACCTGCTGAATGAAGCCGAGGAGCGCGGGATTCCCCTCACCCAGGATCAACGGTCGCTCCACCCGGCGAAGTTGGCACAGGTCGTCTTCCGCGCCCTCCTTCCCGAGGTCCATCCATGATTGGACGGGTCTTCTTTGAATCCGTGGCCGGCGGATGGCTCCCCCGAAACCCGCTCGTCCGGGAAGCCGGCGTCCTCCGTCCCGACCCGATGGGATCGTCCACACCCGTGGGGCGACGGGTCCGTCTCGGGGGCCTGTCCGGGTTTGCGTGGTCGACCCTCAGCCTCTTCGTTGCGGCGGGTGCGGTCTACGTCGTGGGGCGCGGGTCAGTCTGGTACGACGCACTCGACGTATCCCTGATGCTCACCGCATGTTTCTTCTTCTACGCATGGCTCTCCGCCTTCGCTCCCGAAGCCCGAGCCCTCGTGCGGATGGGCGTTGCCCTCGGCGTGGGAGGAGCCCTCGCACGGTTCTCGATGTACCTCTCCATCCGGAGCTCCAGCGCCCTGGGATATGGAAACGCAATCCTCGACCTATCCCGTATGGGGGTGTTCAGCGCCCTTGCGTTGGGGGGCCTTGTGTCCG
Source organism: Thermoplasmata archaeon (assembly GCA_035639595.1). Classification (GTDB taxonomy): domain Archaea; phylum Thermoplasmatota; class Thermoplasmata; order RBG-16-68-12; family RBG-16-68-12; genus RBG-16-68-12. The sequence goes on along the minus strand of DASQXV010000025.1, from coordinate 4,766 downwards.
TGGGCCTCGCGATCGTCGCGGGGTCGCGAATCATGCGGCCCGGGCTCGTCCAAAGGTCCAGCTTCAGCGCGGGCGCCTCCGTCACAGGCGCGGGCCTCGCCGGGCTAGGATTCGGACTCTCGGGGTCCGGTTGGCCGAGCGCGAGCCTCGCCTCCATCTCCCTGACATCGGCGGGCTCGACGATCGCGGTCCTGTGGGCGGCCTTCCTGTCCGTGGCGTTCTTGCAGCCGCGGACCGCTTTCGGGCGGAGCCTCGTCATCGGCGCCTTCGCGCTCCAAATCGCGGTCGCGATCCTGATCTTCACCCGAGTCCTCTGGCTCGGGACGTAATTGGCAGCTCAAAGAGACCCTCCCGGGAGGCTCCTAATCGTCGCGAGGAGGCGGAACGCCTAAATATCCGTCAACGGATGCTCGTTGACAGTCGTCTGGGAGCGGAGGATATGACAGAGAACAGGTATCTGTTGCGCCTTCAGAATTTCCTCTTCTTTCCGAGCCGGACGAAGAGCGAGTGGGGCTTCGTTGGGATTCGGTTCATCCTGGCCTACCTCTGGCTCGACACGGTGATCCCGCGGTGGACCGCGCTCGCCGCAGGGCACCCCGAAGTCAACGGGGTCGCGCGGGACATCTTCTCCCCCGTGTTTGGCCCAGGAGCGGGCGTTCCGGTCACGTACGTCGTGACGGTGTTCGAAACGCTCGCCGCCATCGCCCTGCTCCTCGGGTTTCTGACCCGGGTCGCAGCCCTCTGGGGCGTGTTTGAATTCGCGATCACCGGAGCGAGAGGGTGGTTCCTCCCCGCTGGCCCGACCCATCTCACGGGCAGCTTCGGGCTGCTCAAGGACTTCGGTCTCATGGGATTGGCACTGACCCTGTTTCTCAACGGAAGCCTGGTCCTGAGCGTCGATGGATACTTTGCGAGACGGCGAGGGGCCCCGGCGGAAACCCCGCGGGAGACGCCCTCCGAGGCGACCTAGCGGGAGAAGGAGGTTCGTCGGCCTAGCGGCGACGGGGGGGCCGTCGCTCCTCCGGGCGCTCGGGCATCTGGTACAGCCGTTCCGGCTGCCGGGCGACGAGCTGGCCGTTCCAATACGCGCGTGCGTTTTCCTCCGTCACCTCGACGTGGAGGAGATCGAGCTTCGATTTCATCAGGTTGCGGAACTTCTGTCGCTTCGCCATGTTCTCTTCGTTCCACATCCGGGTGAACTGCGCGTTCTTGTCGTCGGCCACGGCCTGTCGAGGATGCCCTCCCGGATAAGGCTTTTCTTCGGTTTGTTTGACTGAGGCACCTGTGGGTCAATAGGTGAAGGTCACGATCAGATCGTCTCCGACCGCCTCGGCATGGTACGATGTGAGGGGGAACTTCGCCGGGGCGTCTCGGGGCTGACCCGTCTGGAGGTCCCATGAACCTCCGCAATCTTTGCAAACGATCGTGAGTCGGTCGGCGTCCACCCGACCGTCCTGGAGCATCGCCCATTTGTACGTACAGGCCGCGTCCACGCAGAAGAAGCGGTCGCCGAGGCGGGCGACGAGGATGTCATACCCCATGATCTCGAAGTGTTTCATCCCGCCGTCCGGGACGTCTTCGATCTTGCACAGGGTGACGTCCGTCTCCATTGGGCCGGCGAACCGCGGAAGGGCCTTAAGGGTTTGCGGCTACGCCGCCTTCCGTCGCAGCAAGGCTTCGAGGCGCGACCGCAGGGACGGATGCTTCACCGGGGGCGAGGACGGTTTGTTCCGCGTCACATGGAGGACAATGCCATCGACGCGGGAGACGTATACGGTCGCGTCCGGAGGGAGCGCCTCGTCGGCCAAGGCTTGCCACATCTCCCCGCTGAACATCACGTACCCTTTCTCGCCGGGCCGCAGGCCCTCCTTGACCGTCGCCGGTTGACCGATCATCTCGCCCACGATCGGGGTCCGTCGGCGCACCTGCTGGACCTTGTACATCGCGAACAGTAGGAATCCGCCGAAGAAGGCCGTCGGGGTGAGGAGGGACGCGAGGAAGTAGAGCTGGTAATCCGGCGAAACGACGAACCGCGGGGGGCGGAGCGGCGCGAGGAACGCGGCGGCGAGGACGATCGCGACGATCCCTCCGATCCCGAAGGCCCCGAATCCCGGCGTCTTGAGCTCCAAGAGGATCAGGACCACCCCGACGACGAACAGGAGGAGGGCGATCGGGTCGACGGTGAAGCCGAGTCCCACGAGCGCGAGGAGCAGGATGATAATCCCCGCGATCTCCGCCCCATGGCCCGGAGCGGAGAGGCCGAAGATGACCAAGTAGATCCCGAGGATCAGGAGGAGGGACGAGATGAGCGGATCGCTGAGGATCGCGAGGAGACGGACCCGGGGGGAGGAATTGAACGTCACGACCTCCGCGCCAGCCGTGCGAAGGGTGATGTCCTTGTAGACCTTCGAATCGGCCTGGACGACGACCCTTCGACCGTCCGCGGCGTTCGCGAACTCTTGCGGGCTCGCCGCGATGATTTCGGTCGCCCCGTACGTTTGGGCCTGGCTCGCGTTCAGGTTCCAGTTGTCGACGACGAATCGCTCCGCGAGGGACACGTTCCGGCCGTGCAACGCGAGCTCCTCCCGCGTCGCGTTCACCACGGCGTTGATGATCTTCGAGTCCGTGACCGGGACGACGCCACCCGGCCCGATCTCGACGGGATGGACGGACCCGATGGTCGTCCCCGGGGCCATGGCCGCGAGGTCCGTCGAGACGAGGAGGATCGTTCCCGCACTCCACGCATGAGCGCCCACGGGCCCCACCCATCCGAGGATGGGGAGGTCCGTCGCCGTGTTGAACATCTCCGCGAGGTCGACCGTCTCCTGGAGCCCGCCGCCCGGGGTGTCGAACCGGACGATCAGGGCGGCGTAGCCTCCCGCCCTCGCATCGTCGATCGCCTCCCGGAGGTAGTCGACCGTGGACCGGTCGATCGCCCCATCGACTTCCGCATACAGGACCCGCGGTCCCTGGGCTCGCGCGACGGGAGCCGCGGCCGCGACGAACGCGGACAGGAGGACGATCAGCAGGACGACCCGGGCCCACCTCGTCGTCCTAGCCCTCACTCTTCGGCGCCCCTCCCTTCCTCCCGAGGGCCGCGGTGAGGGAGGCGACCTCGCCCGTGATGTCCCCCGCGGCCGTTGTGTTCGTCACGACGATCATGTTCTTCTCCCGGGCGATCTCCGTGAGGGTCTGCAACTCCCGCAGCCGCATCGCGGAGGGCGCGGAACCGTACAGCATGGCGGCCTCGCGCATCTTCTCCGCCGCCTGGAACTCGCCTTCCGCCATGATCACGCGGGAACGCCGCTCCCGCTCCGCCTCCGCCTGTTTCGCGATCGCGCGGACCATCGTGTCGGGCAGGGAGACATCTCGCAGGGTGACGGCGGAGACCTTGATTCCCCAGGGTTCCGTGGAGGTGTCGAGGAGGACTTGGATCCGCTTGCTGAGCTCCTCCCGCTTCGACAGGAGTTCGTCGAGTTCGACCTGGCCAAGCACGTCCCGCAGGGTCGTCTGCGCGAGCAGGTTCGTCGCCTGGATGTAGTTCTGGACCTTCGTGACCGCGTTCAGCGGATCGTAGACGCGGTAGTAGACCACCGCATCGACCTCGACGGACACGTTGTCCCGGCTGACGACCCGTTGTCGCGGCACGTCGAAGGCGACGACTCGGAGGTCGATCAGGACTCGACGGTCGAAGATCGGGATGATCCAGGTCAGACCGGGGCCCTTCGGCGTGCTCAACAGACGCCCCAGTCGGAAGATGACCAGTCGTTCGTATTCGCGAACCACCTTGATCGCTGCCCTGGCGATTGCGAGCACCAGGATGACGACCAGCACGGCTGCCAGAATGAGGACCTCTCCCGCCATTCCCCAACACTCCTGAGACGACAAGGCGCTCTTCGCGAATAAAAGGGTTGTCCGGGCAGGCCCCATCGTCATGGGCTCCGTATCGAGCCGACGTACCTCTAAGTAGAGGTATGAATCCGCGGAAGGGGCGAACCCGCACGTCTGGCCGGGGGCCTTCACATTCGGGCGAACATGGCGGCCATGTGCTTCGCCCCGCCGACGAAGTCGCTCAGCCGGATGTTCTCGTTGGGCGCATGGTAGTTGGAGCCGTCGTAGGACACGCCCGGGCCCGAGATGGACGGCGCGCCGACGACCTCGTTGAAGAACCCGTGGGCGGAGGCCCCCGGGGACCAGGGCCACACCTCCGGCTCCCGGCCGTACGCATCGACGGACCCCTCGATCGCGGCCTTCACGACCTTCGCGTTCAGGGAGATCGCCGCGGCTTCGAGGTTCTCCGGCGCGGGAAGGAGCTCGATGTCGTCGAAGCCCTTCGCCTCCATGTGGTCCCGCAGCTTCGCGAGCTGCTTCTCCTTCTTCATGTTCGGCACGAGCCGGAAGTCGATCTTGACCTTCGCGACCGCGGGGTTGACGGTCTTCGTCCCTTGCTCGATGTAGCCGCTGACGAACCCGCAGATCGTGCACGTCGGGGAGTAGATGAGACGCTTCAGGAGCTCGAAGTCGTTCTCGCCGCCGACGAAGGCCTTCACGCCCCAGAATCCCTTCAACGCCTGGGACGAGAAGACGCTCGCCCGGAGGTACCGCAGTTCCCGCGCGGTCGGCCGGCGCGCGTCCTCGTACCACCCCGGGACCTTGATCCGCCCGTTCGCGTCCCGGAGGGTCATCAGGGCGTGGATGAGCCGCCACGCCGGGTTCGGCGCGATCGCGGCATAGGAGGAGTGCTGGTCGACGGACGCCGTCCGGGC
>DASQXV010000024.1:0-7094 GCA_035639595.1 Thermoplasmata archaeon | reverse complement strand
TGCTGGGTGAGGTTGTAGCCATGAAAGCCCCCGCTGAAACCCACGACCTGTCCTGCGTCGTTTAGGCCGATGGCGAGGCTGAACAGATCGCCGCTGAGGGTCCCGAGGTCCTGGACCTGACCGCCCTCCCAAAGCGCGGCATGGGGGAACCCCAAGGCGTTCGATGCAAAGCCTGCGATTTGGCCATGGCCGTTGATATCGACCGCTGCACTCGAGTTCCCACCGAGGGATGCGAGGCCGGTCGGTTTCCGGTCCACCCAAAGGACGGCATGGCTCCCCGTCAAGTTTCCGGAACTGTCTCCGACGATGCTTCCGGTGGCGTTGATGTTCAGGGCTTCGCTGTAGATGTCGCCGGAAAGCGGCTGCAGGGCGATGATGTCCGTTCCTTGCCATAGGGTAGCGTTGCCGGACCCGAATAGATCGAAGCTAGTGCCGACTACCTGGCCAGCGTCGTTCAAGCTGTACGCGAAACTCGAGGACCGGCCAGGCAATGGCCTCAAGGCCGTCATCGTCCCGTTGTCCCAGAGGACGCCGGTCGACCCGGTGAAGAGATTGCCGCTCCCGCCCACCACCTGGCCTTTGTTGTTGATGGTCGAGGCCAGGCTCTCCATGTAGCCGGGGAGGACGCCCAGATCGCTAATGGTCCTGTCGGTCGCGGCGGACGGCACCGAGACGGTCAGAATTCCGAGGAGCAGCACCGCGGCGAGCAGGGCGCTCCATTGGGCGGGTCGCATCGCGGCGAACCTTCGGCCCTCCGATCCCCTCGTCCAGATCCTTCGAACGCCCTTTCGCGGGCCTTTCGGCCCCAGAAGTCGTGTCTCCCCCACGGGATCTCCCTCCTCGCAACAGATAGAGAGTTGTGGGCTCATAAACGTGCAGTAACCTTTCGGCACATGCCGCGCGACCCACGTCGCCCCTGCGAATGCTTCGGCGGTCGCGACGGGGACGGTGCCCGCCGAGCCGCGGCCCTCCGACTCCATGAGTTGGGGACGCAACTTCAAGCCATGTGGCCGGGTGTCGACAGGGCCCGGCGGACCTCGTATCGGTCCTGAAGGGAGAGCAGAAGGCGGGACGCATGGAACAAGGAAGGACGATCGGCATCGCAGGCGTGGGCAAGATGGGCGAGGCCCTGGTTCGAGGACTCCTCGTGGGCCGTGTCGTACCGCCGGCGAGGATCCTCGTCAGCGACGCGGTCTCCTCCCGAGCGAAGGAGATCGCGGCGAAGCACGGCGTGGGGCTTGCGGCATCGGCCGGCGAGCTCGCGGCGAAGTCAGACGTCCTGTTCCTGGCCGCGAAGCCGAAGGACATGGCCATCCTCGTGGAGAGCATCGCCCGTCATGCCAAGCAGGACGCGCTCGTCGTCACGCTCGCGGCGGGCGTGCGGACCGGGTTCATCGAGAAGGGCCTGGCGGGCCGCGGTCGGGTCGTGCGGATCATGCCGAACCTCGCTTGCGCGGTCGGCGAGGGCGCGATGGCGTTCGCCCTCGGAGCGACCGCGACGGACCACGACGCCCTGATCGTGGAGGAGATCTTCGGCGCCATCGGGCGGGTGACCATGGTCGAAGAGAAAATGCTCGACGCCGTCACGGGCCTGAGCGGGAGCGGTCCGGGGTTCATCGGGGCCTTCGCCCACGCGATGATCGAGGGTGGCGTCCGCTCGGGCCTCCCGCGGGAGGTCGCCTACAAGCTGGCGCTCCAGACGATGAAGGGGACGGCGGAGCTCCTCCTGATCGACGGACTCGAACCGATGCAGCTGTTCCGAATGGTCGCGACGCCGAACGGGACGACGCTCGCAGGATGGGCCGTGATGGAGAAACACGGCGTCCCACTCGCCGTGTCCGACGGAATCGTCGCGGCATCTCGAAGGGCGACCGAGCTCGCCGAAGAAACGTCCCGGGCTCACGGATGAGCCGGGGCGTCCTATCCCTTATGCCCAGTTGGGCATAATCGGGCCGCCGCTTCCGTGGACGGCCTAGTCGGCGATTGCTGGGGCCGACTCCGATGCGGACCGGACAATCCGATTGCGCGATGGGGACTCGAGGACGTAGGAGAGCCATGCGCTATATCGCGGGTCCTCGCCGTGCGCGGCCGCGAGGTAGGCTTCGCGGAGTTCCTGGGTCACGGGCCCGGCGCCGCCCTCTCCGATCGGATGGCAATCGATCTCCCGGACCGGCGTGACCTCCGCCGCGGTGCCGGTCAAGAAGACCTCGTCCGCGGCGAGCAGGTCGGACCGCGAGAGCGAGACCTCCCGAAGGGCGTACCGGCGGTCCAGGGCCAAGCGCATCACGCTGTCCCGCGTAATCCCGGAGACCAGGTGGTCCGAGGCCGGCGGCGTCAGGATCTCCCCCTCGCGGATCGCGAACACGTTCTCTCCGGTGCCTTCGGCGACCGTCCCCCTGTCGTTGAGCAAGAGCGCCTCGTCGAATCCCGCACGCATCGCCTCCTGATAGGCCAGGCACGAATTCACGTAGGCTCCCGCGATCTTCGCGGCGCTCGGGATCGCGTTCGAGGAGGTCTTCACCCACGAGGCCGTCTTCACGCGGATGCCTCGGCGCATGCCGTCCTCCCCGAGGTACGCTCCCCAGGGCCACACCGCGATCGCGACGTGGACCGCGTTGTCGCGAAAGCTGAAGTTCATCCCCCCGAGGCCGTAGAAGACGACCGGCCGGACGTACCCGTCCTCGAGTCCGTTCTCCACGACGACCCGGCGGCACACCGCCGCGAGGTCCTGGAGATCGTATGGGATCCGGAGGAAAAGGCAGCCCGCGCTGCGCACCCACCGTCGCAGGTGGTCCTCGAGGCGGAAGATCGCGGGCCCTCGCGGGGTGCGGTAGCACCGCATCCCTTCGAACGCGCCCGTCCCATAGTGGAGGCCGTGCACGAGGACGTGGACCTTCGCCTCCTCCCACGGCACCCATCGTCCGTCGAACCAGATCGTCTCCGTCTTCGGCGGCATGGGATCGCCCTCTCAATCGGCCTCGCCTGGGTGGGGCGTCCACGCGTCCACGTGTTCGGGGGACAGAGGGAGCCGCTCCAGGCGGCGCGTCGCGTTCGCGGTTCCTTCGCCCACATCGCCCGCCGGCTCGCGGGCCGGCGCGTCGGATCGAGTGCCCACTCTGACCACCTCGAAATCCAGAACCTCCCAGGGCGGATTCGAGGCGGTCGTGCGTCTAGCACAACCGCGAAAGAAGGCCGATGACGAGGAAGCTTGGGCCCGAATGCATCCTGGGTGCCGCCGCGAGGCATGGCGCGGTATAACTATCTTTCGGCTACCCCGACGCCTCCGGAAGACGCCGCACGAACCTCTTCGGGACGACGAGCTTCGCGGTTCGCCAGGGGTCCACGTCCTGGCTTATGCGCAGGTCGCAGGCGATGCTCGCGAGCATGTAGGCATCGGACCACGACAGCTTCGCACCCCGGGCGAGCAGGCCGACACCGTCCTCCGTCGCCAGGCGTGCGGCCTCGTCGAGGGTCGGCGCGCTCGCGACCGCCATCCAGGCGTCCCGGGTCTCCACGACCGGCCGCGGGAGGCCGAGCCCCCGGACCAGGTCCACCTTCGCGCGGACCTTCGCGTCGATCTCGATCCCCGTCACGCAGACCTCGCCGTCCGCCATGAGGGCATGGACGTCGCCGACCGCGAGCTGGGCGCCCGGCTGGAACACGGGCAGGTACACCGCGTTGCCCTTCGCGATCTCCTTCGTGTCGAGGTTGCCGCCGTGGTCCCCCGGATAGAAGGTCGTCCATTCCTTGTCCCGCGGTGCCACGCCGATCGTACCGACATGGGGCCGAATCGGCAGATGGATGCGGTCCGAGAAATGGGCGATGCCCTTCCGGATGGGGATCATCTTCGTCTGGGGTGCGGACACCGCATCTCCCAGGACGCCGTACTTGGGCTCGATCGACTGGAACCCCGTGGACCCCACGCGAATCTCTTGGATCGTCACGCGCAACGCGTCGCCGGGTTCCGCGTCGGCCACCGCGACGGGGCCCGTTGCTCCGTTGACTCGATCGAAGTCAAGCTTGTCCAACGTGTCGGCCTCGGACCGGATCTGCCCGCCGCAGGCATCCTCACACACGAATTCGACGACCTCGCCCGACCGAATTGTGGCCACGGGCTTCAGGTCCGGACGGAACTTGTAGACCAGGCCGTCTTGGGGCAACAGGCGCTTCACGTCTTACCCCGCCGTCCCGCATCGGGGGGCGGATACATAATGGGTAGGTGCGCGAAGCTTCATCGTCGCGGGACCCTTCCGAAAGTCGTGCTCGGAGACGCGGACCGTCTCCTCATCGACGAGGCCGTCCGCATCGTGGATGCCGCCCGCGCGGAAGGCATCCGATTGCGCCTCCTGGGTGCCCTGGGAATCCACCTGCATTGCAAGGGCCTCGAGGACGTCGAATCGCGTCTCACACGGCTGGGGGAAGGCCCGTCCCGGTACACGGACATGGACTTCGCCGCATACGGCAAAGAGCGGGCCGGAGTCCGCTCGATCCTCGAGGACCGCTTCGGGCTTCGATCCGACGCCCAAGCGATGTTGTTCCATGGAAAGGAACGCCTGCTGTACGCGCATCCGACGAAGGAGTACCACGCCGACGTCTTCTTCGACCGCCTCTCCTTCAGCCACACGATCGAGCTCGGCCCTCCGAAGGGCGGCCGTCTCGACCTCGACTTCCCGACGCTCCCGGCCGCGGACCTGCTCCTGTCGAAACTCCAGATCCACGAGATCACGGACAAGGACGTGAAGGACGTGATCCTCCTCCTTCGCGGCCATCCCCTTACGAAACGAGATGATGACGCGATTAACGTCGACCGCGTGGTGGAGCCCCTCGCGGACGACTGGGGCTTCTGGAAGGACGCGACGGGGAACCTCGAAACGGTCCGCGAGACCACATCGAGGCTACAACATGACGGTCTCCTCTCCCCCGAGGCTGCGGCGGACGTTTCGGCGAAGGTGGGATCGCTCCTCGCAGCGATCGAGGCCGCGCCGAAGATGCGGGCGTGGCGCAAGGGCGAACGGACCTTCGCAAAGGGTCGGTGGTGGAACGACGTGGAGGCGGTCGTCCGCTAGTCAGCCCGAGACGAACAAGTGGTCGCGGATCCTGTCTCCATCGAGTTCGATGAGGAGGCCGCGGAGGATGCCCTCCTGGTACTCGCTCCCCGGATTCATCGCGAGGGTCCGTCCGATCCGGGCGAAGGCCTTCGACTCGTGGATATGGCCGTGCAACGCGAGGAACGGCTGATAGGTCTTGAGGGATTGGAGGACGGCCGTACTCCCGACCGGGACCATCTCGGGACGGCCGCCGGGCCCCAGGCGAGGCGTCAGGCTCGCATCGAGCTTCGGGGCGAGGTCCAATCCCGTGCCATTCGGCGGCGCGTGGACGTTGAAGATCGCCCGCTCGGGTCGGCGGAGGCCCTCCGCCAGCCCTCGGAGGCGAGCGGCCATCACGTCCTCGGGAACATCCCGGGGGCACTCCCACGGCGTCATGTTCGCGATGCCGAGGCTGAGCAGCTCGTAGCCGCCGGCCATTTCCAGGACGCGGCCATCCGGATTCACGACCACATCGGAGCCGTTGAGGGACTCATCGATGGCGTACGTGTCGTCGTTTCCGGGTTGAATGTAGACCTCGACGTCCTTCCCGCGCAAGCGGTCCTCGGCGAGGCGGACCCAACGCGTCACGGAGTCGGACATCAGGCGGTCGAAGACGGCGGCGATCCCCGCCGGATCGTGCTGGAGTTCCTCGTACTCCTTCGGAGCGAGGACGTGGGGATAGGAACCCACCTCCCCGATCCGTCCCATGACCTCGCGAAGGCGCTTTTCCCCTTGGACTTGGATTTCCTCGCCGAGGAACTTCACGCGATACTCGCCGCCGCCGAGGTCCAGGATCGGCGTGATCGTCTTCCCCGTGATGTCCCCGCCGAGGATGAGGACCTTCGCGCCGTAGAAGTCCGCCGCATTCACGAACTTCCGGAAGCAGACGTCGGACCCGTGGACGTCCGTCGCGAAGAAGATCCGCAAGCGGCGGGCCACGGAGTGCGGGTCCTCCTCACTCCGGCGGGATCTCCTTGTAGGCGAGGGCGAGCGGAATTCCCTTCACGCGGTGCCAGACCCACGAGGCCATGTGAATCAGCGCGCCCAAGACGAAGAGCCCGATCGTGAAGGCCAGGATCGACGGGTCGAACGCTCCGACCAAGGAAGGCGAAAGGCTCGCCCAGGCCAGCCACAAGGATAGGCCGATCGTCCCGAGCGCCGTCAAGGGGAACACCGGGATGGGTCCGATCTTCGCTCGCACGATCGCGGGAGCCCGCTCCCAGATGTCCCTCCGCCGCCTTGGGAGGGCGAACGCAGAGATCGCCCCGATAATCTGCATGATCATCCATCCGAAGACGAGGTACAGGAAGTATTTCAGGAGCGTCGTATAGATCCACGCCCACTGAAGGATAATCGCGACGACGGTCACCAGGATGAGGGCCAAGTACGGGCTGTTGTGTTTCTTGTCGACCCGGGAAAAGGCCTCGGGGAGGACCCGGTCGAAGGACCACGCGAAGACGAAACGGACCGTGATCGCGACGTACGTCAAGATTGCAGCGAGGACCATGGCCGTCCAGCCCAACATCATGATGTTGAACGCCCACACGTTGTCCGTCGCATATCGGAAGAGGACCGTCATGAACGGGAGGGGCAACGACGAGGCCGCGCCGCTCCCTACGCCTTGGATGAAGTCCCCGCCCATCACAAGGTAGGCAACCTCGTAGGCGACGAACGTGATAATCCCGAAGAGCACGACAGAACCGAGGATCGCCTTGAGCTGGGACCTTTGCACGTCTTTGATCTCCCCGGCCGCGTAAATGGTCGCGTTGAACCCGAGGAAGTTGATGTACGTGAAGGCGAGGCCCAGCACCGTCGCCACGCCAAACAGCTCCCCCGTGAATCCCGCGGCACGGCCCGCCGCCGCGATTGTGGCGTAATTCTCGCCGGTCATCCTCTCGAAGTTCGCCACATAGCCGTCGTGGCCCACCGCGAGGAGGGTCCCCGCGAAGACGATGAGGCCGATGAACACGAGCGCGAAGAGCACCGTCAGGGTGCGAGCCGTCGCCT
>DASQXV010000023.1:0-6648 GCA_035639595.1 Thermoplasmata archaeon | reverse complement strand
GTCCCCGAGGGCCTTCATCCCCGAGGGGAACGCCTGGGGATCGTTCCACAGGTTCCCGCCCCCGTCCCGGTCCCTCGCGGACCAGCAGGCGTCGAGGGTGACGACATCGTATCCGGCGGCCTGGAGGCCGCTCGACACCATCGCGTCCGCGATCCCTCGGATCAGGGCCTCATCGATGGCGCACGCGAAGTGGTTCCAGCTGTTCCAGCCCATGGAGGGCTTCAGCCACATGCCTTCGGATTGAGCCGCGGGGGCGAGGTGGTCGTTGGGCGCGCGCTGCGTGAGGGTGAAGGCCACCGCGCCGAGCATCACGGCTGCAACGAGGACGAGCGCGGATCGTCGACGAAGGAGGCCGGTGGGTCCCATCCGTTCGCGGCGCAGGACGGTGAGGCGTCATCAAGGCTCCGGTCCAAAAATCAGGGAGACCGTCCTCACGCGAAGGCCGTCCCCCGGGTTGTTATAGTTATTTGACTATAACAACGGTGGAACAGAAAGATCGGGGGAGTGGACTCCCGCGGGCTTGCCCCTTAGGAATGGACCCACGAGGCGGTTGATGCTGGCCTCGACCCGAACCGAATCCTCACTCCGTTCGCAGGACCCGATGCCGCAACATACTTGGGAGGTCCATCGATACGGGGTCGAGGTGGAGGTTTTGAAGCGCGAAGAGCTCCTCGAGCGGATGACGACGCTGGACGATGCATGGAACGCGGGACCCGGAAGCAAGCTTTGGGATACCTTCCGGAAGCGACACACCGAGGACGTCGCCGTCTACTGGCCCGGCGGGTCGGCGCCCACACGGGGACGTCATAACCACGACCTGGAGGCCGTTGAATTCTTCAAGACGTTTCCGGACAACCACTTAATCAACCGGCCTTACAAGATCCTATTCGCGGATGGCAACCACACGTGCTCGGTGGCGGACTTCCGCGGGACGATGAAGGGCCCCATGAAGATGGGGGATAAGGTCATCCCGCCGACCGGGAAAAGCTTCCAGGTCGAATTCTGCACCGTGGCCACATGGAACGACAAGGGGGAAATTACCGAAGAGCGCCTCTACTACGACCTCGTCGGGTTGATGAAACAAATCGGCCTCGGCTAAGGAAGACCGCCCGCAGGCGATGGGCGCGGCCGCAATCCTCTTCCGAGGCCACCGGGTATGCCGGCCTGTGAAGCGGAAGGAACGGCCGCCCAAGGACGCGCGTCCCAAGGAGAAGCGGTTCCGCCACGGGGGACGGAAGGGACGACGAGCGGCGCGGTCCCGGCCCGATGAGAAGCGCCGGTGAGGCCTTTCCGCGGGGTTTCGGCATGCCGTTCGACTACGATTTCCGCATGCGCATCGGGGCTCCGCGGCCGACCGTCTTCGAGCGGCTCCTGCGGATCGAGCACCTCTCGCGGTGGTTCTGCGGATGGTCGCGGATCGAGCCAAAGGTCGGCGGCTCCTTCAAGTTCGGCGGCGAGACCTGCATCATCTTGCCGGACGGCCGAGGCTGGGAGACGAAAATCGACGAGGGCGAGGTCCTCCGCCGGTTCGCTTTCACCTGGCCCATCCAGGGCTCGGACACCCGGGTCGCGTACGAATTGGAGGATGCGCCTGGCGACACCACGATCCTCCGTGCCTCTCACTCCCGCGTCCCGGTTCGGACGACGACCTGTGGCGACCTCCAGGACGCGTGGCGCGTGTGCCTCGGCAACCTAGAATCGGTCGCGGAGGGCCGCGGGGACAGCATCCGGCCCGATCACGCCCCGGTGATGTCGGGTGAACTCCGCCTCTCCGTCCTCATCGAGGCCCCGCCCGTGAACGCGTTCGCGGCATTCGCGAATCCCGCGGACGTGGGACATTGGTCTTCGGGCGGCGTGCCTGAGGCCCCGGCCCGTGTGGAGCCGCGCGCGGGGGGCGCCTTCTCCCTCGGGGACACGCAGGAGCCGAATCAAATCCTCGAATGGAGCGACGGGACGCGCATCGTCCTCCGGGCGAAGGGTCGCCCGGAAGAGGGCCTCGCATTCGACTTCGAAGAGAAGGCGAGCGGCACCGCGATCTACCTGACCGCGACGGGATTCGATGGCCGCCCCGAGGACATCTTGCGGCAGCGGGGACGCTGGTCCGATCGCCTCGTCTGCTTGAAGAACTTCGTCGAGAGCGGCTCCTCCGGATTTCTGAATGCGTATCGCGACCAAATCAAGGAACGGTAATCAGGCGACCTGAGGCGGGTGCGGCAGAGGACCGAGCGCTCGCGGGCCTAGGCCTTCTTCCGATCCGGTTCGAAGAAGGGCCGCGCGACGACCGTCGCGGGGATCCGATGCCTCTCCCACTCGACCGCGATGTCGATCTCCATGCGGGTGCCCGGTCTCGCGTACGCCGCGCTCACGGTCGCGATCGCGATGTACTTCTTCAGGAGCGGTGACCAGGCGCCGCTCGTGGCCCATCCGACCTGCCGATGCCCGACGTACAAGGGGACCTTGGATCGCCAGGGCCGGGCGGGCGGTTGCGGCGGCAGGCCCAGGGCCCAGTACCGTCGCTCGATCGACCGCCAGTCGATCACGAGGCCGACCGTCCGGCGGGCGAGGCCGCGATCCCTCTCCTCCCGCAGGGCCTTCCGCCCGATGAAGGGACCCTTCTCGAGGGCGACGGCCCAGTCGAGGCTCAGCTCGAAGGGCGAGTACCTCTGGGCGTCGATGACAGCCTTCCTCGCGGGCACATATTCGACCTCGGCGAGGATGAGCCCCGCCTCGATACGCGCGGTGTCGAGGGCGAGCATCCCCGCGGGCGCGAGGTCGTGCGCCTTCCCCTTCTCCATGATGGCGTCCCAGAGGGCCTCCGCCTTCTCCCGCTCGACCCAGATCTCGTATCCGAGGTCGCCCGTGTAGCCCGTCCGGGAGATCTGGACCGGGATGCCCGCGAACTTCGTCGTCACGAACCGGAAGTATCGGAGCTTCTGCACGGCCCCGTCCGCGCCCTCCGCGAGGATCACGCGGGAGGAAGGCCCCTGGAGCGCGAGGGCGCCGATCTCCTCGGACACATCCTCGACCTCCGCCTCGAGTCCCATCCCCGCGTCCTGCAGCCACTTCAGGTTCGGCTCCGCGGAGGTCATCCGGAACCTGGCGTCGCCGAAGTTCCACAGAGTCCCGTCGTCCACGGTCTTGCCGCGCTCGTCGCACCACGGCGTGTAGTAGATGTGGCCCTCTCGGAGCTTCCGCGCGTCCCGCGTGACGACCTTGTTCACGAGGGAGAGGGCATCCTTCCCGTGAACCGAATACTTGTACAGGGGCGAGACGTCGATCAGGCCCGCGGAATGCCGGATCGCATAGTACTCCATCTCCGGGACGAGGGAATAGGAGGAGGCCGCGAGATAGCCCGCCCATCCTCGCCAGTCCCAGGACTCGCAGGCCGCCGAGGTGCGAGAGTGGAAAGGCGAGCCCCGACGCATGCTGTCTGTTCGCTGCGCACCGCAAGGGAGCAATTTAACGCTATGCTGCAGGCTCTAGTCAGCCCGCATCGGGAAAACGACTCGACTCTCCATCCTCTCGCGATCCCTCCAACCGCGAAAATGGACCAACGCTCGGGCCCTCGCGTCCTCTCGATTCGAGGAACCTTTTTGCCCCAGTTGAGGAGCATTTACATCGCGTCGTGGCATATAATAATCGGAATGTCTGAGCTTCTAAATAGTCGTCATCATCGTGAATAGATTATGCATCAGGAATACTTATATCATGAATTACCGAAAACGGTTATACAGCAGCTATACGCCATATCGATGCTATTATACCCTCAGACTGAGTTCACCGACCTCATCGAACAGAGGAAGAAAAAATGATGCCGAACGCAGGGTTGAGCCGGGCGTGGGAACCGTGGAATCGGGTCGAGGTTGGGGAGATCGCTCAATACTTGAAGTGGGAGTACGGAAAAGGGACGACCGTGGGATACCTCGACGGTCAGCTCGTCCCGCGAGGCCCGTCCCGACCCTCCGTGATGTCAGGGTGGATGAGACGGCTCCGGGGACTGTCCACAGCCATCCAAGGGCTGATGGTCGCGCGGCTGGCCACCGATTTGCAGCGGGAGATGGGCCTACTGGTCCAGTGGAAACGGGGCGAACTCGGATCGGACGAATTGGTCATTCGACTCGAAGAACTGGAGCTCGAGACAAGAATTCCGCCGAATCTCTGTCCGTGATTCCGCGGGGAAGGGACTTAACGCTTCAATAGGGAGGTTGGCGGGATTCGACCCTTGGAAGGTCCTCGAAGTCGTCGAGGAGGCCTCACGATGCTGCGACGGCTGCGGCTCAGAATATTCGTCCTCGCCGTAACGCTTACGTTTCTCGCCATCCTGGCATGGGAGGGTGCCGCCCTGACGGGTGAAATCCGTTCGGCGATCTGGATCGCAATTCTATTTGTCGGCTTCTTTCTCGGAATAACTTCGTATTCCTACATCGTCGGGCCGTGGATAGAGGCCAGACTCCGGTAAGACGCTGAGCACAGGGTCGCCGGGAAGGAATTTAACCCCACTCCCGATAACCCGTCGGGTCCCGCGCGTCCTCCGAACATCCGCGACGAGAGGCCGCAGGAGGTCGTTCCGCTGGCCACGCCCTACGACGCCATCGTGATCGGCGGGGGCCACAATGGCCTGACCGCGGCCGCCTACCTGGCGCGTGCGGGGAAACGGGTCGTGGTCCTCGAACGGCGGCACGTCCTCGGCGGCGCCGCGGTGACGGAAGAGGTGTTCCCCGGATTCCGGTTCTCCGTCTGCTCCTACGTCTGCAGCCTCCTCCGCCCCCAGGTCATCCGGGACCTCGACCTTCCGTCCCACGGGTTCGAGGTGATCCCGCAGGAATCGACCTTCATGCCTCTCCCCGACGGCCGCTACCTGTTCCGCCACGGGAGCGAGGAGGACACGTACCAGGAGATCTCGAAGTTCTCGCCGCGGGACGCCGAGGCGTATCCGCGATTCGGTCGGCTCATGGGCCGCCTCGCGAAGTTCATCGCCCCGACCCTGACGATGACACCGCCTGACGTCGGATCCCTGAACCCCGCGGAACTGCGGAAGCTCCTGGCCCTGAACAAGCAGGTCAAGACCCTGTCCGAGGACGAGCTGTACACGTTCGCGCGGCTCATGACGATGAGCGCCGCCGATTACCTGGACGAGTGGTTCGAGACGGACGCCCTCAAGGCGGGGATGTGCTCCAGCGGGATCATCGGCACCCTCCTCGGCCCCCGCTCTCCCGGGACCGCGTACGTCCTCATGCACCACTACATGGGGGAGATCGACGGCGCGTACCGCGCCTGGGGGTACGTCCGCGGCGGCATGGGGATGGTGAGCGAATCGATCGCGCGGGCCGCGCGGTCCTTCGGCGCGGAGACCCGCGTGAACGCGGAGGTCCGGCGGATCCTCGTCCAGGACGGCTGGGCGATCGGGGTCGAGCTCGCGAACGGCGAGCGGATCCGCTCCCGCGTGGTCGCCTCCGGCGCGGATCCGAAGCGGACGTTCCTGACCTTTTTGGACCGGTCGGAGCTCCCCGCGGACTTCGTCCGCGGCATCGAGAACTTCAAGATCGAAGGCTCCTCCGGCAAAGTGAACTTCGCCCTCAAGGAGGCGCCGAGCTTCGAGGCCCTCCCGGGGAACGGGCCGCATCTCCAGGGGGCGATCTCGATCGGCCCGTCCGTCGACTACATCGAGAAGGCGTACGACGAGGCGAAGTACGGCGACTTCTCCCGCCGGCCGTTCATCGACATGTGCGTCCCGACGACGCTGGACCCGACCCTCGCTCCGCCCGGGCAGCACGTCCTGTCCTGTTTCGTGCAGTACGCGCCGTACCACCTGCGCAGCGGGACGTGGGAGGAGAAGCGCGAGGCCTTCGGCGAGACGGTCACGGACACCATCGAGGAGTACGTCCCGAACCTGCGGGACATTATCCTGCACCGGCAAGTCCTTAGCCCCTGGGACCTGGAGCAGGTGATCGGCCTCACGGGAGGGAACATCTTCCACGGGGAGCTGACGCCGGACCAGCTGTTCTTCCTCCGGCCCACGGCGGGATGGGCGCAGTACCGGACGCCGATCCGGGGGCTGTACCTCTGCGGCTCCGGCGCCCACCCGGGAGGCGGCGTCATGGGGGCTCCCGGCCTGAACGCGGCGCGCGAGATCCTCCGGGACATGGCCTACCGGCGCGTGTGACCGTGACCGAGGGCTTCGACGTCGTGATCGTGGGAGCGGGCCACAACGGCCTGGTCGCGGCGGCCTACCTCGCCCGCGCGGGGCGCCGCGTCCTCGTCCTGGAACGCCGGCACGAGGTGGGAGGGGCCGTCGCCATGGAGGAGATCGCGCCCGGGTTCCGCGCGTCGATCGGCCCGGACGTGTGCGGCCTCTTGCATCCGCAGATCGTCCGGGATCTGAAGCTCGCGGCGCGAGGCGTGCAGTTCCTCCCCCTCGACCCCACGGTCGTCGTCCTTGGCGGCGGCGGATCCCTCCGGATCTGGCGGGACGTCGACCGGACCCGATCGGAATTCTTCGCGAAGGTCCCGAAAGATGCGGAGGCGTATCCCCGGTTCGTCTCCCTCCTGACCCGCTTCGCCTCCGCGATCGATCCGCTCCTCGGGACCGCGCCGCCGAACGTCACGTCGCCGGGCCTCGGCGACCAGATGGGACTCCTGCGGCGGGCC
>DASQXV010000022.1:0-27827 GCA_035639595.1 Thermoplasmata archaeon | reverse complement strand
CGCTGATGTGACACAATCTGCGGCAGACCCCGGCGTTCGTGTGCGGGAATGGGCGTTGCTGGGCTGCATCGTCGCGCGTCGATAGCCTCTTCGACATGCTTATATAGAGTTGAAGTCTCGCCCGACCCATGCAGTTCCCCCTCCGGGAGAAAATCGCGGGCGAGATCGCCCTCTCCGATCAACCCGGGAAGACGATGCGCAAGTGGCGGGAGGAACTGCGGATCACCCAGACGGACCTGGCGCAGTACATGCGCGTCTCCCCGAGCGTCATCAGCGACTACGAGGCGGGCCGCCGGACGTCGCCGGGGATCAAGACGATCCACCGGCTCGTGGACGCGCTCCTTGAGATCGACCAGCGGACGGGCCAGAAGCTCTCGAAGCGGTTCGAGGAGTATTCTGACGTCATCCCGTCCATGAAGGACTGGCCCTTCGGCATGCGGGCCGCCGACTTCCTGCGGAGGATCGAGGGGAGGCTCCTCACCCAGAGGTTGAACAGCCGGCGCCTGGTCAACGGCTACACGGTGATCGATTCGATCAAGGCGATCACGACCCTGGACGCGTCCGACTACCTCCGGATCTACGGGTCCACGAGCGAACGGGCCCTCCTCTTCATCGGGGTCAAGTACGGCCGCTCGCCGATGATCGCGATTAAGGCGCACCCCCTGAAGCCCGCGATGGTCGTCTACGTCCAACCGGAGAACGTGGACGACCTCGCGGTGAAGCTCGCGGAGCTGGACAGCATCCTCCTTGCGCGGACGGAGCTGGGTCAGGCGGAACTCATCCCGAGGCTGGAGCGAATGGCATGAATGCAGGCATCGTGAGCTACGGCGTCTACATCCCGCGGTACCGGATCCGACCGAAGGACATCGGGGCCGTCTGGGGGGCCGACGGCGAGGCGATGGGCCGCGGCCTGAACATCCGCGCGAAGAGCGTGCCCGGCCCGGACGAGGACGTGATTACGATCTCCGTGGAGGCCGCGCGAGCGTGCATGGCGAAGGTCGACATCGACCCGACGGAGATCGGCGCGATCTACGTGGGCTCGGAGTCCCATCCGTACGCGGTCAAGCCGACCGCGACGATCGTCGCGGAGGCGATCGGCTCGGCGCCCGTCATGACCGCGGCCGACTTCGAGTTCGCCTGCAAGGCGGGCACCGCGGCGATCCAGACGACGATGGGGCTGACCCTATCCAAGATGATGAAGTACGGCCTCGCGATCGGATCCGACACGAGCCAGGGGGCCCCCGGCGACGCCCTCGAGTACAGCGCCTCCGCGGGGGGAGCCGCCCTCCTCATCGGGGTCGATCGGTCGATCGCGGACATCGCCCACACGGTCTCGTACACGACGGACACCCCGGACTTCTGGCGCCGGGAAGGCCAGCGGTACCCGAGCCACGGCGGGCGCTTCACGGGCGAGCCCGCGTACTTCAAGCACGTGATCAACTGCGCCCAGCTCCTCTTCAAGCGCGCGGGGACCACCGCCGAGGACTACGATTACGCGGTGTTCCACCAGCCGAACGGGAAGTTCCCCGTGCGCGCGGCGAAGCAGCTCGGCTTCAAGGACGCCCAGATCGACACGGGCCTGTGCGTCCGCGACATCGGGAACACGTACAGCGGGGCGATCATGGTCGGCCTGGGCGCGATCCTCGACGAGGCCGAGCCCGGCGACCGAATCTTCGCGGTCGGCTACGGCAGCGGCGCCGGGTCCGACGGCTTCGACATCACGGTCACGGATCAGATCACGAAGATCCGGCGGGATGCGACCCCGACGACGAAGGAGCAAATCGAGGACCACGCGTTCGTCGACTACGCGACGTACGCGAAATACCGCGGAAAGATCCTGATGCGGGGGGCCTGACGTGCGGGACGTCGCGGTCATCGGCGTCGGGGAGACGGAGTTCGGGGAGCTTTGGGACCGCTCCTTCCGAGACCTGGGCATCGAGGCCGGCCTCAAGGCGATCCAGGACGCGAAGCTCCGGTCCGAGGACATCGACGCCGTGTACATCGGCAACATGTCCGCGGGGAAGTTCATTGACCAGGAACACGTGTCCGCCTTGGTCGCCGACTACTCCGGCCTCTCGGACATGCACCTGCCGGCGGTCCGCGTCGAGGGCGGCGGTGCCTGCGGCGCGATCGCCCTCTTGCAGGCGCGGCTCGCGATCGCCTCCGGCATGCACGACATCGTCGTCGTGGGCGGGGCGGAGAAGATGACGGACGTCGGGGACGTGAAGGCCGCGGAGATCCTCTCCTCGACGGCGGACCAGGAGTGGGAGAGCGTGTTCGGCGCGACCTTCGCCGGATTGTACGCGATGATCGCCCGGCGCCACATGCACGAGTTCGGGACGACGCGGGAGCACCTGGCCGCCGTCGCGGTGAAGAACCACAAGAACGGCGCCTTGAACCCGGAGGCCCAGTTCCAGAAGGAGATCACCCTGGAGACGGTCCTGAACGCTCCTTGGGTCGCGGAGCCTCTGGGCCTCTTCGACTGCGCCCCCCTGTCCGATGGCGCCGCGGCGGTCGTCCTGTGCGAGGCCCAGAAGGCGCGCAAGTTCACGGACGCCCCGATTCGGATCGCGGGCTCGGGCCAGGCGAGCGACTTCCTGGCCCTGCACGACCGCCGGGACCTGACGACCCTGGACGCGACCGTCATCGCGGGGAAGCGCGCGTTCCACGAGGCGAAGGTGGGACCCAGCGACATCCAGGTCGCGGAGGTCCACGACAACTTCACGATTTCCGAGATCCTCGCCATCGAGGACCTCCGGTTCATCGAGAAGGGGAAGGGAGGGCCCGCCACGGCGGAGGGCCTGACCGCGCTGAACAGCAAGATCTCCGTGAACACGTCCGGAGGGCTCAAGGCGCGAGGCCAACCGGTCGGGGCGACGGGCGTCGCCCAAGCCGTCGAGATTGTCCGGCAATTGCGGGGGGAGGCCGGCAAGCGCCAGGTCGTCGGCGCCCGCCGCGGCCTGACCCATACCCTCGGAGGGACGGGGGCGACCGCGGTGGTCCACATCTTCGAGCGGGGGGACTGAGATGGCCATCCCGCGGTTTTGGCGGGAGATCCCGAGCCGGTACAACCTCATCGGGACGAAGTGCGGGAGCTGCGGGAAGGTCGACTTCCCTCCCCGCGCGGTCTGCCCCGTCTGCGGCCGCAAGTCGATCGGCAAGATGCAGCGGCTCCGGCTCGGGGGCAAGGGGACCGTGGTCACGTTCACGGTGATCCACGACGCCCCCGCCCAATTCGAGATGCAGAAGCCCTACATCATGGGGATCATCAACCTGGAGGAGGGCGTCCGGCTGACGTCCCAGCTCATCGACGTGAAGCCCGAGGATGTGAGGATCGGGATGAAGGTCCAGGCCGCCTTCCGGAAGCTCGGGCAGGAAGGCGAGGCGGGCGTCATCCACTACGGATACAAGTTCCGACCGGCCACGTGAAGCGCGACGCCTGAACCGCCCGCCCATACGAAATTCCTGCGGCGAGACTCATTTTTGCGACTAACGTCGGAATGAATCCTAGGCCTTTATTTCCTCGCCTCGCCATTTCTTCCCGGGGCGGGAGGAACGAGGAAGGTCCGAGCGCGAACCGAGGAACTGATCGCACAACCGCGTGCGCCACGCGCGTCCGTCCGCATGTGGCTCCACCCTTTTGCCAGGCTACGAAAGCTCTTCCGTCGACCGCCGCCCAAGGTCCTGTTCCGTCTCCCGGCGGCGCCCGCCGTCGTCCTGGCCTGCGAGAACTGCGGCTTCGACTATTCCGTCACCCGGATCGAGGCGGACGGCGGGGAGTCGGCGATTGTCTGGACCTGCAGCTGCGGCAGCCGGTTCATCCCGCCCGGCGGCGTAGAGGCCTCCCAACTCGTCCGGCCGTGAGGCAGGCCGAAGGGTTGCGAACCGAGGAACCCGTTCGTCTTAGGGCCTGAGGGTCGGAGCTTGGCTCCCCGCGGGCACTGGTCGTCGTGCGCGGACCCAGTACAGGCCCGTGGCGATGTAGACGACCAAGAGCGTCCCGAGGGTCGCGGTCCAGATGGACAGCACCTGGGACCCCGTCATCAGGCCGAGGGAGTAGCGCCAGATCAGCCCGGCGAAGGCGAAGAAGCCGATTCCCGCGAACACGCGCGCCAAGGCCCCGAACCGACTCCGGTCGAGGATCCATCGCAGCCCCGAGGTCAGGAAGTTCGAGAGGCCGAGGAGGCCGAAGAAGAACATCCCGCTCGTGATGACGCCCGAGGGCGGACGGACGAACAGGCCGTCCGGGAGGCCGCTCGCTTGCGCGGAGTTCCACCACCCTTGCAAGTCCGTGATCAGGCCCGTGTTCAGCGCGAAGACGATGCCCACGATGAGGAGGAAGAAGGCGACGCCGATCAGGCCGACGAAGTCCGGGCGGCGCTCGTCGGGCCCACGCAGGCTCCGAGGAATGGGCTTGACCGCGGAGGAGCGGGGACGAGGCGGCGCCTCAACCGTGGCGGGTTCCGGGGCCGGCCCGGTCAGGTTGGACCCGCAATATACGCAGTAGGCGACATCGTCGGCGTTCTCCGTGCCACACCTCGCGCAGCGCACGGTTCCCACCTTGGGTCCTACCATGTCGGGTCCGAGGCTTAGAACTTTTGGTAGGCCCGATTCCCCTTTGACATTTTCGTCGGCGTCGGGCGCGCGGACGAGGAGGTCGCCGACTTCCTCCATGTCCAGTTGCCGCCGGACCTCCGGACCGCGGAGGACCTGCAGGTTCCGCTCGAGGAGGGCGACCTCCCGCGGATCCTGGGTCTGGGGTCGGAGGGCGAGGAGGACGATCGCCTGGGTGCCCATGATGAATTCGTTGACGGGCTCGACGAAGGCGAGCAGGGTCGGTTGGAATCCGTTGTGCAGGATCACGTACTCGAGGCCGTCGACGAGGACGACGCCCGAACTCTGATGTTCCGACACGAACTGCACGATCGCCTTCGCGAGGGAAGCCGTCGCGTTCGCGCTGAAGTGATCGTCCCCCGGGGCCTCGGCCAGCCATCCCAGGCGGGCCTGCGTGGGTCCGAGCCGCTTCCGCACCTTCTCCGGATGCAGCCGGGCGATGCAAAAACCGGCGCCCAACTCGGGCACGATTTCCCGGAAGAGCCGGTAGGCGACGTCCGAGGTCTCCCCTTCGATGACGTAGCAGACGCCTCGTCGGAGTTCCATCGGGACCTCAACGTTGGAGCGCCCGCCGGCCCGGTCGGACCCTCGGCCCGGGCCCCGAGGCGGTCTACCCGCGGCGTCGTCCGGTCACTGCGGCGCAGCCCTCACCGAGCGAAACGGCCGCCCGCTCCGGGTCGGAGGAGGGCGTCGAGGGAGATAAAGCATCCGGGGTTACGGGGTTGCGCCTCGCTAGAGGGCCGGGCCCGCGCCCGGACCGAGGAGATGCTCGCGGGCCAGCCCTAAAGGCGGCGCGCCCATTCCGAGGAGGGCGTCGTGGAACCCCTTGATGCCCGCGCCGGGGTTCCGGGCCATCCAATCGGACCGGAGCTTCTTGATCATCAGCTTGCCGAGCGTGTAGTTCAGGTAGCCGGGATCCCACGTGCCACGCTTCGCCTCGCGCTCCGCGGGAAGCCGGTCCAGGTGGGCGTGTTCCATGAAGAACCGAGTCGCGTCCTCCCACGTCCAAGCGGCCGTGTGCATGCCGATCGACGACAGGTAGCGGCAGTCGCGGAGGAGCGCGTCCTGGAGCATCGCGAGCTTCAGGCGGAGGTCCCCGAACCCTTCCTCGACCATCATCGCCTCGCTGTAGTGGGCCCAGCCTTCCGTGAACGCGTAGGAATAGTAGCTCCGGAGGACGGGAGACCGGACCCGCTTGTTGTGGAGGAAGTGGACGTAGTGGCCGGGATAGCATTCGTGGACGGAGATGTTCCGGAGGCTCGTGTAGTTCAGGTGGCGCAGCCATTCCTCTCGCTTCTCCGGCGTCCAGGAATCCTCCACGGGGGTGACGTAGTAGAAGGCCTCCTTGGCAACCTTCTCGAAGCCGCCCGGCGGGTTCATCGCGGCGGTCGCGAAGCGGTAGAACCGCGGCGTCTCGATCACCTGAGCCCTCTCCTCGGAGGGCACGGTGACGACGTCGTGGTCGATCAGGTAGCCGCGGATCTCCTCGAGCATCTCGCGGGTGTCCTCGATCAATCGATCCGCGGTCGGATGGTCCCGTTCGATGTCCTCGAGGACGTCCTTCGGCTCTTTCCCCGGATCGATCCGACGCGCGGTCTCCTGGAAGGCCTTCTGATTCGCCGCGAGGTCGGACTCGCCGACCTCCCGCAGCCGCTCGATCGGGATCCGGGCGAGGTGCTCCGCGAAGATCATCCGCTCGTACTTCCGGCGGCCCAAGGCGAACGCCGTCTTGACCCTCGGCTTGTATTTCGCCGTGAGGTCGTCGACGAGCGCCTTCAGCTCTCCCTTCGCGACCTCGTTGGTCCGCTCCGCCAACGCGCGGGTCCTCGGCGAAGCGCCCCGCAAGGACTCGGGCAGCTCGCGCGTGTAGGCGTCGAGGATGCCCGTCGCCGCCATCTCCGCCATCTCGTAGAAGGTGTCCGCGAGCCGCGGGTCCATCGTGGCCCGGAGGTCCTTGAGGTACCGGGGGACCTGGGATTGGAGGCGCGCGACGGCCCGCAGCCTCCGATCCAGCGGGGCGTAGTTCCGCAGGAGATAGTTCACGATGCTAAGCCGGAACAGGAAGTGCGGGGGAAAGGCCTGCGGCAGCCGCTGGTCCTCCAGTTCCGAAAGCTCGTTCAGGAGGAGGCCCCGGAGGACTCCGAGTTCCAGTCGGGCGGCCCGGGACAGTCCATCCCGACGCTCGATCCGGTCCAGGCCCTCGAGGGCCTTTCGCGCGGACGCGACGTACCGCCGGACGGAAGGGATCGTGTAGTCCGCCAGTCGGCCGTCAAACCGGTGGAGGCCGGACAATGCGGCCTGGGTGGGATGGAACCGCCGGTGCTCTTCGAGGATGCGGCCCGCGAGCGATCGAAACGAATCGCGACGTCGCGGACGGGCCATGGAAAATCCCCGCCCGGGAACGAGTCCTCCTCGAAAAGGATTCTCCTCGCCCATCCATCGGCCCCGAGGCCAGAAGGCTCATTCGGGCGCGAGCGTTCCGGGTCTCCATGGAACGGATCGAGGCGGACCTCATGATCCCGGGCCGCGGAGATCCCATTCGGAATGCGTGCGTGGTCCTCGATGGCCCCGCGATCGCCTACGCCGGCCCCATGGAGGGCGCGCCGAAGGCGCCGGCCGGGGCGCGGGTCACCCGCGTCCCGGTCGTGATGCCGGGCCTCTGGGACTGCCACGGCCATCTGATGGGGATCCGCTCGACGAACGTGGAAGACGTCGCGAAGACCTCCCTCCCGGTCCTGGCCGCCCGGGCCGTCGCGGACGCGCGGACCGCCCTCCTCGCGGGCTTCACGAGCGTCCGAGACCTCGTCGGGCTCGGAGTCCACCTGTCCCGGATCGTCGCGGAGGGCACGATCCCGGGGCCCCACATCTACGGCGGCGGGGCCATGCTGAGCCCGACCGCGGGCCATGGGGACCTGCACATGTTCCCGACGTCGTACATCCACGCGCTCGGCTCGGAGGGCTACTACTTCCAACTGTGCGATGGCGTCGCGGAATGCCTCCGGGGCGTCCGCAACCAGTTGCGCCTCGGAGCCCGCGTGATCAAGGTCTGCGCCTCCGGCGGCGTGATGAGCGAAGTCGACCACCCGATGCACCAGCAGTTTTCCGACGACGAGCTGCGGGCGATCGTCGGCGAAGCCGGCCGCGCGGAGCGGATCGTCGCGGCGCACTGCCACGGGAAGCCTGGGATCATGGCGGCCCTCCGCGCCGGCTGCGGGACGATCGAGCACGGGTCCTACCTGGACGAGGAGGCCGCGGACGCGATGATCGAGCGGGGGGCGATCCTCGTCCCGACCCGGTACATCCTGGAGCGCCTGATCACCCATGGGCCGAAGATGAACATCCCGGACTACGCGTACCGAAAGGTCGTGGCCCTCGGGGACGACCACAAGCGCTCCTTGCGGCTCGCGATCCGCAAAGGGGTCCGGATCGCCCTCGGGACGGACATCTGGAGCTCGGGATCGGGCACGATCGCGCCCTGGGGGCAGAACGCGCGGGAGCTCGTCCACCTCGTCGAAGCGGGCCTCACGCCGCTCCAGGCGATCGAGGCCGCGACCGCAAACGGCCCGCTGAGCTTGGGACCGCAGGCTCCGAAGTCCGGGCAGCTCCTCGCGGGGTACGACGCGGACGTCCTCGGCGTGAGAACCGACCCCCTCTCCGACGTCTCGGTCCTCGCAGCGCCGGAAAATCTCATGGCGGTGTGGAAGTCCGGTCAACGCGTGGACCGACCGTCCTCGTGACCGACGGACGGCCCGAGGGCAGGGACCACACGAGGCCTTTCCCGATCACCTGGCGTGCGACCCGTCCGGACCCTTCGAGCTCCTCGAGCCACAGCTCCGCGTCGTCGTCGGTCAGGCCGATGACCGCGGCGACCTCGCGGGTCGCCCACCTCTCCGAGGAATCCAGGAGCCGGAGAAGGGCGGACTCGGTCCGTTCCATGTCCTGCGGGACGAGGGACGGGTCGACCTTGTGCAAGCTTTCGTCGATCGTGTCCCACGGTCGCCATCCGTTCAGGCGCACGGAGGCCGCGCCGGCGCGAATCGTGAACGTGGGAAATCCGGTGACCTGCAGGCGCTCGCACTCCGCTCGGTCCGCTTGGAAGGCCCGCTCTGCCGTCCCGTCCTCCAGGGCCTGCGAGAACGCATCGACGTCGAGCCCGGTCTCGCGCGCGACCTCCCGTTCGACGCCGACCCGATGGATGGCCCTCGCGTCCAGGCACCAGGCCTCGCGGAGGGCCCGCAGGTACCTCCGGCCCGGACCGGGCCCTTGGAGGTCCGCGGCCTTCGCGGCGATGCAGGCGGGCCAGGTCGAGTTGAAGTCCTCGACGGACTCGATCATGCGGTCCGAGTCCATCGGCATCCGGTGTTGGGCGGCGACGGCCTCGAAGAACGCCCTCACGGAGTCGGTCCATCGGCCGCCGGACATCCGCGCCCACTGTTCCCTCAAGGGCGAAAAGTCCTCGAACAGGCCTCCCTGACGAATCGTCAGGGTGACGGAGTCGGCGTAGGCGAACTCCAGGCGCCGGACGAGCGGCTCGCAGCCCCAGCACCAGATGTTGTGGGGATCCGTGAACCAGGTGACTTCCAGCATCGACCCACCCCGGCCGACGGGTCGACCCCACGGGACGGTCGGCTATGAACCCTCGGCTCGGTTTGCGGCGGGTTGCCGGCATGGAAAGCCGCAAGCCACGGTGTCGCCTTCCCGGCCGCGGTCGATTCCGTGTCCTTCTCCATCCGTCTCATGGAATGGCTCAGCGTCCGCAAGCGGGCCGCGGACCTGACGAGGCTCCGCACGATCGTCGCGCCCTCGGACGGGCTGCGCCTCCTGGATGTCGGGGGCGGCGCCGGGTCCGCCACGGAACGGGTGGCCAGCGGGTGCGGGGAGATCGTCGTCCTCGAGCCGAACCCTCGAAAGGTCGCCCTAGGCCGGAGGCGACGCCCGGCCATTCGGTTCGAACAGGGGAGCGGGGAGGCGATTCCCTTTCCGGAGGCGTCGTTCGATCGGGTCCTCGCCCTCGTCTCCCTCCACCATATGTCGGACCCGCGGAAGGCGCTCGAGGAGATCCATCGGGTCCTCCGTCCCGGCGGCCGCGTGGCCCTGCTCGAACTCCCTCCTTCCAGGAAGCCGGGCCGCGTGCTCCGTTGGCTTGCGGGCCTGCATCACGGAGATCCGGTCGAATTCCTCGAGCCGGACGAGCTGCGGCGGAGGCTCGAGGCCGCGGGGTTCCACGACGTCTCGGCCGAATCCGCGACTCGATCCTACATCGTGACCGCGACGAAGGGTTCCTGACCCCGATGGGTGCAGGACGCCTATCGTTCGATGCTGAAGTAAATTCTCACGGTCGTCCGAAAGGCCTTGATCTTCCCGCCGTCGAGCTCCATCTCCATCTCGCCGACGCGGGCCCATCGCATCTCTCGGACCGTCTTCGCGGCCTCCGCGACCGCGTTCTCGGCCGCCTTGGCGAAACTCTGCGGTGACACGCCGACCACGTCGATGACCTTCTGCACCATGGGTGACCTCGGGCCCGCCATGGGGCTCGCCCCACTTGGCCCCTTCGGCGTTGTCCGGTCGGCACTACACGTTACCGGCCTCGACCTTCGCGGGGTCGGGGAACCGCTTGAGGACGGCCGCGAGGCGCGCGGCCTCCTTTTCCATCCCTTCGATGTCCTGGTCGAGGGTCCCGCGCCACCGCCGCTCCGCGGCGTCTCCGTGGGTCGCGTAGAGCCGGGCCGCGGACTGGAGCGCCGCGAACCGACCGTTCGCGAGGGCCGCCGCGAGGTCCCGTCCCCGCTCCGCGGCGTCGTTCAGCTTGCCGAGGCGTTCGAGGAACCCGACGATCGCGGGGACGCGGCCCGTGAGCATCGTGACGTCCTCGCTCCACTGGATCTGGAGGGACCGGCGTTCGTCATCCCGGATCGCCTTGAGCCACGGCCACCCCGCGTCGAGGGCCCCGCGGACGAGGCGGGCGTCGCCGAACACGTGGGCCAGTTTCGCGTCGGAATACCCGGGGAGCTCCAGCAGACCGTAGAAGGACCGGCTCCGGAAAGCCTCGCCCTGCGGGCTCGCGTTGTTCAGGAGCCGCAGGAGGGGTTCCGGGTCGGACCGCGGCGGCGGGGCGGGGATGCCGATCCCGCGGCCCTGGGAGGCCTCGAGCAAGAGGGGGATGGCCACGTCCGCCCGGGCCCGGGAAAGGAAGTCGAGGAACGACATCGTGGCGGCGGCGTTGAAGGCGTCGACGCCCTCCGTGAACGCGTGCACGTCCTCCGGCGACGAGGGGGGCTTCGGGATCTTCTCCAGTCGCTCCACCTGGGTCCGCAGCTGCCGGATCCGGGCCTCGACGGCCCGGTACCCTTCGCGGTACGCGGCCTGGAGCCGCCGCACCTCGGCGGCCTGGTCCGTGATCCGGTCGAGCTTCCGCCAGGCCTTTCGAGCGCCGTAGAAGTCCCGGTTCCGCGCCTTCCGGAGGGAGGCGTCCAGGGCCGCGACGAGCCGGACCGCGAGCCGACGCTCCTTCGCAGCCTTTCCGAGGTCCGCCGCGATCGAGTCGACGTCCCGGGTGAAGATTCGCACCTGCCGCCAGTTGTCGACCTCGCTCTCCCGGATCAGGTGGTCGATCCGGTCCCGGAACCGGTCCAGGGTGCCGTCCAACAGGCCCACGATCCCCTCGACCTTCTTGCGGGCCCGCGCGATGTCCTCGAGGAGGCCCGGCGCCTCCGCCTCGAACGCGTCGGGGGTCGGGGCCTGCGCCGCCATGGGAACCTCGCCATGGGCCGTCGCGTCTATCTAGGTTCCTTCGAAAGATGATCGAAGGCGGCTCGTCGTCGGGCACTCGTAAGGATGGGATACGCCGGGGCATATCGATGGGGAACGTAGCCCGACCCGCAAAACCTTAAGTCCGGGTGCCCGCTCCGCATCCCTCCATGCAGTTGCGGCTCCTCGAGAAAGCCAAGGACTCCGTGCGGATCGAGATCCTGAACCCGGACGACACCCTCCTCTACCCCCTGATCACGGCGCTGCTCAAGGACCCGGACGTCGAGGACGCCCTGTACTACACGGGACACCCGCAATTGGACAAGCCGGTCCTGACCGTCAAGATGAAGAAGGGGAGCCCCCAGGCCGCCCTGAAGCGCGTCGCGGAGTCCCTCGCCGCGGAGTTCGCGGGCGCGAGGCAGCTCCTGGAAAAGGAGCTCGCGTAAGGCATGGAGCAGGACGTCGGCATCGTCGGCTATGCGACGTCCGCGCCCGGCGTCGGGGGGACCGTGAAGTCCGCACCGGAGGATTTCGTCGTCGAGGAGATCCCGTCCGCGCCGCCGCCTTCCCCCGATGGACCGTACGCGATCGCGACCCTGCGGGTCCGCAACTGGGAGACGAACCGCCTCGTGCGGGAGGTGGCGCGGGCCCTCCGGATCAGCCGCCGCCGGATCGGCTATGCGGGGACGAAGGACAAACGCGCGGTGACGACCCAGCTCGTCTCCTTCGAGGGGGTCGCGCCGGAGGCCGTGCGCGCCCTGCACCTCGGGGACGTCGAGGTGCTCGACGCCTACGCCGCGGGGGCTCCCCTCGAGCTCGGGGACCTCCGGGGGAACCGATTCCGCGTGGTCGTGCGAAACCTATCCGTCGCGGCGGACGAGGCGGCCCATCGGGTCGAGGCGATCGAGCGGGAGCTCCGTCGCCTCCGCGGGTTCCCGAGCTTCTTCGGGGTCCAGCGGTTCGGGTCCGTCCGCCCGATCACCCATATCGTGGGACGGCACATCGTCCGGGGGGAATTCGACGAGGCCGTGAACGCCTATGTCGCGAATCCCCTCGACGGGGAGGACCCGGAATCCTACGGAGTCCGCGCCGCCTTGCGCGACACGGGAGACGTGCGCGCGGCCTTGCGGACCTACCCGAGGTCGTACGGATTCGAGAAGGCCATCCTGAACCATCTTGCCTCGAATCCGGGCGACTACGTCGGCGCGCTGCGGGTGCTGCCCTTCAACCTCCAGATGATGTTCGTCCACGGGTACCAGTCCTTCCTGTTCAACCGAATCCTGAGCGAGCGGATGCGCCGGGGCCTGCCCATCCACGAGCCCGTCGCCGGGGATTTCGTCCTCCCCACGGACGCCTCGGGCCTCCCCGACCGATCCCGGACGGTCGACGTCACGTGCGACAACCTCGACCGGGTCGCGGAACGGTGCCGCGAGGGGAAGGCGTGGGTCGGCGGCCTCCTGTTCGGCTCGAGGTCGGAGTTCGCGGGCGGCGAGCCGGGGCAGATCGAGAAGGCGGTCATCGCCTCCGAGGGCCTCCGGCGAGAGGACTTCCTCATCCCCGCCGTCCCGAGGATCTCGTCGAAGGGCGCCCGGCGGGAGATCCTCGCGCCGTTCCAGGGCCTCGAGGTCGTCGTCGAAGGGAACCATCTGGCCTTGAGCTTCGACCTCACACGCGGGTCCTACGCCACCTCCCTCATCCGCGAGTTCACGAAATCGGATTGACGACGACGTCCGCGTCGTGGGGCTCGATAGCTCATCGCCTCGAGGCGGGTTCGGGACCGCGTCGAGATGAAGTCGTCGCGGTCGCGCTCAGCTGCGGATGTTCGTCCACAGGTCCGCGAACCGGTTCACCGCGTCGTCCTGGAAGCTCGATCGGTTCGCGAGCAACAGCTTCCGGACCTCGTCGAGGTCCCTGATCGAGAACACGCTCTCCCGCTCGCGTTTCGTGCGGAGGAGGAGCTCCCGCTGCAGGAGTTTCTGCAGGTGGTAGGACAGGGTCGACTTCGACACCCCGACGGACGCTTGGAGTTCCCCGAAGGTTCGCTCGCCGTGAACGAGCAGCTCGAGGACGATCTTGCGGGGGACGTCCTGGCGGAGGATCGCGAGGATCCGACGCTGCGCCTCGACGAAGGCACGGGCGATGAAGTATCGCTTGCGGTGACCGTCCTCCTCGGACTTGAGGACCCCGTTCCGCTCGAGGTATCCCAGATGGTAGGACAGCATGCCGGTCGACATGCCGAGCGCCTGTCCGATCCGCCGCAGGTGGACGCCCGGGTTCGCGGTCAGGAAGTCGTAGATCCGACGTCGGCTTTCCAGTTCAAGTCCCTCGGCCAAGGCATCACCGGAGGAGCGCCATGTACAACGACACGAGGACCGCGAGGTTCAGGCCCAGCCAGAGGGTGCCCACGGACTCCGTCGTCCTCGTCGCCAGTTCGAGGATCAGCCACGCCCCTTGGACGAGGAAGATCGCGAACGCGGCGGACAAGAGGAGGAACCGGCGCTCCCGGTGCCTTGCATACGATTTGACGGAGACAACGGCGAGGATGGCCGCGAACCCCGCGAACGATACGCGGAGGAACGCGTCCAAAGGACCCATTGACCCGGGAGATGAAACTTTCGCGGTAAGATACTTTTCGTACGGCAGTCGAAGGAGACGCACCTCGCCTCGACGCCCGCGTTCGACCGATGTCCCAAGAGGTCCTCACGGAAGACCAAAACTCGCTTATCCGGAAAAGACCGTTCCTGGGTCCGGGAGGTAGGAATGGCCGGCCGTCGGTTCCCATCGAGGGTGGTCGCCGCCGTGGCGGTCCTGGCGATCCTTCCGATCGCCGGCGTAGCGGGACTGGCGCCGTCCGCGGTCCTGGGACCGGGCGACGGGTCCCCGGGTCCGAGGCCGCTGTCCTCCCCGATGTTCGATTCGTT
The DNA here is from genome assembly GCA_035639595.1 of Thermoplasmata archaeon. Lineage (GTDB taxonomy): Archaea > Thermoplasmatota > Thermoplasmata > RBG-16-68-12 > RBG-16-68-12 > RBG-16-68-12. The sequence continues at coordinate 13,545 of DASQXV010000022.1, read as the reverse complement.
CCAGTATGATAATGGCCAGGTCCTCGGGACCTACGTCCAGTTCGCCTACGACCGTTCGGTCGGGTCGATTAAGTCCGTCCTCGGCCTGACGAAGGACTTCCCCGTGCTCTACGTCGGCTCGATCACCGTCGGTGGATTCGCGCCGTCGCGGGGCGAGGAGACCAGCGGCTCCACGTTCCGCGCGGAGGGCTACCTCGTCACGGTGACCGCCCACGATGACCCGACGTCGCTCATCGAGATCCGCACGGACATGGCCCGATCCGTCGGGATCGAGCTGCCCGCGAACGCGGCGAACGTGTCCCTCCTCGCGACGACGGGCACTTGGCCGGCGTCCACGGTGTCCTATTCGGTCGGTGAGGACCAAGGTCGGTTCCTCCTCGGCGCGGGCACGTTCAGCGTGAGCGGGACCCGCCTCGTCGCCCACATGCGGGACTCGGACCTCCTCGTCTTCAAGTCCGTTCCGCCCTTCCCCGAGGCCCGGTCGGAGTGGAGGGTCGTGCTCGATGCGATCACCGCGGGCCGCGTCGTCGCGGAGATGGACCTCATCGCGACCGCGGGCGGCCAGTGGATCCAGAACGTCGTGCGGTACCGGATCGGGCTCGCCGCCTGGGCGCTCTCCGTGCATCCGGCCGCGGTCTCGGTCCAAGTCGACTCCCTCCTCCCCGGAGGGGCGGTGGTCCTCCTCGCGTTCGACGCCGCGACGATGCCCGCCCGGGAACCGAGGCAGCTCGTCGTGAAGGCGAACGGCCACGCGATCGGCCGAACGGACGATTCGTTGATGCTCCTCTTCGCCAACGACCTCCCCCGCGGGGCGCCGAGGTACGCCCTCCTGTCCCTGCCGGGGACCGTGCTCGCGTTGTACCTGCCGACGCTGGCCGCGATCTCGATCGAGGTGGCGAGCGTCCTGCCTCCGGCGCCCGGCACCTTCGACCTGGGGACGGAGGTCGCGATGATCCTGGCCCTCGGGATCGTCTGCGTGGCGGCGGTCCGGATGCTCCATCGCCGTCCGGAGTGAGGGACCGGGCTCGCGCTGTGTACTTATATCGGAGACGCATCGCGTCGCCGATGGCCGCGGGGGAGATCTGCGGCGTGCAAGGATGCGGGAAGGAAGCCCGGCGGTCCTTGTCCACGAAGAAGGTGAAGGAGGCGCTGCCCGCGCTGAAGCTGGGCGCCGAGTCGCGACGCGTTCACCTCTGCAAAGACCACTATCGACAATTCCGGAAGGCGACGAAACAGGAACGCGAGGTTGAGCGGGCCGCGTGGCGGTGACCCGCCGGAGCGGGGTCATCGACCAATGGCCTTCGCGGGACGGGCGAGGGCTTCGACGCGTACCTCTACTTAGAGGTATGAACCACAGATCGGCCGCAGGGCCAGCCGTGGGAGGCTTTCGATGGACCGAGGGGCGGCTCCTCGCCGCGCATACCTCCACTCAGAGGCACGCCGACAGCTCGCGCGTCTCGTCGGCCCTGGATGAGCCCTACTTTCGGTCGGTTCTTTCGCGCGGCGACGGATGACTCCTAGCGTTCGTAGGAATCGGATCCTGAGCCTGCGCCGCGGCCCCGCCGAGATCCGACGGCTCACTCGAAAATGAGCTCTCGCAAGCCCGTCTTCTCGTTGAAACGGCGATTGAGCCGGATGGTCTCGAAACCCACGAGGTGGATTTCGTTCACCACGGCGGCCTTCGCGCGGAACAGATGGCCTCCGATCGCGGCATGGTCCGGCCGGCCCACCGTGACGTGCAGGTGGATCTTCGGGTCCCCGCGGAGGGAGACGCTCCCATGGAGGCCGAGGAGTTCGCACCGGTCGGGGAACACGGTCTTGTCGTATCCCTTAGGCCCGAAGAATCCGATCTCGAAATCCCGGATCATGCCGATCCCCCAGAGGACCGCCCCGTCCTCGATCCCGTGTTCGCGGGCCGCCCGCTCGAGGCTCGGGAAGAGGTCCTCTCCGTCGGACAGCTTCAGGAGGACCGCGTTCCCTTCCCGCCGAGCGTCCACGGGGATCACCGGGCGAGGAGGGCTTCGGATCGGATCCGGAGCCGGCGGTCGACTGCCTTGGCGAGTTCCTTCGCGTGGCTGAACACCGTGTACACCTTCCGCGGGCGACACGCGGCGATGAAGTCCAGGAGGCCCTCGAAGTCCGCGTGGTCGCTCAGGGGGAACTGGGCGTCCAGCCCATACCGGCGGGTCAGGTCGAACATGGCGCACCAGCCGCTCACGTAGGCCGTCCGGAGGCCAATCCCCCCGAGCCAGGACACGCTGTCGTCGAGGGGCGGCCGAAGCCAGCCGGGGGGCAGCACGTAGACCCGCGGATCCCGTCGTTCGGCCTCGGAGAGTTCCGAGATTCGGCGGTACGTCAGGGCGATCCCGTGCCGCCGGTAGACGTCGGCGAGGTCCGCGATCCGGTCGGCGACGGCCACCTCGACCCCGAGGCGGTTGACCAGGGCGATCAGCTCCTGGCCCTTCCCGAACTCGTACCCCGCGAGGGCGACGGGACCCTGGAGGAGCTCCATCTCCAACCAGTTCAGGAGGTCCGCCTCGACCTCGGACTTCGGCGGGAAGTTGTACCCCGGCTTTCCATAGGTCGCGTCGACGATGAGGCATTGGACGAACTCCGGCCGGGCCTTGCCGCACGTCGCGCCGCCCTCCGGGTTGAAGTCCCCCGTGTAGAGGACGTCGTCCAGGCGGACCATCGCGGAGCCGAACACGTGGCCCGCGTCCCGAAGGACGATGCGGAAGCCGTTCACGTCGATCTCCTTCCCGTACGGGACGGGCCGACCGGAGCCGCCCCGACGTACCTTGAGGACCTCGAGGGTCTCCGGGGTCATGATCCCTCCGGACGTGAGGTGGTCCATGTGTCCGTGGCTCACGATGCTGTCCGGCGTCTTCCGCGCCGGGTCCAGGATGGCCTCCTTCAGGAGGTCCTGGACGAGGATGCCGCCTTCGTACCGGATGCGCATTCAGGACCGCCTCGTGAAGATGTACCGCGTCGGCACCCGCCGCTTGAGTCCGGTCCAGTATTTGCAACGTTCGCAGCGATAGCCCAGGGTGACCGTACCGCCGAAGACCGTCATGTTCCGGACCTTGCGGAGGCGTTCCCCGCAGACCGGGCACTTGATCAGGGACCGCATCTCCGGGGTGTCGCGGCACCGGATCTCCAGGTCGACGAGGCCGGACAAGATCGCGAGGACCCGGACCCGGGGCTCCCCGACCCGAAACCGGTCGTCCCCTTTGAGGTCCTTCTCGACGAGCTGCTTCAGCCTCCGCTGGCTGTCCACGATCTGCCGCGTGCTCAGGATCCGCCGGAGCGATTCGACGACCCGGTCGTCGCTCGGGATCCGGTACGACGGCATCGAACCGCTGGAACGTCCCTGTCCCTACTAAGGCTTCCGGGGTGGTCGGTGGCTCGGTCCTCCGGAGGCGGGCGGGCTCGGACCCACGCGTTCGCCGCCCAGGAATTCGGGAGGGCCGTCGCCGCAATCCCGAGGACGAAGGCGAGCGCCGGAGGGGAAGCCGTCGCGGTCGGGACGAGCCGATAGATCGCGGATGGCGTCGTGATCCAGAGGTACCCATCGAGGCCCATCTCCACGTCGATGATCGGAGCGGTCGCCGTGGCGAGGACGGTCTCGTCCACCACGTGGCTCCCGTCGGCATCGAGGGCGAGCGCGCGCAATTCGTTCGTCAGGTAGGTGCCGAAGACGAGACGATTCCGGGCGGCCGCCGGGACGCTCGCCGTGTAGAACGCGGCGTTGGTCGGGACGATGACCTTCACGTAGACGCGGATCGGGTCGATGTACGACGGGTTGTTCGCGATGCCCCGGACCGCGTCCCATCCGTAGTTCCCGCCCGGGACGAGGCGGTTGATTTCATCGCTGTCCTCCGGGCCGTTCTCGGTGATGTAGGCCTGACCCGTGGTCGGACGGAACGCGATCCCGAACATGTTCCGGTGGCCGTACGTGTAGACGAGGGGGTTCCAGCTCGAGTTGTTGACGAACGGATTGTCCGGCGGCGCGCTCCCGTCGGAGTTCATCCGGAGGACCTTCCCCATGGGGCTCGTCGGGTCCTGGGCGAAGGGAGGCCACGCGTTCTCTCCGACGAGGGCGAACAGCTTGCCATCGGGGCCGAAGGCGATGACCCCGCCGTTGTGGTTCGTCGCGGCGGAGAGGGGCGGCGTCCGGAAGATCTCCGTGTGGGACACGCCGCGGTTTCCGTCGGCGAGGATCCGAACGATTCGGTTGACGATTCCATTCGGGCCGTCGTTGAAGGTCTGGTACGCGTACACGTAGGGCGACGCCGGGAAGTTGGGATCGAGGGCGAGTCCGAGCAGCCCACGTTCATCGGCGGACTCCGTCCCCGTCAGCGTGTAGAAGGTCGTCGCGTTCCTCGTCGCCGTCCCGAGGATCTGGATCCGGCCGCTCGCCTTCTCCGCGTAGAACACGCGGCCGTCCGTGGCGAAGGCCAGGGCGATCGGAAACGGGAGCCCCGTCCGGACCGCGGCGAGGGTCACGGTCTCGTTCGCGGGCGTGGCCCCGCCCTCGAGACGAGGCGCGGAGAGCCAGACGTAGGTCATGCCTGCGAGGGCCACGAGGACCGCGATCACCGCACCGAGGAGGGCGATTCGGGATCGGTCCGCCATCGTGACCGAATTGTCCCTCCGTCCTAGACGTACTTTTCTCTCCGATGCCCGGACGGATCGGTCCATCGACCGCGAAGTTCTTTCCGGCCGCGCGGTTGCGCCCTTCGAATGGCCGCCGAATCCATGGATCGGCTCGCCGCCCGGGTCGTTGCGTGTCGCAAGTGCCCGCGCCTCGTCCGATACCGCGAGGCGGTGGCGCGGACGAAGCGTGCCGCCTTTCGCGACTGGGAGTACTGGGGCCGCCCCGTCCCGGGATTTGGGGATCCCCAAGCGAGACTCCTAATCCTCGGCCTGGCGCCCGCGGCCCACGGAGGGAATCGGACTGGGCGCGTGTTCACGGGGGACCGGAGCGGAGAGTGGCTGTATCGCGCCCTCCACCGGGCCGGATTTGCCAACCAGCCCACCTCGGTCTCTCGGGACGATGGACTCGCCCTCCACGATTGTTACATCGCCGCCGCGGTCCGGTGTGCGCCTCCCGCGAACAAGCCCACGCGCGGGGAGTTCGCGCGGTGTCGGCCTTACTTGGAGGAGGAGATGCGACTCCTCAGCAACCTGCGCGTCGCGATCGCCCTCGGAGGCGTGGCCTTCCGGACGTTCCTCGCGGCGTGGAACGCCGTGGGCCACAACATCCCATCGCCGCGGCCGCGGTTCCGGCACGGCGCGGTCTGGCACCTTCCGTCGATCGCCCTGATTGCATCGTACCATCCGAGCCAGCGGAACACGCAGACGGGGTTGCTCAGGGAATCGTCGTTCGACGAGGTGTTCCGGGTCGCCCGGCGCCTGCTCGACGCGGACCGCGAAAGCGCCGCGGAAAGGCCAGGCGGTCAACCTTAAACAAGGTTGCATCTGCGAAGCGCGGAAAAAGGCTTTTACAGGCCCGCCGGCTCTCCGACTCCATGGCGGAGCCGCGACGCGTGGTCATCTTGGGCGCCGCGGGCCGCGACTTCCACAATTTCAACGTGCTGTACCGCGACAATCCGGCGTACAAGGTCATCGCCTTCACCGCGACGCAGATCCCGGGGATCGAGGGCCGCAAGTATCCCGCCTCCCTCGCGGGTCGTCTCTATCCCGACGGGATCCCGATCTTCCCCGAAGAAGACCTGCCGGACCTCGTCCGGAAGCACGCCGTCCAGTCGTGCGTCTTCTCCTATTCCGACGTCGACTACGCGTACATCGGCCATCGGATCGCCCTCGCGACCGCGAACGGGGCCGACTTCACCCTCCTCGGGGCCCAGGCCACGATGCTCAAGGCCCAGGTGCCCGTGATCGCGATCTGCGCCGTCCGGACCGGGAGCGGCAAGAGCCAGACGACCCGCCGGGTCGCGGAGATCCTCCGGGCCCATGGGAAGAAGGTGGTCGTCGTCCGGCACCCGATGCCCTACGGGGACCTCGCGGCCCAAGCCGTCGAGCGCTTCGCGACGTACGAGGACCTCGACCGATACGAGACGACGATTGAGGAACGGGAGGAATACGAGCCCCACATCGACAAGGGGACCGTCGTCTATGCGGGCGTGGACTACGAGAAGATCCTCCGCCAGGCCGAGCGGGAGGCGGAGGTCCTCCTCTGGGATGGAGGCAACAACGACACGCCCTTCTTCCAGCCGGACCTCCATATCGTCGTCGCGGACCCCTTGCGGCCCGGCCACGAGCTCTCCTACTACCCGGGCGAGACGAACCTGCGCATGGCCGACGTCGTGATCATCAACAAGGTCGACTCCGCGACCCCGGAGAACGTGGAGACGGTCAAGCAGAACGCGAGGGGCGTGAACCCGGACGCGGTCATCGTCGAGGCGGCCTCCCCGATCACCGCGGACGAATCGGCCCTCATCCGCGGGAAGCGGGTCCTCGCGATCGAGGACGGGCCAACGTTGACCCATGGAGGGATGGAATACGGGGCCGCCTACCTGGCCGCCCAGAGGTTCGGGGCCTCGGAAATCGTGAGCGCCGTGGGCCATGCCGTCGGATCGATTAAGGAAACGTACCGGAAGTATCCGAACTCGCGCAAGGTGCTGCCCGCAATGGGCTACGGCCCGAAGCAGATCAAGGAGCTCGAGGAGACAATCGACGCGACCCCCTGCGACGTCGTCGTGAGCGGCACGCCGATCGACCTGAGCCGCGTGCTCAAGTCGAAGAAGCCCGTCGTCCACGTCCGATACGAACTCGACGAGATCGGACACCCGAACCTCGAGGACGTGTTGCGGGACTGGGAATTCATCTGAGCTTCAGGTCCGCGCGCGGGCCCACGGGATCTTCTCCGGATTGAGTCGGTAGAAGTCGTACAGGATCGCGACGGTCATGGCGAGCCCGAAGATGACCCAATCCGCCGGGTTCCGGACGGAAAAGACGTACCCGGTGACTACGGCCGGGAGGAAGACGATCAGCAGGAACGAGATCCACACGAGGCCGCGGACGAACCCGCTTCGCGGATTGAATCCTCTCCGTTCCATCAGCTCCGGCACCACGACGAAGGACCACAGGATCGTGGCGGCGATCGCCGCGAAGAGGAGCGTCCCCATGACCCAGTCTACGACGTCCACAGTTCGAATGAAGGCAGAGGCGCCCATGAACCTTCCGCGGCCTCGCAGCATACCTTTAACCGCGGTCCCCCTTTCTCTCCGGGAGAGCGGCGACATGCGGCTCGCAGTAATCGGCGCGGGGGAGATGGGCCACGGCATCGCGGAGCTCGCGGCCCTCCACGGCCACGAGGTCGCGATGCGGGACATCAAGCCGGAGTTCCTGGACCGCGGCATGGAGCGGATCCGGTGGTCCCTCGGCAAGCTCGTCGAGAAGAACCAGATCCGTCCCGAGCAAAGGGAGGAGGCCCTCGCCCGCATCAGATCCACGACGGACCTGGGCGAGGCGACCAAGGACGCCGACGTCGTGATCGAGGCCGTCTTCGAGGACTTGGAGCTCAAGAAGCGCGTGTTTCGTGAGCTCGATCGCGCGGCCCCGAAGGACGCGGTCCTCGCGTCGAACACGTCCGCGTTGCCGATCACGAACATGGCCGGCGCGACGAAGCGGCCGGAGAAGGTCGTCGGGATGCACTTCTTCAATCCCCCGATGCTCATGCCACTCGTCGAAGTCATCCGCGCGGATACGACGGACGATCCGACCCTGGAGACGGCCGTTCGTCTCGCGAAGTCCCTGGGGAAGACCGTGGTCGTCGTGAAGAAGGACGTCCCGGGCTTCATCACGACCCGCGTCCTGGGGCCCTACTTCGAGGAGGCCGCCTGGATCCACGACGACGAAGGGGTGCCCATCGAGACGATCGACGCGGCGATGCGGTTCCGCGCCGGCTTCCCCATGGGCCCCTTCGAGCTCGCGGACCAGGTCGGGATCGACGTCCTGCACCATCTGATCCAGAACGCGGGCCGCCCGATGCCGCCGAGCGTCGACGCCCTGATGGGGGCCAAGAAATTCGGGCGAAAGGTCGAGGCCGGCTACTACTCGTACAAGACCGGACGTCCGAACCTCGTCCCGGAGGCGGGCAAGGCCTTCGATCCGATCCGGATCTTGGCGCCGATGATCGCCGCGGCCGCGGAACTCGTCGCCTTGGAGGTGGCGAGCCCCGCGGACATCGACGAGGCGATGCGGCTCGGGACCGCGTTCCCGAAGGGACCCCTCGCCACGGCCGACGATCTCGGGATCGACGCCGTCGTGGCGGCGCTCAAGGGCCACCCGCGGGCCAAGGCGCCCGAGATCCTCGAGGAGATGGTCGCACGCGGGGAGGTCGGCGTGAAATCGGGAAAGGGATTCTACGAGCATCGATCCGGTGGGGCGTCCCGATACGAGACGATCCTGGTGGAGAGGGATGCGGGTCGTCAGGTCGCGACGATCACGATCAACCGGCCGGACCGGTTGAACACGCTGAGCCCGCAAGTCTTCGAGGATCTGGATCGCGCGATCCCGGACCTCGAGCGGGACGATTCCGTCCGGTGCGTGGTCGTGACGGGCGCCGGGGATCGCGCCTTCAGCGCCGGCGCGGACCTCACCGCCTTCCGCGACGTCTCGAAGGCCTTCAAAACATGGAATTTCTCCCGGCGGTCGGAAGAGGTCTTCCACCGGCTCGCGAACTTCCCGAAACCGACGGTCGCGGCGATCAACGGCCATTGCTTCGGCGGAGGCCTGGAGCTCGCCCTGGCCTGCGACTTCCGCATCGCCGCGAGACGGGCGAATCTCGGGCAGACCGAGGTCAACCTGGGCCTCGTCCCGGGCGCGGGCGGCAGCCAGAGGCTCGTTCGAATCCTGGGCCAGGCCAAGGCGAAGGAATTGGTCCTCCTGGGTCCGCGGCTCACCGCGGACGACGCCGCGGCGATCGGCCTCGTCACGAAGACGGTCGAGAACGATGCGTTCCCGTCGGAGGTCGGCGCGTTCGCGGAACGGCTTGCCAAACAGGCGCCGGTCGCCATCCGCCTCGCGAAGATCCTCCTGAACCGGAGCGGCGACGTCCCCATCGACGCCGCCCTGGAGATGGAGGCGATGGCCTTCGGCCTCGTGACCTCCTCGGAGGATTGGTTCGAAGGCCTCCAGGCCTTCTTGGAGAAGAGGGAGCCGAAGTTCAAGGGCGAGTGACGCCCACCACGCCCTTCTTCTCGAGGGTCTCGATCTGCCGTGCCGTGTACCCCAGGGAACGCAGGATGTCCTCCGTGTGCTCGCCCTTCCTCGGGACCGTCGCGGGGTTCCTCGACGTCGCGACGCCGTGGCGCGCGGGATGGGCGATGACGCGCACCTTGCCGACGTTGGGAACCTCGGCGGTCGGGAGGATCCCGCGGGCCTTCACGTGGGGATCGTCGACGACCTCGGAGACCCGTTTGACCGCGGCGATCGGCAGCCGCTCGGGCCCGAAGATCGATTCCCACTCCGCGAGCGACTTCTCGCGGAAGCGCGCGGCCAAGGCCTCCGCGACGACCGCGCGACCGGAGTCCGTTGCGAACTGCCGGTCCGCGAGGTCCGGCGCCCCGATGAGCTCGCACATCCGGGCCCAGAATTTCGGCTCGACCGCGGCGACGGACAGCCAGCGGCCGTCCTTCGTCTCGTACAGCGCATAGAAGGGGAAGGTCCCCGTGATCAGGGTCTCGCCGGCGACGGGCTCCTCCCCGGTCGCGAAGTACCGGGCGAGCCCGAGGACCAAGAGGGAGACCGCGGTGTCGTGGATGGACACGTCGAGGTACTCGCCTCGTCCCGTCCGGTCGCGGACGCGGAGGGAGGCGAGGATCGCGAGGGCCGCGTTGAAGCCGCTCGCGAGGTCCGCGATCGGCACTCCCGGGATCGCGGGCCGCGGACGGTCCTTCGTCCCCGTCACGGAGAGGATTCCCGCGAGGGCCTCGAAGTTCAGGTCGTGCCCCGGAAAGTCTCGGTACGGCCCGGTCTGACCGTATCCGGAGAAGGCGCAGTACACGAGCTTCGGATTCATCATCGCGAGGCCGTCGTAGTCCATCCCGAGGCGGCCCATGACCCCCGGCCGGAACTGTTCCACGACGACGTCGGCGCGGCGGGCGAGCTTTCGGACGACCTCCTGTCCTTCCGGCGTCTTCAGGTCGACCGCGAGGGACCGCTTCCCGCGGTTCACCATGAGGAACGGGTAGGAGACGTCGTGGACGAGCGGGGGGACGGCGCGCATGTAGTCGCCCACCCTGGGCTCCTCGATCTTGATGACATCCGCGCCGAGGTTCGCGAGGAGCTGTGTGCAGAACGGGCCCGGGAGGAGGCGAGTGAAGTCCAGGACCAGGACGTCCTCGAGCGGGGCGACCAACCCCCGCGGCATTCAGGCGCGCGGCTTGAACCTTCCCAGGGCATGAGCCTGACCAGAACTCTTTCACCCACCTCCCCCGGGAAGGACGAAGCCCTCGGCCGGCATACCTCTACTTAGAGGTATGAAATGGAGATCGGCTGCGGCGCCCGGGTGCGGGACTTCGACGGACGGCGGTACTTCTACTTCTGGCACTACGAACGGGACAATGGCCATTCCACGAGGAAGGAGGACTACGTCGGCCGGGTCGATTCGGAGAAGGCGAGATCCGATCTCCTCCGTCGGATGGCCGCCTACCACCGGAGGGCGGAGGGGGAGTCCGCACGACGGCGGCGAGGATCGAGGCCCTCGTCGCGGCGCATACCTCCACTTAGAGGTACGCCCACTTGAGTCCACGCCAAACCTCGGCCGGCCTTCCGCGTAGTAAACGTTCTTATGCCGCGCAGGGCATGGAATCGACGAGAGCGGTCCTATGCCGGATGCGGTCATCGTCGGAGCCGTGCGGACCCCGATCGGGAGACGCGGCGGGGCCCTCAAGGACTGGCGGCCGGACGACCTGGCCGCGTTCACCCTCCGGGCCCTCGTCGAGCGGACCGGGGTGGACCCGAAGCGCATCGACGACGTCGTCATGGGATGCGTGACGCAGATCGATGAGCAGGGGATGAACATCGGCCGCCTCGCACCCCTGATCGCGGGCTTCCCGGAATCCGTCCCGGGCACGAGCGTGAACCGGATGTGCGCCTCCGGTCTCCAGGCGTTCAACTTCGCCTCGATGGAGGTCATGACCCGCCAGGCCGACGTCGTCGTCGCGGCGGGTGTCGAATCGATGTCCCGCGTGCCGATCTCCTCCGACGGCGGCGCGTTGAGCCCCAAGCTCCTGGAGAAGTACGAGATCGTGCCCCAGGGGATTTCGGCGGACCTGGTCGCGGACAAGTACCACATCACGCGGGGGCAGATGGACGAGTACTCCCTCTGGTCCCATCGGAAGGCGATCCGCGCGATCGACGAGGGGCGCTTCAAGCGGGAGATCGAGCCCGTCCCGGTCCTCGATGAGGGCGGGCAGAAGCGGATGTTCGACACGGACGAGCATCCGCGGAGGAACACGTCCCTGGAGAAGCTCGCCTCCCTGCCGCCCGCCTTCAAGTCGGACGGACGGATCACGGCGGGCAACTCGAGCGGGATCAACGACGGGTCCTGTGCGATCCTCGTGACGAACCCGGAGACCGCGAAGGAGCTGGGCCTGGAGCCGCGCGCGCGGGTCGTCGCGACCGGGGTCGCAGGGACGAACCCGACGATCATGCTCGACGGGACGATCCCGGCGATCCGGAAGGCGCTGGCCCGCGCCGACCTGAAGGCCGACGAGATCGACCTGTGGGAGGTCAACGAGGCCTTCGCCTCCGTGCCGATCGCCACGCGGGACACGATCGGGTTCGAGGACGGGCGGCTGAACGTGAACGGCGGGGCGATCGCCTTGGGCCACCCCCTTGGGATGAGCGGCGCGCGGCTCATCACGACCTTGGTCCATGAGATGGAGCGTCAGGACCTCCGATACGGGCTCGCGACCCTGTGCATCGGATTCGGGATGGGTGTCGCGACAATCGTCGAAAGGCCGGCGTGAACCACGCGGACGGATGGGTGCCTCGGCGGTCCCCGATCGGACGGAGATCTCAGTTGAAGCCCACGGAGATCGTGCGTTCCGTCAGGACGAATCGGTCGACGGCTCGGATCGTGAGGATGACCTGGTCCCCGGCGGTCCCGTAGGAGAGCGGGACGCCCGCGAAGCCGAAGGTGTCGTTGAACCAGACGGCCCAGGCCGCGGCGTTCGGGGTCTGGATCGAGAAGGTCACGCCCTCCCACCAGTTCTTGAATTGGTCCAACGCGCAGCCGATGCGGATGATGTCGTTGTTCGTCGCATTGCCCAGCGCGGGGTCCATGTTCCCGGCGGTCACCTCCTGGCTGACTCGGAGGGCCGCGGCGGAGAGCGACGATTGCGCGCTGTCCACATTGAACTTCGCCTTCGTCGGGTCCCTCGCGGTCATGTTCGCGTCGCCCCAGGTGAGTTTCGCGGACGCCTGGCCGAGGATCCCTTGGACCCCGGATACGGCGCCCGGCGTCGCGAAGCCCTTGTCCCCCCAGTACTTGACGAAGAGGGAGACGTTCGTCACTTCCATGCTCTCGACCGCGAGGTTCGGGCGGGTGATGATCGTGTCCTCGACCGTCGCCCCGAGGAACTGTCCCGACAGGAACTGGTAGTCCGTCCCGGAGGCGGAATAGGATGGACCGACGAAGGAAAGCTGGGTGAGCCGCAGGGTGGCCGTCCCGAGGCCGCTCGGCTCCACGACGACCGGGATGCCTTCATGGACCACGCCGCCGTTCGGCTGCGCCACGGAAACCCCGCTGGACTCGATGCGGACGGTCTGGCTGGGATACTGGCGATTCGCCAAGGTCAGGCTCAGCGACCCGCCCATCGGGTTGCTCGCGGTCAGCGTGCCGCACGTGATGGATCCCTTGAAGTGCATCGCGATCTCGAAGTAGATGTACCGGATCGCCGTGGCGTCCGGCGCCGCGTAGTAGGTGCCGCCGGTGATCGACGCGATCTGGGTGAGCATGTTGGTGTCCACCCCGGAACCCAAGCCGATCGTGAAGACGACGATCCCGCGGGCCGCGGCGCGCCGCGCCTCGGACAGGGCCTGGGCGTCGCCGGCGGCCTGGTCGGGGCAGCATGTGTTGTAGCCATCCGTCAGGAGGATGACCGCCCACGCGTGCTTCGGGTCTCCATTCGTGATGAGTTCGTCGTTCGCGACCTGGAGGGCGGCCCCGTAGTTCGTGCCGTCCGCCGAGCCGATGCAGTCGAGATCCGACCAAACCTCGGAGTAGTTGGGACCGTAGTGACCGGGGGTGAAGAGGTGGTGCGCCGTGTAGGCATTCGGCGGCGTGCCGCAGCCGATCTTCGTGAGATGGGCCGCGGAGTCGAAGCCGACGACCGCGACTCGGTCGGGATAGGTCAGGTGGCTCACGTAGTCCTTCGCGCCGGCGATCCGAAGTCGGCTGGGATCGTTCCCGGGGGATGGGCAGCAGGTCATCGAGCCGGAGGCGTCGATCGCCAAGATGACATCCTGGTCGATCTTCGAGATTCGGGCGTCGAAGAGGCGGGGCACGAA
>DASQXV010000021.1:0-10225 GCA_035639595.1 Thermoplasmata archaeon | reverse complement strand
AAATACCGCGTCCGGCCCGGCCACACGGCGGGACCCGTGAACGCGAAGACGCACGACCGCAAGCTCGAGACGGCGTGGACCGTCATTCCCGCGATCATCCTGCTCATCGTCGGGGTCTTCGCCTACCAGACCCTCATCAAGACAGACGCCTTTCCGTCGAACCCCGATGTGACCGTGTACGTGACCGCGCAGCAATGGGCGTGGTCCTTCAAGTTGGTGTACAGCAGGAACGGGACCGTCATCGACAACCAGTCCGTCCTCACGGTGCAGGTGGGCCAAGTCGTCAAAGTGGTCCTCCATTCGATCGACGTCGCGCACTCGTTCTACATCCCGGATTTCGACCTGAAGAGAGACGTGATCCCGGGCCATGAGAACGTCGACTCGTTCACGCCGCTCCAGGCAGGGAATTTCGTAATCCACTGCGCCGAGTTCTGCGGGCTTCGACACGCATCGATGCTCTCGATGGTGCACGTTCTACCTTGTGGCGCTTCCTGCTAGGTCCATGAGCGAGGTCACCATGAGGCGCGCCGCGGGAGTCATGATCGCCGTTGCACTCCTGGTCCTCTCGTCCGGACCGATCGCGGGAGCCACCGCTTCCCCGCAAGGACCTTCCCCCGAAGCGGTGGCGACGATTTCCCCGCGGGTAAACTTCACCCTCTTCGGTAACGCCGTCGCGGGGTGGGGTTTCACGAGTGCGTCGTTGACGAAGCCCGGCCCGATCCTCTCGCTGTACCTAGGCGATGAGGTCTCCCTCGATCTGACCGGCACGGACACGTCTCAACACAACTGGTTCCTGGACTTCAACAACAACTCGCAGGCGGACCCGGGGGAGCCCGCGTCTCCGAACTTCAACGGTCCGGGGGATCCGAAGAACATCACCTTCTCCTTCGCCGCGGACCAAGCCGGGAACTGGACGTACCGCTGCGGCTTCCATCGGCCTTCCATGTGGGGCATGGTCCAGGTGCGCCCAAAGGGCAGGCCGATGAGTGCGACCCTGGTGGGCTCCTCGACCCGCGGATGGGGCCTCTCCAACGCGACGATCTCTGTCCCGGGCCCGTCGATTCTAGTTGGCGAGAATGCTCACGTCACGCTCACCCTGCTCGCGAATGACTCCGGGAACTCGCACAACTGGTTTATCGACTACGACAACAGCACCCAGCCGGATCCGAATAATGAGCCGACCTCGAAGACCTTTGGCGGTCCGACTGACCCGAAGAGCGTAGTCTTCTCCTTCAACGCGACGCGCACAGGCCATTTCACATATCGATGCGAGTTCCATCCGACGAAGATGGTGGGTACGATCACGATCCTCGGTCCGGCGTCGCCTCCGCCCAGCGGCCTCGGCGTCGGAATCGTCCCTGGGGTCCTGCTGGTGGCCCTCGCCGGAGTCCTCGTTTTCGCCGCCGTCTACCAGGTAAGGGCCATGCGCGCGGCCCGTCGGCGCCCGTGACGCTGGTCAATCGCGTGATGGCTCCACCACGGGACGCGGCGGGAGCCGCAGGAGGGAGAGCAAGGCGACGATGAGGGCCGTCGCAAAGGTGGCCGTCCCGAGGGCGAGGTGGACCGTGACGATGACCCAGTCCAGGCTACTTGTGATCGTCAAGGCGCCGAAGACCACCTGCGTCGCGAGGATGGCGAGGGCCGCGAAGGACAACGACAGGAGCCACAAGTCCGCCCGGAACCAGAGGGCGCAGACCAGAAAGGTGAGGAGGAGGAAGAGGCTCGTCAGGGCCGCGGCGAGGCGATGCGCGTACTCCACCGCGACGAGGGGATCCGCCAGATTCGGGACGATGGATCCGTGGCAGAGGGGCCAGTCCGGACACGCCAGGCCCGCGTCCATTCCCCGGACCGTGCCCCCGAGGACGATCGTGGCGTAGGAGCAGATCGCTCCGAGCACCGCGATCATTCTGAGGAATCGGCCCGGGTCCACCTGCATCGAACGCCTCTGACCGCCGGAGGAACGGCTCCTCGATAAACCCTCGCTACCCCCTTGATCTTGCCAGGGTCGCGGTCGCGAGGATCGCGAGGTCCAACAGAAATCCGGCGAGGCACAGGATGCAGAGGGCTTCGATCACGAAAATTTCGATTGCGGTGAGCCCGGCTGCGAGGCCCGCGCCGATGAGCCCGAAGGCGACAATCCAACGATCGACGGGCCAAGGACCGATCCGATCCCGGCCTCGGAGCGCGAGGAGGGCGAGGGCCGCGAGGATTCCGAAGCCCGTCACGCCGAGGAACGCGGTCGGGACGCCGCCGACCGCGGCGTACGGACTCTCCCGGACCCGGGAGCAGCTGAAGTAGGAGGAGAGGTCGCACCAGGTCGCCGAAGCGCCCTGGTACCATTGCCCGGCGAGGACCGCGGAGACGGCGAGCCCGGCCACGGCGAGAACCACGATGAGGAGGAGGCGGTCCCCGCGGGAGAAGGACTCGCGGCCCACATCAACCCCCGAGCGCGCGGTCCAGCCCTGCCGCGAACGTGGCATAGGTTTGCTCGCCGACGAAGGACACGACGACGCGGCCGTTCGCGTCGAGCACGTAGCACGTCGGAGTGCTGGCGACCCCGTACGACCTCGCGGCCGATCCGTCGTCCATGACGTGGGGCCAGTTCGTCCCGTACTGGGCCTTGAAAGCCTCGATCCGGTCCGCCGTATCGGCGGCTCCGAGGAAGTTAATGTCAACGCTCACGAAGTTGACCCGAGACCCGTAATTCTGGTACAGGGTCGGGAGGACTTGGCTCGCCGCGTTGATGCAATGGGGGCAGTCGATGTCCATGAACTCGAGGAAGGCCGGGTGACCCCGGAGGGCGGAGAGGGTCAGGGAGCCTCCGTCGGATCGAGGCAACGTGAAGTCCGGGGCGGTCTGGCCGGGCGCGATGCCGGCGTTTCCGAAGGGGTTGAGCGCAATCACGAGGACGACGGCCGCCAGGGCGATGGCCGCGACGGCGACCAGGCGCTTGCCCCGTCGGGTCATCGCCGGCCGGCGAGCGGCTCGCGTCGCGGTGAGCGCCTCGCGCTCCGCCTGCGTCAGGGTCTGGTCGAGGTCGACCTTCGCGCGGGGATGCCGGTCCCGAACGTGCCTATCCAGGTTCTCCAGGTTGACCGTGACGCCGCAGACGGGACACTTCGCCGTCGCCATCCGGATCGGTTTCGAGACGGTCCTGCTTCATAAAGGTCTGGACGTTCGGTTCCCAGATCGCATCGGGAGGCGGAGCCCCTGCGTGCGCTCTAGGCTCGCGCGCCAGCCCCGCCAGCGGCAAGCGCTACCGCACGTCGAATCCGTCTCGGCAGGCCGCCAATCGTCAACTGGAATGGACGGCCCCCTGCGGACGCAACGACCGGGTGGTAGAAGCGACGGTACTCAACACGCTGAATGTGGATTTCGAGGCCAGTGTCGCGCGTCTGGCGTGCGACGCAGGGCCAGAAGAGCCTCTCCTCCACCGTGACGACGACGCTGACGACGATGAGCAGGAGGACGAACGACTCGAAGACGCTGAAGGCGAAACTCGCGCCGAGCGATTCAAAAGGTCCGAGGGTGAGGTAGGCGATCAACGACCCAAGGGCCGTCCCGGCCGCGCCTATCTGTCTCCGAAGGCTCCACAAGTTAGACGGCGGCTTCAGGAGGCGAACGGAGCCCCGACGCATCGCGATGATGACCACGTCCCGCATGTTTTGAGGGTTTGCGAGTTTGAAGACCCCGCGTTCGCCATAGAAGTAGTAGGGTTTGTCCGAGGGTGCAGGCGTGAATCAACAGTAAACCAAGGAGCCTCGTAAGAATTTCGTGAAGCAACCCCTATGAGCGGTAATCCGACACAGCGGAAGAGAGTGCCGCAAAGGTGCCCGCCCCCTTTCGGGCGGCTTAGTGGGGACGCAGGGCTTCTTGACCGCCACGGCGAGCGTCCTCGGACGCCCGATGGTCAGCTCCTCGGTGGGCGCGGCGCCGCGTCGGGGCCTCAGTCACGGCTAATGTGCGGCGAAGCCGGCACGCCTCGCGCGGTATCGGCAGGGAGACGAAGCGAACAGCGCGGCCCCTCAAGCTCGTTCATCTTCAACAGGGAGCGACGGCTAAGTCACTACAGCTTCCAAGGGTCCGGTGGCGTGCGCCGTCCCTTGCGTTGGCGGCGGAGCCGGAGAAGACCAACGGCGACCGCCACCGCGAAAAGGAGGAGATAGAGAGGCAAGCCCGCGAACGGCCCTCTCGGGCTGAACGGGTTCGTATCGATGGTGAGCGCTTTCGTCTGCGCCTTCACGTTCCCAGCGACGTCGGTCGCGCGCACCGTGATGGTGTGCGCGCCATCTTCCAGGTTCAAGGTCAAGGATGTCGAGGTCCCAATCGATTGGAACGATCCCCCGTCGAGCTGGACCTCGTAGGCTAGGATGCCCGAGCCGCTGTCGGAGCCGGTCCAAGCGATCGTGAAGGAGGACTGGGTGACGATTTCCCCGGAACCCTGGATGCTCAACTCAGGCGGCGTCGTGTCCACGCTGATGTTCGCAAATCGGTGTGGTTCCGCAAGGCCGCCTTTCCCCAGGAACGCGTAGTACTCGAGGCTATGGCGGCCGTCGTGGAGAGTAAGCGGCGCGCTGTAGTTGACCCAACCGCCGCCGTCGACGGCGACGTTCGTCCACGCGGGCAGCCCGCGGGGAGCCGACGCGGTCAGCGCGACCGTCACGTTGGAGACGTACCAGCCGTTCCTCCCCAACGTGCCTTGCACCTGGAGGGTCGCGGTCGGGACAACGAGAGGAGGAGGAGAGGCCAACGTGATGAAACTCGCGATCCGTCCGGTCGCGAATCCGCTTCCCGACGCCCAGGCTTCGAAGTAGTAGGTCGTGTTCACGGTTAGCCCGGTCACCTGGGCGGAGTAGAGCTGCGGAGCAATGGCCCGCGCCGCGGTCCAGTTCGTGGAATTGATGAGGTTCGGATCGGTCCCGTAGTGGAACCCGACCAGGGTTTCGTTCGCTTCCCCGAGATAGTAAAGCTGTCCGTTCAGGGTCGCGCGGACATCCTGGACGTCGGTGGCGACTCCGGTCGCCACGGAGGGAGTCCGTTGAGCCACGCCGACGACCTGGCTCGTGTTCGCGGTCTGGCCACTCGCATCCTGGATGGTCAGCGCGACCGAGTAGGTCCCGTTGGCCGAAAACACGTGGCTAGGCCGCGGTTCCGACGCGGTCGTTCCGTCCCCGAACGCCCATGCGTAATTGAACGGGCTGAGCCCTCCCGCGGCCCACCCGTTGAACTGCACGGGTCGGCCCGCGAACGGACTCGCGGGCGAGAAGGTGAACTTCGCCGCGAGAGGCGCAATCACTTGGACGTCAATCGTAACGGTGTTCACGAGGGACCCGTTACTCCCGGAGACGGTGACACGGAAGGATCCTGCCGCGGAACCCGCGAGGGTACAGGTGGACGTTTCGCTACCCTGGATCGAGGCCGGCGAGCAAACCGCGCTGACGCCGGACGAATTCGAGCTCGCCGTTAACGCGACACTCCCATTGAACCCGTTGCGCGCCTGAAGGCTGATCGTGGAGTTCGCGCTACCTCCTTCGAGGAACGAGACGCTCCACGGATAGGCGGAGAGCGAGAAATTCGGCTCCGTGCCGGTGAAGAACTCCGTCATGGCCGCCGCTTCCGAGTCGTTCGTGTTCAACGGTGCGAGATTCCAGTTCACTTCGAGTGTCGAAAGCAGCGAGAAATGGTTGTACGCCACCGCGGACGTGTAGCCGACCTTCGCCACGGGCCCGGACCAGACCGTGTAGAGATTCGGTGCGCCCTTGCCGTGCGCGTCATCCTCGAACGTGATGAAGAGGGCCGCCCGTTCCGTGGTGAACACCGGGCTCTGCAGGATCTTCGGGACGAGGGTCGAGAGGTACGCATCGCCGACGGCGAGCGGGCAATCATCCATGTCGTTGCAAAGGTTCGGCGTGAGCCACATGTAGTTCGAGGCGCTCGACGCGGACTCGAGATCGGTCAGGAGGGCGCTGTCGTCCGTGCCGGCCGGGACGACCCGAGCGCACCGGGTCGCGTTCGTCACGATACTTCCGTAGTAGACGAACGGATTGTGACGGAAGACATAGCCGTCGCCCGGAGGACTGTGACAGTCGGACGTCATGTTCTCGAGGTACGCCTTCCACGTCAACCCGGCATCGGCCAAGCGATCCACGATATTCGGCGATTCCCATGCGAGTTGGGTGCAGGCGTCCGAGTTCGGATCCGCGTTGCTTAGACATCCGAAGGTAGACGCTCCCGTCAGACAGAGATAGTTCGCGAGGCTGCGGCCACCGCACGCTTGGTAGTTTGTCGCGAGCCCGGATTCGTTCGCGAGCTGCGTCTCATACGCCGCAGCGCCGCCACAGTAGGTCAGGATGTCGCAGATCGCGTGGTTCTCCATGACGATGATGACAACGTAATCGAAGTAGTTGCCCGATGCCGCTGAAGCCTCGCGGACGGGGGGAGACGCACGGTCGGGCAAATTCCGGGGAGCGCAAGCCGCGAGGATGAGGATGCCGGTGACAGCTAACAGCATGACGCAAGCTACGTGCTGTCCTCGCCCTCCCCCGCCCATAGTACTAGGGAATACATTCGATGGACGCAATTTAGAGCTTCCGTTTCGTTTCGAATTCGATTGTTGCTATCAAGGATGATTGCAAACGGGCAAGCCCTGCCCCCCCGGTGATTCGGAGTCGAAAGGCTCGAATGGGGAAGGGCCGGGCCTTCGCGGCCTGCATGAGGGGACATGGACGGCAGAAGGAAGGGAAGCCCGGACGGCCGCGATTGGAAATCCTTGCCCAATTTCTCCTTATTTTACGGAGAAGGGATGGGGACGCAGGGATTTGAACCCTGATCGACGGGTTTCTCCCACGCGGGGAGCGACCCACGCGTGTGTTGTGCGAATCACGGGTCAGCGCTCCAGTCTGTCATCACCGGAATCAGCAAACCCGTTCGCCATCAAACCCATGACTGGAGCCCGTAATTCTACCAGGCTAAACTACGTCCCCATGGGTCTCCGGAGTCGCGGAAGAACGGGAGGGATATCTAAGTTTGCGTCGTGGGAAGGGCCACGCGACGCAAGCGGTACGTCGACGTCATCCAAAGCTCCCGGGCCAGCGCGACGACGAGGAGCCCCTCGATCGACTTCGATATGATTCCGAGCGGGGTAACGGCGTAGGACTGGCTGACGAGAGGGAGCGCGACCAACCGGGACGCGGCGTAGAGGGCGATGAGGCCGACCGCGAGGAGGAGCCAAGCCCACAGGACCGGCCTCGGGGTCCGCATGATTGTGAACGCTCCGATGAACTCGAGGGGCGCGAGGAGGATGAAGAGGGCGGCGACCGCCGAATCCACATGCTCGCCGATGGCCAGGATGTGGAGCCCACCGTCCGCGAAGAGGAGGAACGTCGCGAGGATACGGCCCCGGTGCCGCGGGGCCCAAAGGACCTCCGGATGGTCAAGCCCGTATCCGATGAAGAGGAGTCCGAGGCCCCATGGGACGGCGGAGAGCCGGACGAGGTCCGTCGCGCCGTAGGTCGCCTCCGCCTTCAGGGTGGGCAGCAGCACGAACGTGGCCTCGATCGCGCCGCTGATGAGCAGGATCCCGATCCCCGCGAGCTTGAAGGCGAATCCGGGCGTGAACCGGTCTCCGGCCATGATAAGGACTATCACGGGAATCCGGTAAGTATCTTTGCCCGAGTGTAACGGTCGAGGTTCGAGGCGATTCGTCGCTAGAACGGCTCGATCACGGAGCCGATCCCCTCGCATCGCATGCACACGCCGCTTCCTTCACAGTACGGGCACGCCGCGGTCCCCAGTTCTCCGGTCCCTGCGCAATCCTCGCACATCTTCCAGCCCATGCAGCCTGGGCACGGGCGGTCGTAGGGAAGCTCTTCGGAGATCCGGACCAGGGCGCCTTCTCCCGTCGCGACGATCTCCCCGGCCAGCGTGAGGAAGCCGAGCTTCGCGCGGAACGTGGCCCCTTGGAGGATCCCTGCTTCCGACACTTCGGGGTCCTCCGGCGTGATGATCAGCGACCCTCGGACGAGCTCGGATGGCAGCGGACCGTCGATGTCGTTCGAGACGACCTCTCCTCGGATCGCGGACATCCCATCCGACGGGACGAGCACGGAGAGGCCGACGACTCGGCACGCGAGGGTGAGCCCTTTGCGCAGGGGACCCGTGCCGTCCTCGATCACGAGGCGGGCGTATTGCCCGATGAGCGAGTCCCCCGCCATGCGCGGCCCGAACCCCCGCCGACGGCTTGAAAGGCGAGCCCCCAATTCTCAGCGGTGGGAAGGACCCGCGGCCCTTATCGTTGCCGCATCTTCTGTTCCCGCTTGCGACGGCGCATCCGCTTCTTTCGCCACTTCCAGCGCATCTTGCCGCGCTTCTTCCACGCACGCGAGGAACGTTTCACGGTGGGTCCGACGGCGCGGCGTAACCGAGGACGTCATAAGAAGTTTCTCGTCATGCGCAACGTCGCGCGAGAGTGCGTGGAGACACATTCGGCCCTTGAATCGTTGTTCGCCGCTTCTCGCCGCGGGCCGTTCCCGAGGACGCGGGATCCGGGCGATGTCTTGATGTACTCCCGTCCGAATCCGCGGCCGGATTCCCACGTGGTCTCCCTCTCCGACGGTCCCGCCATCCAGCGGGTCGGGTCCCTTCGCGCCGATGGGGCGGAGGCCTGGATTCTTCCAGCGACTTCGGATCGGCTGGCGGCTCACGAAGGTGAGCCTCGGCGTCCTGCGGAAGGAAAAGGGGCTCGTCCTCCTCCCGTTCCTCGCCCTCCTCATTTCCGTCGCCGTCTGGGCCGTCTTCCTTCTCACCCTGTTCTTCCTCGTTGCCCCGCAGGATCCCTTCGGGGCCTGGGCCTTCTACGTGGGCCTGGCGATCGTCTACTTCCTCACATTCTTCGTGTCGATTTACTTCAACGCCGCGGTCATCGGCGCCGCCATGATCCGGCTCAATGGCGGCGATCCGACGATCGCCGACGGGCTCAAGGCGGCCCGCGAGAACGTCCGCCGGATCGCGGGCTGGGCCCTGATCAGCGCGACCGTCGGCCTCGTCCTGCGCGCCATCTCGGAACGGTTCGGCGGGATCGGCCGCGCGATCGCAGGCGTCGCCGGGGCCGCATGGAACATCGCGACGTACTTCGTCGTCCCCGTCCTGATCTTCGAGAAGAAGGGCCCCTGGGCCGCCGTGAAGAGGAGCGGTTCCCTCTTGCGGCAGACCTGGGGCGAGGCCTTCGGCGGATACATCACCCTCGGCGCCGTGTTCGTCCTCCTCGCGCTCCCCGCCCTCCTATTCCTCCTGCTTGGCGCGTGGATCGGCGGTGGGGACGGCCTCCTCGTCGGCCTCGGGATCGCCATCGTGTATTGGCTCGTCCTCGCCCTCCTCGGCTCCGCGGCCCAGGGCATCCTCGTCACCGCCTTGTATCGGTATGCGACGACAGGCCAGCTCGGGTTCGGATTCCCGCCGGACCTGATTCCCGCGCGGCCGTAGGGAGTTCGCGATCCAGACGGTCGGCCGATGCCGTTGCGACGACCGGACTCAAGCCGTGGACCAACCGGTCGATGAGTCGCCTTGGCTCGTGCCCTCGTGGAAGCGCAGGGTGAAGGTGAACGAGGTCGCGCGCGGGAGAGGCCCGAGGTCGCCGGTGACCCGAAACGCGTCGCCGGCCCCGACGAGCCCGTCGCCCGTGCCATCGAGCCAGAAGACCCGAAGGGAATAGGTTCCCACGCCCAGGAGGACGGAACCATCCGGTGGCGGGAGCGACGTCGCCGATGAGGTGGAGCCGTTCGCTTGCAGGACCATCTGAAGATTGGCGGGCGCCATCGAGGATGCCGACCGGATGGGGATCGTGGCGTTGCCGCCCGTCTGGTCGACCCGACCGAGCAGGATGATCGGGGCATTTGACGGCGCCCGGATGAGTCCGGAGACCATCACGTACAGGATGGCGGACATGACCGCGGAGCCTACCACGAGCAAGACGACGACGATAAGCAAAATGAGGGCGAGGTTGCTCCTCGGCGGAGGGGGCGGGTAGCCGGGATAGTACGGTCCATAGGGAGGGCCAGGGGGATAGGGCGGAGGAGGGGGAGGCCCGGCCGGAGGCACGTTCGATGGGGGCGGACCGCTCATCGGAGGACCATGACTGCTCAGGGCCAAATGAATTGTGCGGGCATTCCACAACCTCCGGACACCCGGTCAACCTTGTTTAAGGTTGCCTTTGGAAGAGACAAACCGT
>DASQXV010000020.1:0-3078 GCA_035639595.1 Thermoplasmata archaeon | reverse complement strand
TCCACGCGTCGTGCATGACCGCCCTCAAGCGTCCCTACGTCTGTCCAAAGGACAATGTGCCCGTCGACTCGAAGGACATGGTCAAAGGGTACGAGTATGCGAAGGGCCAGTACGTCATCCTGACGGACAAGGACTTCGACGCGGTTCCGATGGAGTCGAGCAAAGCCCTCGAGGTCGCGGGCTTCGTCGAGGCCCAGGAGATCAGCCCGATCCTGCGGGAGCGGAACTACTACATCGGGCCTGAGGAGATCAGCCTCAAGCCCTTCGAGCTGTTCCGGCAGGCCCTCCTGCGGACCGGCAAGGTCGCGATTGCCCGAGCGGTCTTGTGGAAGAAAGAGCAGCTCGTCGCGATCAATCCCCTCGACGGCGGGCTCGTCCTTACGACCCTGATGTATCAGGACGAGGTGAAGCCGCCCCCGGACCTTCCCGCGACCCAGCCGGTGGTCATCTCCGACGCGGAGATCGAGCTCGCCTTGCAGCTGATCAAGGCCCTCACAATGGAGTTCGATCCCTCGAAGTTCCGGGACCGGTATCGGGACGCGCTCATGCAGCTCATCCAGGCGAAGGTCGAGGGGAAGGAGATTCCCGCGGTCACGAAGGTCGAGGCGAAGCCGACCCAGGACCTCATGGCCGCCCTCAAGGCCAGTCTCCAGGCCGCGAAGGCCGGCTGAGCCTTTTCCTTCTCCTTGAGGCCCGGCGAGGCTCCCGTCTCATTCCACGGGATCGTCCTGCGCCGGCCAGTCCCAATCCGCCTTCGCGCGGGCCATCGGGAGCCCGCGGCGTCGGCTCTTCCACCGTTCGTACGCCGCGTCCTCGCGGCGCCGGACCGCATTCAGATCGCCCTGGACGTCCATGGTCAGGCTCAACCCCCGGATGCCCCGGAGTTCCTGAAGGACCTGTTGCAGGTCTCGGATGAGGACCGCGAGCCGGGACGGGACCTCGACGAGCCACGCCTCTAGGCGCTGGTCGCTCGAACGGACGGACTTGAAAATCCCTGTCGTCGCGGGACCCGTGACACTGAACAGGCGCTCGAGCGTCCGGTCCCGCAGGGCCGCCTCGTTGTTGAAGGTCCTCACGCCGTCGTAATAGCGGTACAGGTTCGCCGCGACCTGGTCCGGCGCCGTGTCGAGTAGGCGATGCAACCCGCCGACGGTCAGGAAACGCTCCCACGCGTCATCGGGGAACGGATCCACGGAAGAGGACCAGGATCGGAGCGCATCGGGCCTCGGCTCTCCCGTGACACCTTGGCGGACGAGGGCCTTCCGGCGCTCGAGGTTCTCCAGGTGGGCCGACATCTCCTGGTGGAGCTCCCAGAGGGCGAAGCCGAAGTGCCTCAGGACCTCGATTCGCTTCAGGGCTTGTTGGAGCGCTGAAGAAAGGAACACGACCTCGAGGGCGATCGCGGTGGGAAGGACGAGTTCCCCTCCGACCGCGTGGGTTTCGGACAACGACGCCGCGATGAGGGGCACCGCGACGACAGAGACGATGAGCCATAGCGGGAGGCCTAGAGGGAGCCGCCGCATGCCCGGCAGCCGACGCTCGCATTCTAGTTATACTTTTTGAGAATCACCGGCGAGCCGTCGAGAAACGGACGACAGGGAACGGGAGTGGCGGGTCCACTCGCGCGCGGCCCCTCGAGTCCCCGGGGCAACGCATAAGCAACGGAGGCGCTTCCTGTCGCACGTCGCCATCGCCACGTCCGGCCCCGGGGACGAGAGTTCCCGCGATCGGCGCGGAGGTCTTCGTCGAATGCCGTCCTTCGATCCGTACGCGCACCTAATCCATCCGATGCTCGCGGAGAGCCGCGAGACCCCCTTCGATTCCGAGGACCACATCTATGAGCTCAAATGGGACGGGACCCGGGCCATCTGCTTCCTGCGGGAAAAACAGCGGTTCCTCAATCGACGGATGTCGTTCATCGAGGCGCGGTATCCCGACATCCGCGTGCGGACGAAGAAGCCCGCGATCCTCGACGGCGAGATTGTCGTCATGTGGGACGGCCGACCCAGCTTCGAGAAGCTCCAGGAGCGGGAGCGGCCCGGCGGGTCCATCCATCAGGAGTACCTGCTCAAGACGCTGCCCGCGACCTATGTCGTCTTCGACGTCCTCTACCTCGGCACAGACAACGTGATGGGGCTCCCGCAGATGGAGAGGAAGGCCCTCCTGAAGGAGGTCCTCGAGGAGGACGACCGGGTCGTCCTGAGCGACTACGTCGAGGCCCGCGGCGTGGACTACTACAACGCGGTGATCGCGCGAGGTCTCGAAGGGATCATCGCGAAGCGGAAGGGGGCCCGGTACCAACCGGGCAAGCGGAGCAGGGATTGGATCAAAATCAAGAAGAAGACGGCCCTGGACTGCGTGATCGCGGGGATCACGGCGGGGGAGGGGGAACGGGAGGGCACGTTCGGATCCCTGATCCTCGGCGCGTACCACTCGGGCACGCTGGTCCACGTGGGCCGCGTCGGCACGGGCTTCTCGGAAGCCCTCCGGCGGTCGTTGTTCCAGCGGCTCGTGCCCTTGCGGCAGGAGGAGTGCCCCTTCCCCGAGGTCCCCCAGATCGACGCCCATGTCGGGTTCTGGACGAAACCGGAGATCGTCTGCGAGGTCCATTTCCTCGAGTTCTCGAAGGACCGGCACATGCGGGCCCCGTCTTTCTCCCGACTGCGGGAGGACAAGCGGCCCGAGGATTGTGTCGTCACGTTCCCGTGAGGTCGGTTCCTTTATACGAAGCCGAAGCGATGCGGGGCCCGCGCGGGGAATTCCCTTGGCAAAACTATCCTTGACGGACGTCGAAATCTACGTGAAAGACCTGAAGGCGACACGAGCGTTCTATACGAAGAAGATCGGGCTAAAGGTCCGGTCCTTCCTGCCGAAGTGGGGCTACCTGGCCCTCGGCGCGACACAGGGGGGCGCGGATGCCGCCCTGACACCGTGGCAGCCCAAGCCCGAGTGGGGGCCGGAGATGTACGAGTCCCGGATGAAGATGATCGGCGGGATCACGGGCATCGGCTTCCTGACGAACGACCTGAAGGGGACCGTGGCCGACCTCAAGAAGAAGGGCGTCCAGGCGGAGATCGA
>DASQXV010000019.1:0-26900 GCA_035639595.1 Thermoplasmata archaeon | reverse complement strand
ACTCTCCTCGTGCTATTCCAAGTCACGGGGAGGAGGGTCTGGCCCTCTCGGCGGTTCTTGGATCGAATCGTCTTCGACAGGGTATGGTCCCCCTTAGCGTCAGCATCCGACCGGGGTTTGGAACATGATGGAAGAAGAAGTTGGCGCAGCGAAAGAGGAAGAGGTTCCCGTGACGGGCACGATGCAGATTGGGGTGAGTCGGCCGCCCTTGCCCCTGGAGGACCTTCCGACGCCGGAAGAGGTCTTCGAAATCAAGGGGAAGCTCACGCCCGGGAAGGTCGTCCGATACGTCCTGGGTCCGAGCATGATTGCCCTCGGGATTTCGATCGGGAGCGGCGAATGGCTCGTCGGTCCTCGGACGGTCGGCGGCGCGGGAGGCTTCATCGGGCTTGGTTGGGTGGTCCTCGCATCTGCGCTCCTTCAGGTCTTCTACAACGTCGAGCTCGGACGCTTCACGGTCGCGACCGGAGAGGCGCCCGTGGTCGCCTTCGGACGCGTGCCCCCCGGCTTCCTCTTGTGGACTCCCCTCGCCGTGTTCCTCTTCTACCTCTCTTTCATCTGGGGCGGGTGGGCCGCCAACGCGGGCGAAAGTTTGTTCCCGCTCATCTTCGGCCGCGCGCGGACGACGAATGAGCTCGTGATCGTCAAGGAGCTGGGGGTGTTGCTCCTTTTCGTCATCTTCGGCATCACCCTGTTCGGGAAGAAGATCTCTCGGACCCTGGAGATCGCGAACTGGATCATGGTCGTCTTCATCCTCGTGTCCGTCACGATCATCGCGATCGTCGTGGTCCCCGCGGCGGTATGGGGCAACTCGTTCGCCTCCCTCGTGATCCCCGCCGCCCCGCCGAAGGGCACGAGCGCGACGCTTCTCGGTGCTCTGGCGGGGTTCACCGCGCTCGCCGCCGGATTGAACTACGTGGCCATTAACTACTATCGGGACAAAGGCTACGGGATGGGTCACCGAGTCGGGTACATCGCGGGTGCCATAGGCGGCAAGCAAGAGAAGGTGTTGCCCTCGGGCTTGACGTTCCCGGAGACTCCGAAGAACATCGGCCTGTGGAAGCGTTGGTGGCGATACCTGCTGATTGACCAGTGGGGCGTGTTCTTCGTCGGCGCCGTGTTTGGCATGATGCTCCCGACGATGATCGTCTACCAGCTCGTCCAGACGTCCGGGGTGAGGCCGACGGACCTCACGATCCCGACCTTCGCCGCGGACCAGCTTGGGCTGCAGTTCGGCCCCTTCCTTCGGACCTGGGCCCTGCTCGTCGGCTTCTTCATCCTCTTCAGCACGCAGCTGGGCATATTCGATCTCCTCTCCCGGCAGGTCGTCGACGGCGGTCACGCGATCAGCGCTCGGTTCCGACGGCTCACCGAGGATCCCCGACGGTTCTATTACCCGTTCCTGCTCGTCCTCGCGGGAGCGATTTCGGGCTTCCTGTTCCTGCTGCCCCCCTTCCGGCTGATCACGGTTTCGGCGAACTTCGCGAACCTGCCGTCGATGATCATGCCCTTTGCCGTGATCTACCTGAACCGGAGGCTGCCGAAGGTGGCGCGTCTGCGGTGGTGGTCGTACATTGTCCTCTTGCTGAACGTGGTGTTCTTCGGGTTCTTCTTCATCAATTTCGCGTTCAGCGAGTTCACGGGAAAAGCACTGGTCACCTGGTAGGATCCGGTCCTTCGACCCGAGAAGCACGGAGGCGGACGGGTCGGGGCGAGAGCTCCGGCTCTCCAGCAGTCGGAACGCTCACCATAGGTGCTGGCTGTCTGTCGCCGCTGTAGGTCGAAGGGACCCGATGTCTGCTAAGAATTCGGATTTGCAGGGCGAGAATCGAAAGATCCCGTGGGAAAGGCTTCGCCGCCTTAGAGAGAACGTTCGCGATGTCCAGCTACGTCGGCTGCGACTCGACGCGCTCTCGTGCATGGCGCGCGGCCTCGATGCGGTACGGCCTGAACGCGTCGTGAAGGACGTGCTACGAGTCCGGGGGTCCGAGATCGAGGTCCGGGGAGAACGATTTCCTTTCCAAGCGGACTCCCTTCATCTCCTCGCCGTTGGCAAGGCGGCCGTGCCGATGGCCTTGCAGGCGATGCGGCTTCTCCCCGTCGCGTCCGGCCTCGTCGTGACGAATCAGTCCGGGATGACCTTGGGCCAGGACGGCGTGCACCTCGTCGTGGGGTCCCATCCCCTCCCGAGCGAGGAGAGCCTAGCGGCGGCCCGAGAGGCCATAGCCCTCGTCGACCGCCTCCGACCCAATGACCTCCTCCTCACCCTGATCTCGGGCGGGGCGTCCGCGATGTTCGAGGCGAGTCCCGTGGCTCTTCGAGACCTGAGGACCTGCTATGCCGAGCTCCTTCGGAGCGGGCTCTCGATCCGGGACATCAACGAGGTGCGAAAAGGCGTTTCCGAGGTCAAAGGAGGGCGCCTCGCAGAACGCGCCTTGAGTCGGGGAGGTCGAGTGGTCACCTTGATCCTTTCCGACATCATCGGAGACCCCATCGAGGACATCGGGTCGGGGCCGACGGCGCCCGAGTCATCGCGGGGCGCGCGGGCGGAAGAGATCCTCCGTAGGGCGAACCTATGGAACACGATGCCGGATTCAGTTCGTCAGAGACTGGCCGAGGCTTCGGGGGGTCCTGGGGCGTGGCGTGACCGCTCGGGTCGCGTCCATGCGTTCGTCGCGGCCGGAAATGATCGGGCCTGTTCGGCTGCGCGCGGAGAAGCTGAACGACGTGGCTACGCCGCGAGAATTTGGACGACCTCGTTGCAGGGGGAAGCCCGGGAAGTCGGCCCCGCCTTGGTCTCTGACGCCCTCCGATGGAATCCGGCGGCGTCGTCCATCGGGGTAATCGCCGGAGGGGAGACCACCGTGACGGTCCATGGCGCGGGCCGAGGGGGCCGCAACCAGGAACTCGCACTATCTGCCGCCGAAAGCCTGGAAGGTCAGGCGGCGGTTCTCCTTTCCTTCGGCACGGACGGAGCCGACGGGGATACCGATGCGGCGGGGGCAATCGTGGATGGAGAGACCATGATCAGGGCACGAGCTCTTGGCCTTGATCCGAAGCAATTCCTTGACGAGAACAACTCATATGCCTTCTTTGAGGCCCTGAAGGACCACCTCGTCACGGGCCCAACTGGCACGAATGTCGCGGACTTGATTATCGTCCTCTCGAGCCGTTCCGCGACTTCGGGAGGAAGACGAGTCAGTCGATCCGTTGATACGCGGGAAAGGTCAAAAAATCGACGAAGTCGTCGCCGAGCGCCACCTGTTCGAAGACGTCCCGAGCGTCGTTGAAGCGACCCTGTGCATACACGTCGGACCCGACCGCCTTACGGACCTTCGACAGTTCCTCTTCCTCCAGCCTCCGGACGAGGTCGCGGGTGACCGGCTCTCCCTCCTTCAGACGGGCTCCATGGTGAATCCATTGCCACACCTGGGACCGGGCGATTTCCGCGGTCGCGGTGTCTTCCATCAGGTTGAAGATCGCCACTGCGCCGGTCCCGCGGAGCCACGATTCCAGATACTGCAATGCGACGCTGATGTCATTCCGGAGCCCGGCCTCCGTGATCGTCTCACCCGGGACCCGGATGTCGAGCAGTTGCTTTGCCGTCACGGAGACCTCTTCCCGAAGTTTCGACACCTGGTTCGGCCGAGAGCCCAGGACGCGATCGAATTCCTCCTTCGCCACGGGCACGAGGTCCGGATGGGCCACCCAGGTGCCGTCGAAGCCGTCGCTCGCCTCCCGAACCTTGTCCTCCCGGACCTTCGCGAGGGCGACCTCGTTGACCTTCGGGTCCTTGCGGCTCGGGACGAACGCCGCCATGCCGCCGATCGCATGGGCGCCGCGTCGGTGGCACGTCCTCACGAGGAGTTCCGTGTACGCACGCATGAACGGGACCGTCATCGTGACTTGGACCCGGTCCGGCAGGACGAAATCCGGACGGTGCCGGAACTTCTTGATGATGCTGAAAATGTAGTCCCAGCGACCCGCGTTCAGCCCGGCGATGTGATCTCGGAGTTCGTAGAGAATCTCCTCCATCTCGAAGGCCGCAAGGATTGTCTCGATCAGGACGGTCGCTTTGATCGTCCCCTTCGGGAGGCCGAGGGCCTTCTGGGCTGCCAGGAAGACGTCGTTCCAGAGGCGGGCTTCCCGATGACTCTCCATCTTGGGCAAGTAGAAGTACGGACCCGTGCCACGGGACCGCAGCTCCTTCGCATTGTGGAAGAAATAGAGTGCAAAGTCGGCGAGGCTCGCGGACACCTGCTGGCCGTCGACGAGGAGATGCTGCTCCTCGAGGTGCCATCCTCGTGGACGGACGAGGAGGGTCGCGATCTTCCTCTGGAGCTCGTACCTCTTGCCGTCCGGGCTCTCGAACCGGATGGTCCTCCGGACGGCGTCGTTCAGGTTGACCTGGCCGCCCACCACGTTCGACCACGTCGGGGCGAGGGAGTCCTCGAAATCCGCCATGAAGACGTTCGCGCCGGAGTTCAACGCGTTGATCATCATCTTGCGTTCGACCGGGCCCGTGATCTCGACCCGGCGATCCTGGAGGTCGTCCGGGACCTTGGCGACACGCCAGGTGCCGTCGCGGACCGACCTCGTCTCGGTGAGGAAATCGGGAGCGGTCCCGCGGCGTAGGTCCTCCTGCCGCTTCGCCCGGGCCTTCAGGAGGTCGATCCGGGTGGGATTGAAGGCCCTCTGGAGGGAGGCCAGGAACGCGAGGGCTTCCGGCGTCAGCACCTCCTTCGAGCGCCCCTCGATCGGGCCGCGCACCTCCACGCCGCCGATGGTCGTCACGTCGACCGGATCCTCCCTTCCTGTCGGGATGGCCCGCGTATGGGCGGCCGCGGCTATTTCCCTTGCGGACTCCTAGAACTGCAGGCCCAGCTGCGACGCGACCTGGGGGATCGGATTGAGGATCGTCGTGTTCGAGCTCCCCGCGAAGAGGAGTCCCACGGCCCGACTGCTCACGTCCACGACGAGGGATCCGCTGTCCCCGCCCTGCGACAGCGCGGTCGCCACGATCTGGTCTCGGAACCGCGCGGTGCGCGTGAGCCCGTAGGATACCCGGACCGTCGCCGCGATCGCCGTGACGCGACCCTGGGTAAGTCCCGTCGTCCGGCCGCTCTTGCGTACGGCCATGTCGATGGTCGCCGGAGCCATTCCTGAGACAGGTCCGATGCCGAGGATTTCATCCGAGACATCCGAATCCCGTAGCGGCCGCGCCACCGCGGCATCCACGACGTTGCGAGGGGGTCGCACGATGCCGAACAGGCCCAACAGGAGGTCCAGGAAGCCGTCGAACGAGATCCTGACGAAGTCCTCCAAGGTCGCGATTTGATCGGCCGACGTCCCGCCGTCGACGGGGCCCGGCTGGAGGATCGCGTCCCCGCGGCGCCCGTCGTTCGAGTTCGCGAGGACGTGGTTGTTGCTCAGGATCACCCGCGTGCCGCCGCGGCGCACGACGGCGCCCAGGGTCCCGGCCGTGATACGGAAGTGGCCGATACTGACCCCGCCGGGGGCCGGCCGGATGCGTCCAGTCCGCGATTGGAGCGCGACGATCCGCCCCGTCTCGACGGCGTCCGTCTTCACGGTCCGCGATTGGAGCGCGACGATCCGCCCCGTTTCAACGACGTCCGTCTTCATCGTCTCGATCCTGTCCGGGATCAGGTCCTTCCGGTCGAGGTTCGGCTTGGGGACCTTCCGTTCGACGAACACCACGACGCAAGGTTCATTCGTCTGCCGGCCGCCCACGACCTTCCTCGCGATTCCGACGCCGACAACGTTCTTCCTTCGGAGCAGGCGGGCTTCGTAGACACGAGGGACGCTCGACCAAGCCATGGCGGGTCGGATTCGCGCTGCGCGCATAAAGGCTCCTCATTCCACAATAATGAGGCCGCGAGGAGGTGCGCTGGCAAAGCCCCGGACGGCGCGCCCCACCCGGCCGCCCCGTCTCGGGCACGGGAGGATATTCCGATTCGCAGGGACGTTCGATGGGCCGAATATCTGCCTCCAACTGTGTTCGGTGCGAGTAGCAAGCCTCATATGGGGGGATGCCTCGTTTTGCCGTTGGTTCCGTGAAATGATATCATCGAAAGAGGACTACAAGTTCTACCTCGAGGCCGACCGCGTAGCCCTGTGTAAGGACCGTAAACGGCCGCGATTGGTCGACGACACGTGGCGCTTCCAGCGCCTGCTCCGGAAGATCGAGTACTACATGAACTGCAGGCGGTCTCCGCTGCACCGGGCCTACCTGCTCACCCTCCTCGCCCGATTCTACTGGATGTCCCAGAAGCTCGGTTTCACGATCTCCCCGAACACGATCGGGCCCGGGCTGTGCATCGCGCACCGCGGGAATATTCTGATTAGCCCGTATGCCGAAATCGGCGAAAATTTCCGGATTCATGCGGGGACGAGCATCGGGTCCGAGGTCCGGTATGGGGACAAGGCGGCCAAGATCGGGAACAACGTCTACGTCGGCCCCGGGGCCAAGCTCTTTGGGGAGGTCGTCATCGGCGACGATGTGGCCATCGGGGCGAACGCGGTCGTCGACCGGTCGTTTGAGGCCCCGCACCAGACCGTCGCAGGCATCCCTGGCCGTAAGGTGAGCGACAAGGGGACGGAGGGCTTGCTCGTACGGGCCACCGAAATCGTCCGAGCCCGACAGGCGGAGGCACCTGCGGCCGCGGGGTATCCGGCGGGTTCGGGGGCGACGAGTCGACGTCCCGCCTTCCCGAGTTTCGCCATTCGGTCTCGAGTCTCCCGGAGGCTCGGCCTCCGTCGGGGCGCGGAGAAAGGCGGTCTGGAGTAAGGGGTCCCGCGCCCGCGTGGGACTCGCTCTCGGGGCGGACGGGGCTCGGGGGATCATTCAAGCTGCGAGCCGGAGGATGATGCGGCCATCTCGGCTCGGAGCTCCTGCCACGCCTGCCGGGCCTCCGCCACGGACCCCTCGTCCTCGATCGTGCTGATATCGCCCGGATCCCGGTCCAGGACGATCGCACGGAACACCCGCCGCATGATCTTCCCGCTGCGGGTCTTCGGCAGCTGATGGACGAAATGGACCTCGCCGATCACCGCCACGGGCCCGAGCTCCCGGCGCACCGTGTCGAGCAGCTCCTGTCGAAGTTCCGCGGACGGCTCGAAGCCCTGCTTCAGGGCCACGAAGGCCGAGATGACCTCGCCCCGGACGGGATCGGGCCTCCCCGTGACGCCCGCTTCCGTGACCGCCGGATGCTTGAGGAACGCGGTCTCGACCTCGATCGTGCCGATTCGGTGGGCCGCGATCTTGATGATCTCGTCCGCGCGGCCCGCGAACCAGATGTAGCCGTCCTCGTCGACGTGGGCCGAATCCCCCGTGTAGTAGACCCCGGGGATCCGGCCCCAGTACTCGCGGCCATACCGCTCGGGGTCGCCCCACACGCTCGCGATGAGGCCCGGGAAGGGACGCTTGAACACGACGATCCCCTTCTCCCCGGGCCCGCACGGCGTCCCGTCCTGGGTAACGACCGCGGCCTCGATCCCGGGCAACGCGACCCCCGCGGAGCCGGGCTTGATGGGCATCAGGCCCAGGCCGTACGGGTTGCCGAAGACCGGACCGCCGGTCTCCGTCTGCCACATGTGGTCGATCACGGGCACCCGGTCCTCCAAGACGCGTTTTTGGAGCCACTCCCAGACCGGGGCGTTCAACACCTCTCCCGCGCAAACGACCCTCTCCAAGGAGGACCGGTCGAACGTCCGGGAGGGCCCCTCGCCGTAGCGCATCAGGAGGCGGACCGCGGTCGGGGCGGTGAAGACCCCGGTCACGCGGAACTGCTCGATGATCCGCCACGCCGTCTCCGGGCCCGGATGGTCCAGCGCCCCCTCATAGGCGATCGTCGTGCATCCGGTCAGGAGCGGCGCATAGACGATGTAGCTGTGTCCGACGGCCCAGCCGATGTCCGAGGTGGACCACCAGACGTCCTCGGGCTTCAAGCCGAAACACCAGCGCCCCATCGCGTGGACGTGCACCGGGTACGCTCCGTGGGTATGCACGGCAAGCTTCGGCTTTGCCGTCGTCCCGGACGTGGCGAGGATGAACGCGGGCTCGTTCGCCTCCATCTCCTCGAAGCGATCGTCGTGGCCCTTCCCGCCCTCCAAGAACTCGGACCATTCGAGGTCTCGTCCGCGGTTCCACGGGACGTCGATCGGGGTCCGACGCAACACCACCACGTGCTCGACCGCCGTCCCGGCGGACTCGAGGGCCGCATCGACGATGCCCTTGAGGGGAACGTCCCGACCTTTGCGATAGGCGACGTCGGCGGTCACGATGCATCGGGAACCGCTGGCCTCGACCCGATCCGCGAGGGCACCGGCCCCGAATCCCGCGAAGACGACGGAGTGGATCGCGCCGATGCGGACGGCGGCCAGCATGGTCAGGACCGCCTCGGCGCACGTGGGCATGTAGAGAGTGACCCGGTCCCCACGTCGGATCCCGATCCCGCGGAGGGCGGCGGCGACCCGCTTGACCTGATCCGTCAACTGCGCGTAGGTGAAGGAGCTCTGTTCGCCCCGCTCGTTCACGTAGATCAGGGCCGTCTTGTCCCCCCGTCCGCGCTGGACCTGGGCATCGAGGCAGTTGTAGGCGAGGTTCGTCCGAGCGCCCAAGAACCAACGAAACGTGGGGAAGGTCCATTCGAACACCCGGTCCCATCGACGGAACCACGGGAGTTCCTCGGCTGCACGTTCCCACCAGGCATCGGGATCCGCTAAGGCGGCCGCCCGCCACGAGGGCCCTGTAACCCCTCCCGTGTTCATCCTCCGACTCCCTCCCGTTGGGTGAGCCGTGCCACGCTCCGGATCCCTATGGCAGCCCGTGCGAAGAACTTGTGGTGGCCCGCGGGATGATCGCCGGGCTCCCGGTCCGAAGTGCCCGTCATGGCTCCATGTCCTCGAGCAAGTAGGCCGGGAGGGAGATGCCGGCCCGCTGCACCGCCACCCGGCTCGCGGGCCGCCAATTCGTTTCCAGGGTCGCTTGGGATTTTCCGTTCGCTCCCTCCGCCTTGCAGACGATGCGGACGCCCGTCGGCAGCGCCGATGCGACGCGCGCGCGACAGCGGAACGGAAGGCCGACTCGCGGCAGCCGGAGCATTTCGAACGTTTCGGGTCCGAAGACCGTCATGACCTTCCCTCCGATCGTGAGCGCGGTCCAGTAGCTCGTCTCCATCATCACCATGAACAGGAGTCCGATGTGAAAGAGCCCCGGCCATCCGATTTCGTCGGGTTGCGGCGCGTACTCGCAGAGGATCTCCTCCGATCCATCTTCGCGTTCGGCCCGTGCGAAAGATAGGTGCAATCCACGTGGATGCGCGGGGCCACAGCCGAAGCAGGGGTTTTCGGGTGGGTTCTCCAAGGGGATCATCGGCGGGCGATGCGAGGCCAAGACCATGTAGGTTCGGCTTCGCGGAGAGTTATAGTCAAGTAACTATAACTCGGAACTCGCGTCCCTATGCTGCCCTAGGGGTCCGACCGGATGCTGGCGGGCGCAGGCACCGAAGGCCCCCATAGTTAGATGACTACGCTGGGTGATGACCCCGAGATGGGTACAGCGGAAGCGGGATCCAGCTCCTGGTGGCTGGCGATCGTGGGAGCCGTTGGGCTTTCCCTAGACCTCGCTTTTCATTGGGTATCTGCGGGGTTCGAGGGGACTATCGACGGTTCTTTCAACCCGGTGACTGTCCTGAACTTCCTACAGACGCTGTTGATTGACGTGGACCCCAGGACTGTGCCTCTCTGGGCGACCATGCTTGGCGTGGCGGCCCATACGATGTTCCTCACCGGCTTCATGCTGCTCGTGTTCATGGCGCTGAAGGATAAATTCCGGAGAAAGCCAAAGGATGAATCCGGGATTCGGCAGCAGACGAGGTCCGACCTTACGGACGACCTGCAGGCTAGGGAAGGCCTCTCGTAAGGCCCGAGCCCCAACAAAATTATCATTTCCTTGTGAATAATCTGGCAACAGGTTCTTATTCCGTCGCCCGTGTCGAGCGGCCGCTCCATGGGTCTCGCGGAGTTCGCGGAAGAGGGGACCGCCTCGGGGATGGCGCCGGTCTCCCGGCTCCATCTCCTCCTCGTCGGCGCGGATCACATCACGTGTCCCATCGGCGTGCGGGAGGCGCTCGCTCGCCGGCTGACCTACCGTCGCTTGAGACACGTCGGCGGAACCCGACCGCCATGGGATGACCTCCTCCTGTTGACGACCTGCAATCGGGTCGAGGCCTACGCGGCGACCCGGTCCGCCGTCCGAGCTTCGCGGGCCATCTGCCAGGCCTTTCGCCTGAAGGGGGATTCTCCGTATCTGTACTCCCTCGAGGATGAGGCGGCGGCCGAGCACCTGCTGCGGGTGGCGAGCGGGTTCGAGTCGATGGCCCAGGGAGAGGGCCAGGTGGGCACGCAGGTGCGTCGGGCCGCCTTGGCCAGACCCAACTCTTGGGACAAGGAGAGCGGGCTCGCCTCCCTGTTCGCCCACGCCGCTCGGGCGGCGAGGCGAATCCGCGCCGACGCGGGCTTGGCGGACGGGGGAGCGTCGGCAAGCGCGACCGCGGTCCGCTTCATCCAGCAGGCGATCCCGATCCCGAATCCGGACGTGGTCCTGATCGGGACGGGCAAGATGGCCCGCCTCGCCGTCGACGGGCTGGCGGGGAAGGGGTCCCTGACTCTGCTCGGCCGAAACCCACGGAAGGCCCGCGGCGTCGGCACCTCGACCGGAGGGGAGTCGGGGGGACTCAATCGCCTCGGAGAGGCCTTGGCACGCGCCGATGTGGCCATCGCCGCGACCTCTGGCCGGAAACCCTTGATCACTTCCCGCGGGCTCCGGCCCGCGATCGCGAAGCGCTCCGGTCGTCCGCTCTGGCTCATCGACCTTGGTTTCCCGCGCAACATCGACCCCGGGTGCGGTCTCCTGGAAGGAGTCACCCTCGTCGACCTCGACGGCTTGGCGCCATGGGGATGGCAACCCCTCCCCCCGTCGGCACGGGCGCAGGCGGAATCTCGAATCCGCGAGGAGACGGGACGTCTCCTCCGGCTCCTCACCCCCGGCCCGGAGCCGGACGTCGCCCGGTTCCGCAAGGCCGTCGAGAGGGCCCGTCGGGACGAGGTCGATCGGGCGTTCGGCCGGCTCCCGCGGCTCTCCCCCGAGGAGCGCCTCGTGATCGACAAGCTCGCCAGCCGTCTCGTCAATCGGTTCCTCCATGCCCCTACGGAGTGGCTCCGGACCCTCCCCGAGGAGCTCGCGGCCCCCACCGTGGCGGAGCTCGTGCATCGGCTGCGGTCGCCGGAAGGGCGTTGACATGGCGGAGGCCTTTCGCGTGGGTACGCGCGGGAGTCCCCTCGCCCTCGCACAGACCGAGGAGGTAGTCACCCTCCTCCGGGCGGTCCATCCCGGGCTCCGCTTCGAAACCGTCCCGATCGAGACCCATGGGGATGCCGGATA
This sequence comes from Thermoplasmata archaeon, assembly GCA_035639595.1. Classification (GTDB taxonomy): domain Archaea; phylum Thermoplasmatota; class Thermoplasmata; order RBG-16-68-12; family RBG-16-68-12; genus RBG-16-68-12. The sequence continues at coordinate 15,436 of DASQXV010000019.1, read as the reverse complement.
TCGATCGGACCTCGGCACGCCGCTCGACGGGAAACGCGCCTTCACGAAGCGGATCGAAGACGCCCTCCTGGAACGTCGGATCGACTTCGCAGTCCATAGCCTCAAGGATCTCCCCACGAGAATGGTCCCCGACCTGACCCTCGCCGCGATCCCTGCCCGGGCGGACCCCGGGGACGTCCTCGTGCGCGCGGGCTCCGGGGACGGGGCGCCCGGGGAAGGCCGCATCGGGACGAGCAGCCTCCGCCGTCGAGCCCAGGTCCTCGCCCTCTGGCCCCACGCCCGGGTGTCCGAGCTCCATGGAAACGTGGGGACGCGCCTTCGACGGCTCGACGGGAAGGAATTCGACTCCCTCGTCCTGGCGGCCGCCGGGCTGGCCCGCCTACGCCTCGGGGATCGAATCACCGAATCCTTTTCCCCGGACGAGATGACGCCCGCCCCGGGCCAGGGCGCCCTCGCCGTCCAGGCCCGATCCGGGGACGATCGGGTCCTGCAAGTCCTAGCCGCGATCGACGACGAGGCGGCGCGACGGACCACCGAGGCGGAGCGAGACCTCGCGACCCGGGTTGGCGGGGACTGCAACGTTCCCTTCGGCGCCCTCGCGACCTCCGACGGAGACCGGATCACCCTTCGGGCCGTCGTCGCCTCGCCGGACGGACGCGAGATCGTTCGGGCCAAGGTCGAAGGTGCTGCGAGGGATGGGTCGCGCGTCGCCGGGGAGGCATGGAAGGCGCTCCGGGATCGGGGCGCGGACAAGATCGTCGAGGAGTGGGCTTGATGGCGGTCCGGGGTCTCGAGGGACGCACAGTGCTCGTCGCGGGCTCCGCCCCTCTCGTGGCGCGTTTGACCCGGGCCCTGCGGGATCAAGGGGCCACCGTCGTCCCCTGCCCAACCGTCCGGCTCGCACCGCCCTCGGACCCATCGGCCCTCGATGCCGCGATCCGGCGGTGGTCGTCCAACGATTGGGTCGTGTTCACGAGCGCCCGGGCCGTCGATGCGATCGTCGATCGGGCTCGAGCCCTGCAGGTGGACCTGTCCCGGTTCCACGGCAAAATCGCGGCCGTCGGGCCCGCGACTAGGGCGAGGCTCGAGGCCGCCAGACTTCCGGTCCATGCGATGCCCGACGAGTTCCTCACGGACGCGATCCCGGATGCCGTCGGCGATGTCTGCGGCATGCAAATCCTCCTTCCGCGGTCTCGACTCGCGCGGAAATCCCTCGCGGAGGAACTGCGGGGCCGCGGCGCGAACGTGACCGAGGTCGAGGCCTACGACGCGCTCCCCGCATCCCCAGATCTGGACGCGATCCGGGCGACGCCTCGGTTCGATTTCGTCGTCCTCACGAGCGCCTCCGCGGCGCGGAACCTCGTGGCCCTCTTGACGAACGACCTCCAAGATCGCGTGCGCACGGAGGCGGAAGCCGTCTGCATCGGGCCCGTGACCGCGGACGAGGCGCACCGCCTGGGCTTCCGAGTGACGATCGTCGCACGTGAGCACACGGTTCGCGGCCTCGTGGAAAGCCTTGCGAGGGTGGAAGCCCATGGGTGAGTTGCCGAAACCTCGCCAGCGGCTCCGACGCCTGCGGCGGACCTCGGCGCTTCGATCCCTGGTCCGCGAGGCCTCCTGGGACGAGAGCCATCTCGTCCAGCCCCTCTTCGTGAAGGGAGACCCTCGCACGGAGGCCACGATCCCGTCGATGCCCGGGATCCGCCGTCTGGCCATCGAAGAGGCCGCGGACGAGGCCCAAGCGCTCGCCGACCTCGACGTCGCCGCGGTCCTCCTCTTCGGGCTTCCCGCGGGAAAGGACCCTCAGGCCCGCGGAGCCTACGCCGACGATGGCGTGGTGCAGCGGGCGATCCGCACGATCAAAGAACGGACGCCGGACCTCCTGGTCATGACGGATGTGTGCCTGTGCGCGTTCACGGACCACGGACATTGCGGCCTGGTCCGCGGAGGCACGATCGACAACGATGCGACGAACGATCTCCTTGCCGCGGCCGCGGTCAGCCACGCTCGGGCCGGAGCCGACGTCGTGGCCCCAAGTGCGATGATGGACGGCCAGGTGGCGGCGATTCGCACGGCCCTCGATCGCGAGGGCTTTGAGGAGACCGTCATCATGGCCTATTCGGCGAAGCACGCGTCCGCCTTCTACGGTCCCTTCCGCGAGGCGGCGGACTCGGCCCCCCAGTTCGGCGATCGACGGTCCTACCAGAAGGACCCCGCGAACCTCCGCGAATCGATGAGGGAAATCGCCCTCGACCTCGAGGAGGGGGCGGACATCGTCATGGTGAAGCCCGCCCTCGCCTACCTGGACGTAATCCGGGCGGCTCGGGAGCGGTTCGATGCGCCCTTGGCGGCCTATTCCGTCAGCGGCGAATACTCCCTCTTCAAGGCGGCCGCGGGACGCGGGTGGATCGACGAACGCGCCGCCGTCGAGGAGGCCCTTACCGCGATGCGTCGGGCCGGGGCGGATATCGTGATCTCGTACTACGCGAAGGAGGCAGCCACGTGGAAACGAGAGCAAGGAACATGACGGATCACGCGGCCGCACAGGATCGGTCCAAGGATCCGCAGGAAGGCGACCCCGAACCGCGAGAATTCTTGAAGTACACCTTCTACAAGGTGCGCCCTGAATGGCGGCGCCTGCCCACCGACGTCCGCAAGAAGCAGAAGGCGGAGTTCGCTTCCCTCCTCCACGACCTGGAGGACGAGGTCACCCTTCGCTGCTATTCCCTCCAGGGGATCCGGGCGTACGTCGACTTCATGATCTGGTCGATCGACCCGAACATCGAGACGTTCCGAGACATGGCCCGCCAGATTTCGTCGACGGACTTGGGTTCCTACCTGGACACGACCTACGCGTACCTGGCCGCGAGCAAGCGGTCCCAATACATCGGAGGCCACGTCCACGCGGGGCAGGAGGGCGCGACGACGAGGCCCGCGCCCGTCGGGAGCCGATTCCTCTTCGTCTACCCGTTCACGAAGAAACGGGAGTGGTACTCGATCCCCTTCGAGCGTCGGCAGGAGATCATGCGGGACCACATCCGGATCGGCCATCGCTACCCGTCCGTCCGGATCCACACCGCCTACTCCTTCGGACTGGACGATCAGGAGTTCGTCCTCTCCTTCGAGACGGACCATCCGCTCGATTTCCTCGACCTGGTCATGGAGCTTCGATCCAGCGAGGCGAGCAAGTACACGGAGAAGGAGACCCCAATCTTCACCTGCATCCTGTCGGAGCCGGAATCGATGCTCGACGCCCTGGGAGACTGAGATGGGCCTCGCCAAGACGAGCCCGCCCGCGCCCAGGTCGGAGAGGCTCTTCGCCCGAGCCCAGGAGAGCCTGGTCGGGGGCGTGGACAGCCCGGTCCGCGCGTTCCGCGCGGTCGGCGGCACCCCCCGGTTCATCGTCCGCGGGAAAGGGCCGCGCATTCACGATGCGGACGGGCGAGGATACATGGACTACTGCCTCTCGTGGGGAGCGCTCATCCTCGGCCATGCGCACCCCGCCGTCGTGCAGGCCGTCCGATCCGCCGCCTCCCGGGGGACGAGCTTCGGCGCTGCGACCGAGGCGGAGGTGCTCCTCGCAGAAGAGGTGAAGAAACGCTTCCCGTCGATCGACCTCCTGCGGTTCGTGACCTCGGGCACGGAGGCGACGATGTCCGCGATCCGGGTCGCGCGGGGCTTCACGGGGCGGAACAAGATCGTCGCCTTCGAGGGCGGCTACCATGGTCACGTCGATTCCCTGCTCGCGAAGGCGGGGTCGGGGGTCGCGGCCGCAGGCCTCCCCGGGTCCGCGGGAGTTCCGCCCGGAGCCGTGCAGGACACGCTCCTGGCGACGTTCAACGATCTCGCCTCGGTTGAGGACCTGTTCCGACGTCACGGTCCCTCGGTCGCCGCCATCCTCGTCGAGCCGGTCGCGGGCAACATGGGCGTCGTCCCGCCGGCCCGCGGATTCCTGGAGGGCTTGCGCCGAATTTCGCGGGATTTCGGGAGCCTCCTGATCTTCGACGAAGTCATCACCGGGTTCCGGGTCTCGCCAGGGGGCGCGCAGGAACGGTTCGGGGTCGCGCCGGACCTCACGTGCCTGGGGAAAATCCTGGGTCATGGTCTGCCCGTCGGCGCCTACGGAGGTCGTCGGGACGTCATGGAGTTCGTCTCTCCCATGGGGCCCGTCTACCAGGCGGGCACCCTCGCCGGGAACCCTCTCGCCATGGCCGCAGGCCTGGCCACCCTCCGGCGCCTTCGTCCCAGCGTGCACGCGGGACTCGAGAAGGGCGGGCGACGCCTGTCGGGCGGCCTTCGAGACGCCGCGAAGGATTGCGGCATTTCCGTGCAAACGCCCCGCGTCGGGTCGATGCTGGGCGTTTCCTTCGCCGGATCCCCGGTCCGCAATTATCGGGATGCGCAGGCGACGGATCGAGCGGCCTACGCGCGTCTCTTCTGGTCCCTTCTGGGCCGTGGCGTGTACTTTCCTCCCGCCCCGTTCGAGTCGATTTTCCTCTCCTCCGCGCATGGCGCGACGGAGATCGACAACACGATCGAGGCCGCCGAAGCGGCCTTCCGGGAGTTGAAGTCGACATGATGGATCGCTTACTTCGAGCGTGTTGGCGGGAGGCCGTCGACCGAACGCCCGTCTGGTTCATGCGTCAGGCCGGTCGGTCCTCCCCCTCCTACCGCGCGATCCGGGAGACCCGCGGCGTTTTGGAGATCGCGAAGACCCCGAAGCTGGCGGCCGAGGTCACCATCGAGCCGGTGCGGGAGCTGGGCGTGGACGCGGCCATCCTGTTCGCGGACCTTTTGCTGCCCCTCGAGGCGATGGGGATGTCCGTCCGAATGAGCCCGGGCGAGGGGCCCGTGGTCGAGTCGCCCATCCGAACGCCGGAGGACGTGGACCGACTGAAGCCCCTCGATCCGGAGCGCGATCTGCCTTTCGTCCTCGAGACGATTCGCAGGGCCCGCACGAAGCTCGAGGTCCCCCTGATCGGCTTCGCGGGGGCGCCCTTCACCGTCGCGAGCTACCTGATCGAAGGCGGCCCCTCGAGGGACCTCCTTGCGACGAAGCGATTCATGAACGAGCATGCGCACGGATGGCGGCGTCTCCTGGACCTCCTCGCCGAGGGGGCGGCCGCGTACATCCGAGCCCAGGCGGAGGCGGGAATCCAGGCCGTCCAGCTGTTCGACAGCTGGGCCGGCGTCCTGAGTCCCCTGGACTACGAGGGCAAGGTGGGGCCCTACACCCGCCGCGTGTTCGACGGCATCAAGGAAAGCGGCATCCCCTCGATCCACTTCGGCACCGGGACCGCGGGCTTGCTGGAGTCCTTCACCCGGGCCGGAGGCGACGTGATCGGCATCGACTGGCGCGTCCGAATCGACGACGCCTGGGAGCGGATCGGCCCCGACCATGGGATCCAAGGGAACCTCGATCCCTCCGCCCTCCTCGGCCCTCCGGACGGATGGAGGGCCCCGGCCTCGGAGATCCTCGACCGCGTGGAGGGCCGCGCGGGCCACATCTTCAACCTGGGCCATGGGGTCCTGCCGGAGACGCCGCGGGATCGCCTCAAGGCGCTCGTCGAGTTCGTCCACGGGCGGGCCCGCGACGGCAGGGTGGGAGGATCCCCGTGAAGCGGCCTGCGACGACAGGAGTGCTGCTCACCGCGGTCGGCGGGCCCTCGTCCCTCGACGACGTCGGCCCTTTCCTGCGGGACATCCGAGGGGGCCGCCCGACCCCGGAGACCCTGATCGAGGAATTCCGCGAACGGTACCGCCGCATCGGGGGGAAGTCCCCTCTCCTGGAGATTTCCATCGCGCAGGCCGCGGCCTTGGAGGCGCGCCTGAACGAGGACAGCGGGCGATGGCGTTGCTATGTCGGAATGCGGAATTGGCATCCCTACATCCGGGAGACGATTCAGCGGATGAGGACGGACAACCTCGGACGCATCACCGTCCTGCCCCTGACGCCCTACTACTCGAAGCGAAGCGTCGGCGCCTACTTCCGGGCCGTGGAGGAAAGCCTTCCGGACCTCGGTCGCCCGATGGACGTGGTCTACATCGAACGATGGAACGCGGAGCCCTCCCTGATCGACGCCTTCGCCGCGAAGGTCGAGGAGGGCCTGGATCGTCTCGCGCGGCGAGGGTTCCGCGATCCCGTCGTCCTGTTCACCGCGCACAGCCTTCCCCAGAAGCTCATGGAGGAGGGGGATCCGTACTCCCGGGATCTTGAGGAGACGATGAATCTCATCCTGAAACGGCTGCCCCCCGTCCGATCTCGAATGAGCTGGCAAAGCGCCGGTCGGACGGACGAGCCGTGGCTCGGGCCTCCTTTGGAGGAGTTGATCGAGGAGCTCGGTAAGGCCGGAGAGAGGGCGGTCCTGGTCGTCCCGTTCGGGTTCGTCTCGGACCACCTGGAGATTCTTTACGACATCGACATCGAGGCCAAGGCTCAGGCCGAAGGCCTCGGGCTCCATCTCGAACGAACGGAATCCCTCAACACGGACCCCCGATTCATCGAGGCCATGGCTTCAGCCGTCGAGGCCGCGAGCCGCGGGCGCCGCGGGGAAGGGTCCGGGCGCCCTCAGTCCGGCTCGCCACAGCCGATTGGGAAGTAGGTTTTAATCTTGGCCGTTCCTTCGGCTCGACATGCGGACCGATCTCGGACCCGCGGACAAGATCGTCGAGGGGGGACCGACCTGCGTCACGGTTGGAACCCGGACGTTCGCACTGTTCAAGCTATCCGGGACGGTCTATTGCCTCGAGAATCAATGCACGCACGTCGGGGGTCCTCTGTGCAAAGGGCGGCTCGACGGTTTCGTCGTTCAGTGTCCCTGGCACGGGTCGCGGTTCGACGTCCGAACCGGCATGGTGGTCGGGCCGCCAGCCCGTACTCCTGTGAAGACTCACGCGGTGTCGGTGGAGGCCGGACGCCTCTGGGCGGACCTGCCCTAAGGCCTTTCCCGAACCTGTAGGCGGTGAGCACCCTGCCCGATTTCGACCCGATGGAACCTTTCGCGAATGAGACCCTCTTGAAGGAACTTGTCGACGCTCTTTCGAACTTCGAGTACAAGTTGTACGGGCAAATCCCGCTCGTGTTCTATCGCGGCAACCCCACGAAGTACGAGTTCGATCTCAACCTCGGGCTCGCGCACTTGACGGAGCAGGATTGCAAGGGCCTCTCGGAGATCTTCGGCCGAATGAACGGGAAGTGGGGCACCGAGATGACGTTCTGCGTCTACCCCTCGCGGGACAAAGCCAGGGACATCATCCTGAACGTGCGGGGATCTCCCCTTGCCCCGGCGGAGATCGACTGAGGGCTTGCGGGTCCATCGCCGGCCGATTCCCTCGCACCTTGTCCATGTCTGGTGAGCAGGGGATTTATTCGCGGCATTGGTGTCCGTACTTTCTCCCCTCGCCCCCGTTTTCATTAAATATCCCAACACTCTTCGCGCCAACCGACCCTCGGTGAGGAATCATGCCCGAACAACCCAAACCCGGAAGCATCGTGCACGTGGAGTTCCACGTCAAGGATCGGAAGAAAGTCGAGAAGTTCTACGAAGGCCTCTTCGGTTGGAAGTTCCAGGAGGTCCCCGGCATCGACTATTCGTTGTTCGAGGCGCCGAGCGGCCCCGGCGGCGGCGTCGGCGGGCTGCAACCCGGCAACTGGCAGCCGGGAGTGATCAACTACATCGGCGTGAACTCAATCGACGAATACGTGGAGAAGGTCAAGCGGGCCGGCGGGAAGATCGTGTCCCCGAAGAGCGCGGTCATGGACCAGGGCTGGTTCGCCATATTCGAGGACCCTTCCGGCACCCGGATGGCGCTCTGGCAGCAGAATCCGCAGGCGCAGCGGCCGCAGTCTCCGCCGCCCCAGCAATCGAGGCAGCAGCAGCAACAGAAGTCCTGGTAGGTAGTTGGCTCCACCTCGGCGCCGCCACCCGCAGGGGTTCCGAGATGGCCCTCTCGGTGCCCTCACCTGAGTCGTGCCGTACCTCGTTCGGTGGACTCAGAGGACGCTCTCGATAGACCCGATACCATCTCGGTTCCGCGGGGACATCGTCGGTGGAAGAGGACAGCGGAAACCCCTGGAGAAGGTCAAATGGACGCACGGATCTTCGATGGCGGGACACCGACCGAAATCCCGGGGATGACCGTTTTCCCACCTCCCAGAAAGCGATATCTTCAACGGATGTTTGTCCGAGCCTTCTACGGGTGATTCCGGGAGAGGTTATCGAATGACACTTGCGATTGAGACGTCCGGACTCGTGAAGACGTTCGGCCCCACCCGCGCGGTCGACGGCATCGACCTGCGCATCGAACGGGGTGCCGTGTACGGCCTCCTCGGCCCGAACGGGGCGGGGAAGACGACCACCATTCGCATCCTCACGACCCTGCTGCAACCCACCGCAGGCACGGCGAGGGTCCTAGGACTCGACGTGGTGCGGGACGCCGCGGGGGTTCGTGAGAAGGTGAGCTTGACGGGTCAGTTCGCGTCCGTCGACGAGGACCTGACGGGGCCGGAGAACCTCGTCCTGGTTGGCCGGTTGCTCGGCTTCTCCTGGGACGGCGCAAGGGATCGCGCCAAGGAGCTGCTCGAAGCGTTCGGCCTTGCCGAGGCCGGGAATCGTTTGGTCCGGACGTATTCCGGCGGCCAGCGCCGCCGCCTCGACATTGCGGCGAGCCTCGTCACGACCCCGGAAATCCTGTTCTTAGACGAGCCCACGTCGAGCCTGGATCCCCGGAGCCGAAACCAGGTCTGGGACATCATCCGCGCGATCGCGGCCGAAGGCACGACCGTGCTGCTCACGACTCAGTACCTCGAGGAGGCGGACCGCCTCGCCGAGCGACTCGCTGTGATCGACCACGGCAAACTCATCGCCGAGGGGACAAGCCGCGACCTCAAGGCGTCCGTCGGCGAGAGCCGGCTGCATGTCCGACTCCACCGGCAGGAGCAGCGTTTGGAGGCGGAGACCCTCCTCGGGAAGGTCCTGGGAACCAAGGTGTACAACGGCCTGGACCCGTCCATCCTCTCCGCGAACGTCTCGGACGAGATTGCCGTCACCGAGGCGCTCGCGGAGCTGGCGCGCGCCGGCGTGCGGGTGACGGAGTTCTCGCTCGGCAGTCCCAGCCTCGACGAGGTGTTCCTCGCCCTCACGGGAAAGCCGACGGAGGATGCCACACGTGAGGTGAGCCAATGAGCGCCGACGTCCTTTCGACGACGGAAGGGACGTTCTCGCGGATCCTGTCGAAGGGAGCGCGCCCGCGGGCTCCAAGCGCCGCGTCCTCGTCCGTGACCCTCGGGTGGCGCGCGCTGTTGAAGATCAAACACGTGCCGTTCCAGCTCTTCGACGTGACGGCCTTCCCGATCATGTTCACGGTCCTGTTCTCCCTCCTTTTCGGAGGGGCCCTCAGCGGGTCGGTGGAAGGGTACGTCCAGGGTTTCATCCCGGGGGTCGTAGTCCAGTCGATTGTGTTCATCACGGTCTATACGGGCGTCGGCCTCGCAACGGACATCAACAAGGGGATCTTCGATCGCTTCCGCACGCTCGCGATCTGGCAGCCCTCGCCCGTGTTCGGGGCGATCCTAGGGGACTTGGTCCGATACTCGATCGCGGCGTTCATCGTCGTCACCCTCGGCCTGATCCTCGGCTTCCGGCCGGGCGGCGGCATCCTGGGGGTTCTCGCGGGGGTCGGGCTCGTTCTCGTCTTCGCAATCAGCGTGTCGTGGATTTGGATGGTCGTGGGCATGAAGGTCAAAACGCCGGAAGCCGTCATGGCCACGAGTTTCCTCTTCCTGTTCCCCCTGACCTTCCTGACCAACATCTTCGTCTTCGACCTTTCGACGATGCCGGAGTGGCTTCGGGCGGTCGTCCTCGCGAACCCAGTCACTCATCTGGTCACAGCGGCCAGGGGGCTCATGCAAGGGAGTGACGTGCTTGGGAACGTCGCGTGGGTCCTCTTCGCGTCGGTCGTCACCTCGGCCATCTTCGCGCCGCTCGCGTTAAGGCTCTATCGAAAGGAACGCTAGCCGGACGCAGGACCGGACGGATCTCACTCGGGGCGTTCAAGGACCCTCCCGAAACAGGCTCCGCCATCCGTTTCGCAGGGATTCACGCAGCGTCCGGAAACGGAGCGCTTCGCGGAGCATGACGAACAGTTGCGAATCGCGGCGTGCGAGTGCCCTCTCGTACATCTCTCGCACGAGAGGGATCACCTTCCGCTGGTATTGGACGAGGTTGTACCACTGGAACCCTGCGACGGCCAGCGAGACCGCGATCGTCCAAATCGCGGGGGTCTGTTCCAGCAGCGGCTGGACCGCGGCCATGATCCCCGCAGGGGAGGCCGCGGAGGGCGCGGCCGGGAAGAGCGGTCGCGTGACGATCAGGAGGACCCAGAACACGGGAATCCCGGTTGCGATTGCACATTTGATTCTATCCCACGCATGACGTTTCTTCATCGAGGCCAAGAGGAACCTCAGCATCTCGATCTCGGCCTCACGTTCGTCGACGGGACGGAGTCGCCCTGCGGGAGCCGTGGCGCTCCGATCGCTAGGAGGAGGGTGCCCACGGAAGATTCGCACCGGATCACCTGCGGCCTTCCGGAGGAGGACCGCCGTGAAGACCTTTCGGCATGGTTCGCGTTTCGTGACACTCGCCGTGGAGGTCCACTCGGACGGATCGCGCGATCCAGAGTCTCTTTGACCCGGTGCACCGAGGATGCTCAGTACCCAATGGCAGGCGCTGGAGCGATTGAGGACTCACGCAGGCCGTGTAGCGCTCTGGAACTTCAGGGAGGCGGAGTTGATGCAGTACCGCAAGCCCGTCGGCCTGGGTCCGTCCTCGAAGACGTGGCCCAGATGGGACCCGCAATTCGCACACTCGACCTCCGTCCGGCGCATGAACAGGCTGCGGTCCTCCTTCTCGCGCACTCGCTCTTCTCCCGCGGGAGCCCAGAAGCTGGGCCAGCCCGTCCCGGAGTCATACTTGGTCTCGGAAGCGAACAGTTCTCGACCGCACACCCGGCAGGAATAAACACCGGGCTCATGATGGTCCCAGAATTCACCGGTGAAGGGCCGTTCGGTCCCCTTGTTGATGCAGACTTCGTACTGTAGCGGCGTGAGCTGTTGCCGGAGCTTTGCCTTGTCGATCGCTTCCACGGGGAGGGACCCGCTCTCGAGGCGTTTAAGGTTTCGGGTTGCCTACTGGTCTATGATCGAAGACTATCGAAAGCTACTAGGAGCCTACGGAACGGCCGCTCGGGCCGTTAATAAGGCGGGAAATCCTAAAGGTAAGCCAATGAAAGCCAACCGAGCCCTCCAGCCCCTTGGCCGTCTCGTCGGAACCTGGAGGACGCTGGGGAAGCACCCCTACTTTCCGGGCAAGACGTTCCACGGCCGCGCATCGTTCGAGTGGATCGAATCCGGTGCGTTCCTCGTGATGCGTACCAGGATCGACGAGACCGAGTCCGGGATCCCTTCGGGCGTCGCCATCTTCGGCACGGACGATGCCGACGACGCCTGCTTCATGCTCTACTTTGACGAGCGCGGCGTCGCGCGCAAGTACGACGTCGCGATGGACGAGCGCGGCTTCGTGTGGACGCGCAACGCGCCCGGGTTCTCCCAAAGATTCCGGGTGAGCTTCGCCCGCGACGGCCGGTCCATGGAGGGCCGCGGCGAGATGTCGAAGGACGGCGTGACTTGGGAGAAGGATCTCGACCTGGACTACACGCGCATCCAAGAGACGAGCCCGCCCGCCCCTTAGCCAACATCCCCGGCGTAGGGGGACCGACCGGGGCGACTCGACACCGCTCGATATGGGCGTAACCTTCGAACCCAGGCCAGAAGCCCCGAGACCTCTGTCTTAGCCCCTATCCGGTCCTGATGAGACGACTATCACCGTCCGGAGGAAGGAGCGCCCGCGTTGGGATTCGAACCCAAGTCCACAGGTCCGGAGCCTGTAAGTCTGTCCAAACTAGCCTACGCGGGCTCGCCAGAAGATTGCCCTCACCCCCATGAGGCTTCCGGCCTCTCGCCGGCGGGATTGCCGAGGACTCGCGTCGTGAGGCACAGGCATCGGGGCCTCCCATAACCCGACACGTCAGCTTTGCGGGCGACTGCGCCGTTCAAGGCGGGGCTTCACTTCTTGGCGAATTCCGTATATCCGCAACGGCCGCACGAGACACGGTCCGCATGCTTCGCGAGGAACACCCCGGGCCCGCATTTGGGGCAATTGGGCCGGTCCCGCGAAAGGCGTGTCCCGTCGATCCTGTAGAACTTCCTCTTGAGGCCCGCCGTCCCTTTCTGCTTCTCCTTTTTCGCGTCCGCCATCACTTACCGCCCTTCTTCTTCGGCTCCGCCTTCTTCTCTTCCTTCTTTTCCTCTTTCTTCTCGGCGGGCTTCTTCTCTTCCTTCGGGGCGGCCTTCTTCTCCTCTTTCGGAGGCGCCTTCTCCGCCTTCGCCTCCGGCTTGGCTTCGGGCTTCGCCTCTGCCTTCGGCGCCTCCGCCTTCGGCGGCGCAGCCGGCCTTTCTGCCTTCTCCGCCTTCGGCGCCGCCGGGGCGGGCTTCTCGGGTTTCGGAGCAGCCTCCTTCCTCTCCTTGACCTCCGGTTCGATGAGCTTGTTGCGGACCAGGATGTGCTTGCGCTCGACGGCGAGGGCTTCCTCCTTGGACTTGTACACCTTCGCGTACCCGTGCGTCTCGTACCTTCCGAAGGTCGAGGCCTGTGAATCGATCACGACGATGTCCTTCGTCGCCTTGAGCTCCTTTGCGAGGAAGGCCCGCAGGGCGTCCCGCGTGGGCGTGGGCTCCGCCTTGTGGATCGCCTTGAACCGCACCTCCGTGCGCTTCAGGAGCGGGTTCTCCTTCCGCCCGAGCACCTCGAGTTGCATTTAGGACCGTTCCATGCGCCGAAGGACGTCGAGGACTCTCGACTTGGCCGCGGCGTCGGCCCGGACGACGACAACGCCTTGGGACGGCTGTCCATACAGGACCGCCGCGGTCGTAGGCGCCAGAGCGATGCCGACGAGGGCCAAGAGGTCCTCTTCTCCCCGGACTTCGACGCGTACCCGGTCCTCCGCCTTAAAGGCTTCGGAGACGACCTTCCAGGCGTCGGGGACGATCGTCGCCGCAGGGTTCGTGAGCCGCAGGACGACGGATCCGATCCGCTGCAGGGCCTCCCGAAGCTCGGGGTCCTCCTGCCTCTTCGTCTTGAAGTCCACGAAGCAGATGTCGGGCGTGCGGCCGCGTGCGACGAGGTCGAGGGTGCAGAAGTCGCCCACGGTCACGACGGGGCTCGCTCCCCGGATGGCCGGCAGGACCGCCTCCCCGTGGACCAAGGGGCCCATCGGCCAGCGCAGGTATTCGCGCAGGGAGTCCGGGAGCCGCAAGGTCGCGTCCGCGAACTCAGCGAACGCGGAGGGCGAACTTGCCATTGACATGGAGGCCCATCTTCTTCGCGATCTCGGACCGCGGATGGTCCACGATGATCACGTAGCCCTGCCAATCCTTTGACGTCTCGCCCCCGCAGAGGGGACACTTGTCCTCGTCCGTGATATGACTGCAGTTCTTGCACGCCTTAGGTACTTTGACGACCATGAGCTTCACCCTTTCTTCTTCCGCGCGCGGCCTTCCGCCCTCGCGCGGTCTTCCTCGATCCAGTCCAACTTGCCCAGCGCCGGCTGGCGCATCGTGAGGCCGATCTTCGACTCCCGCGGCGCCCGTTCATTCAGGGAGACCGCGACGATCCGCGTCCGGACCTTGTCCCCGATCCGCAGGTCCCGCTTCGTGTCCTTGCCGATGAGCCGCTGGCCCTCCTCGTCGACGTCCACCCGGTCGTCCATGACTTGGGAGATGTGGAGGAGGCCGTCCAACGGCCCGAAGCGGACGAAGGCCCCGAACTTCAGGATCTCGACGACCGTCCCCTCGACGATCTCCTGGAGCGCGGGCGCGAAGACGAGGGCGTCGTACTTGACTCTTTGGTACACGGCCCCGTCCCCGTGGACGATCCGGCCCTCCCCCATCCGCTCGATGTTGCTCGCGATGAGCGTGAGGGTCTTGTCCGCCCCGATCTTGCCCTCCAAGGTCGTCCGCGTGAGCTCCCGCGCGACGGTGTCGATGTCCTCTCCCAGGCGCTCGGGCGGGATCCGGACGATATCCTCCCGCTGGACCCGTTGGTACATGAAAACCGGCGGGCCATCGAGATGGCTCCCTCTATTTAGGATTTGCCGCTCAAACGGACCGTCCTAAGTCCTCTCGTGGTACGTAAATCGGTCACCCATCTTCCAACGCAGGGTTTATCGCGCCAGGAGGACTCTCACTCCCCAAGCGCTCCTCAGCGCCGGTCGGGGAGAGGGAGCGAAGGGTATGGGCCGGAGCAAGATCGATCTCTTCGTCTTCGTCCTCAAGCGGGTGGTCTGGCTGGTCCCCGTCGTTTTCGGCCTGATTACGATCACGTTCTTTGCCGGCCACGCGTCTGTGCGGAATCCGTGCGCGGTGTGGGTCGGGCCTCACGCGAGTCCCGACACCGTCCGGCAATGCAACGAATACTTCGGAGTGAACCTGCCCGTCTGGGACCAATATGCGAGCTACGTTTCGCATCTGCTCGGAGGCGACTGGGGTAAGGACCCGGGGGGCGGCCGACCCGTACTGCGTGACATCTTGACCCTCTTCCCCGCGACGATTGAGCTTCTCCTCGCGGCCCTCTTCCTGATGATTGTCATCGGCATCCCCCTCGGAGTCATCGCCGCAAACCGGAGCGGCCGGTGGCCCGATCACCTCGTCCGTTTGTTCTACCTCGGGGGGTGGGCGACCCCCGCGTACCTCGCCGCGGTGGTCCTGGCGATCGGGGTCGGTCCCGTCCTCGGCCTTCCGAACACCGGCGATTTCAGCAGCACGCCCGATCCGGGTTGGCAACTGACCCACATGTCCCTCGTCGATTCGATCTTGCGCCTCGATCCGGGCGCCTTCGTCGACGCGATCGCGCATCTGATTCTTCCCGCGACCGCCCTCGCGTTCCTGAACCTCGGGATCGCGACCCGGATGACCCGAAGCTCGATGCTCGAGGTCTTGCCCCTCGATTACGTCAAGACCGCCAGGATGAAGGGGCTGTCGGATTTCTGGGTCCTGTACAAACACGCACTCCGGAATTCCTTGATCTCCACGGTGACCGTGCTCGGGACGACGGCCGGATCCCTCCTCTCTTGGATTGTCGTGATCGAAGAGATCTTCCTGTGGCCGGGGATCGGAAAGTATGCCTTCGACGCGATCCTGAGCTACAATTTCCCCGGCGCCCTGGGCGTCGTCGTGTTTTTTGCGATCGTCGTCGTCATTGCGAACCTGATTTCCGATGTCCTGTACGGGGTGCTTGATCCTCGGGTGGAGTGGCGCTGATGGTCGAGCAGCCTGCCGCAGTCCAGACGTCTGCCCAGGGGACCCGACTCCGGCGTGCCCTCG
>DASQXV010000018.1:0-2610 GCA_035639595.1 Thermoplasmata archaeon | reverse complement strand
AGTACGTGACCCCGTTCTGGACGGCCGAGTCCGTGTACGAGGTGTCGAGAAGGCCCACCGATGCGAGGTACGACTCCCCTCCCGACGACTGTCCGCGATAGATGTTGTACCCGGTGACCAAGTCCGTGACGGGATTGGCGTTCCAGCCCAGGTCCACGTGTCCGTCGCCGGCGGAGGCCCACAGACCCGTCGGGGGTGAAGGGGGATCGAGCAGCGCCCAGGTCACGTCCCCAGCCGGGGGCGGCCCGCTCGCCATCTCCCCGACCCTACGGTCGGGATGAGACCCTGCCAGGATGCCGGTCCCGAGGGAGGCGAGCAGCAACGCGAGGGCGAGGGCCCAAGTTCGTTCCCGGAGGGGCCTCCCTCGGCTCCGCTGGGGATGCACAGGGGCGGCCCCGAGGGTAGGGGACACAGGCCACCGCACGGGACGGAGGCTTAGATATTCCCGAGGATTAGCGTCGAACACAATTGGGGAGGAACGACCCCCCGCGACCCCGGCTCACCTCGTCGGGCGCGGGCGCTCCATCTCCCGTTCCCTCAGTTTCCGGCGGAGGATCTTCCCGACGAGGGACTTCGGCAACTCCGTGGCGAATTCGACCGCCTTGGGGACCTTGAACGGCGCGAGGCGTTCCTTACAGAACGCGATGATGTCCGCCTCCGTCGCGGACGCCCCCGCCTTCAGGACGACGACGGCCTTCACGGTCTCGCCTCGGTATGGGTCCGGGATCCCGATTGCGGACGCCTCAGCGACCGCGGGGTGCATGAACAGGACCTCTTCGACCTCCCTCGGATACACGTTGTAGCCGGAGCACAGGATCAGGTCCTTCTTCCGGTCGACGATGGAGAAGTATCCGTCCTCGTCCATCGTCGCGATGTCCCCGGTCAGGAGCCATCCGTCGCGGAGCACTCGGGCGGTCTCGTCGGGCCGGTTCCAATATCCCTTCATGACCTGCGGGCCGCGGACCGCGAGCTCGCCCGGGCCGCCCGGAGGGGCTTCTTTGGTCGGATCGTCCGGGGCGACCAGCTTCGAATCCGTGTCCGGGAAGGGGATCCCGATGCACTCCTTCACGGGGCCGTCCATCGGATTGCAGTGGGTGACGGGCGAGGCCTCCGTGAGCCCATAGCCTTCGACGAGACGGCCCCCGGTCGCCGCCTCGAACTGCCGCCGGACCTCGTTCGGGAGCGGCGCCGCGCCGGAGATGCAGGCCCGGATCGACCGCAGGTCGTACCTCGCGAGGTTCGGATTCCGCAGGATCGCGATGTACATCGTCGGGACACCGGGAAACAGGCCCGGCTTCGTTCGGTCGATCAGCTTGAGGATTGCCACGGTCTCCCGGGGATTCGGGTAGAGGATGATCTCGTTCCCCTTGACGATGGAGAAGAGCATCACCGCGGTCAGCCCGTAGACGTGGAACAGGGGGATCGCGCCGAGGACGCGCTCGGGACCTTGGACGCCGCCGGGCAACCACGCCGCGGTCTGCATCGCATTCGCAACGAGGTTCCGGTGGGTGAGCATGGCGCCCATCGGCGTGCCGGTCGTCCCGCCCGTGTACTGGAGGACGGCCACGTCGTCCAGCGCGGGCCGGGTCTCGTCCGGATGCGGCGGAGTCCCGATCAAGTCGGCGAACCGATGGATCCAAGGTTCGCGCGGGATCACAAGCGGCCAATGCCCGGCCTTCTTCAGGTCCTTCTTCTTCTTCATCGGGTAGAGCTGACGGAGCGGTGTGCGGAGGAACTCCGCGATGTCGCAGATCACGACCCGTCGAACCGATGTCGAGCCCTTCGCCTTCGCGACGCTCGGCCAGAAGAGGTCCAGCGCGATGAGAGTCTCCACGCCCGCGTCGTTCCAAAGTTCTTCAAGTTCCCGCGGCGTGTAGGTCGGATTCGTCTGGACGACGATCCCGCCGGCTCGGAGGACCGCGAAGAAGGCGACGATGAAGTGAGGCGTGTTGGGGAGGAGCAAGGACACCCGGGTGGCGGGTCTCACGCCGATCCGCCGGAGGCCCGCGGCGAAGCGGTCCGCGAGGGCGTCGAGTTCGTGGTACGTCATGGCCTTCCCGTAAAACCGGATCGCGGGCCGGTCTCCGTGGACCCTCGCGGTCTCCCGGAGCAATCCCTGGACCGGGATGTCGGGGTACTCGATGGAACGGGGCACGCCGGTCGGCCAATGACGGAACCACGGCCTCTCGAAGGACGACTCCCCCCGCATCGGTTCCGAATGGGGGTCGGACGTAAAAAGGGTGTCACCGCGCCCGTGCGCAACGATTATCCGGAGGCCGTCCCCATCGCGGCGCATGCCGCCATCGCCTCGCATCCGCCTCGAGAGGAAGGGAGGCGTCGCCGTCCTCTGGATCGACAATCCTCCGAGGAATGCCCTCCGCCTTTCCATGATCTCGGAGCTCGCGGAACGGATTCCCGAATTGGAGAAGGACGACGAGGTCCGCGCGGTCGTCGTGACGGGCGAGGGGTCCTTCTCGTCCGGGCTCGACATGGAGGATTGGGCGGCCCTCCCGGCGAAGGCGGCCCAGGAGTGGATCACCCGTGGCCAGGACGCTTTCTGGGCCCTCGAGCACCTGACGAAGCCCACGGTGGCCGCGGTCGCCGGGCCCG
>DASQXV010000017.1:0-2610 GCA_035639595.1 Thermoplasmata archaeon | reverse complement strand
AGTACGTGACCCCGTTCTGGACGGCCGAGTCCGTGTACGAGGTGTCGAGAAGGCCCACCGATGCGAGGTACGACTCCCCTCCCGACGACTGTCCGCGATAGATGTTGTACCCGGTGACCAAGTCCGTGACGGGATTGGCGTCCCAGCCCAGGTCCACGTGTCCGTCGCCGGCGGAGGCCCGCAGATTCCGCGGCGGTGAAGGGGGATCGAGCAGGGCCCAAGTTACGTCCCCGGCCGAGGGCGGCCCGCTCGCCGTCTCCCCAACCCCACGGTCGGGATGAGGCCCTGCCAGGATTCCGGTCCCGAGGGAGGCGAGCAGCAACGCGAGGGCGAGGGCCCAAGTTCGTTCTCGGAAGGCTCTCCCCCGGCTCCGCTGGGGATACACAGGGGCGGCCCCGAGGGTAGGGGACACGACCTCCGCACGGGCCAGAGGGTTAGATATTCCCCAGGATTAGCGTCGAACACAATTGGAGGGAGGAACGACCCCCCAGGACCCCGGTCATGCCGCGGGACGCGAACGCTCCATCTCCCGTTCCCGCAGAATCCGCCGGAGGACTTTCCCGACGAGGGACTTCGGCAGGTCCGTGGTGAACTCGACCGCCTTCGGAACTTTGAACGCCGCGAGGCGTTCCTTGCAGAACGCAATGACGTCCTCCTCCGTGGCGGATGCACCGGTCTTCAGGACCACGAAGGCCTTCACGGTCTCACCCCGATACGGGTCGGGGATGCCGATGGCGACGGCCTCCGCTACTGCAGGATGCATGAACAGGACCTCTTCGACCTCCCGTGGGTATACATTGTAGCCGGAGCAGAGGATGAGGTCCTTCTTCCGATCGACGATGGAGAAGTATCCCTCCTCGTCCATCGTCGCAATGTCCCCGGTGAGGAGCCATCCATCTCGGAGGACGAATGCGGTCTCCGCCGGCTGGTTCCAGTATCCCTTCATCACCTGCGGCCCTCGGACCGCGAGCTCGCCAGGGCTTCCCTTCGGGACCTCCTTCGTCGAATCACCGGGGTCCACGAGCCTCGCGTCCGTATCCGGGAACGGAATCCCGATGCATTCCTTGACGACGCCGTTCAAGGGATTGCAGTGGGTGACGGGCGAAGCCTCTGTGAGTCCATACCCCTCGACGAGGCGGCCCCCCGTCGCCGCCTCGAACCGCCTCCGCACCTCGTTGGGCAGCGGCGCGGCTCCGGAGATGCAGGCGCGGATGGACCGCAGGTCGTACTTCGCCAAGTTCGGGCTCCGCAGGATCGCGATGTACATCGTGGGGACTCCCGGAAAGAGGCCCGGTTTGGTCTTGTTGATCAGTTTGAGGATCGCTTCGGTCTCCCGCGGATTCGGGTGCAGGATCATCTCGTTCCCTTGGACGATGGCGAAGAGCATCACCGCGGTCAGGCCGTAGACATGGAACAGGGGGATCGCGCCGAGCACGCGCTCCGGACCTTGCACGCCGCCGGGCAGCCACGCCGCGGTCTGCATCGCATTCGCGACGAGGTTCCGATGGGTGAGCATCGCGCCCTTCGGCGTGCCGGTCGTCCCGCCCGTGTACTGGAGAACCGCAACGTCGTCGTGCGCCGCGGGAGCCTCTTCCGAGCCCGCGGGAGTCGCGACCAAGGACGCGAACCGGTGGATCCAGGATTCTATCGGTATGGCGAGCGGCCAGTGCCCCCCCTTTTTCAAGTCCTTCTTCTTCTTGATCGGATAGAGCTGGCGGATCGGGGCCCGCAGGAACTCCGCGACATCGCAGATCACGACCTGTCGGAGCGACGTCGAAGGCTTCACCATGGCGACGTTCGGCCAGAAAAGGTCCAACGCGATGACCGTCTCCACCCCGGCGTCCGTCCAGAGCGCCTCGAGTTCCCGCGGCGTATAGATCGGGTTCGTCGGGACGACGATCCCGCCCGCCCGGAGGATTCCGAAGAAGGCGACGACAAAATGAGGCGTATTCGGAAGGAGCAAGGAGATGCGGTCGCCGGTCCGGACTCCCGTCCGCCGGAGGCCCGCCGCGAATCGGTCGGCTAGACCGTCGAGATCGCGGTACGTCAGGACGTTGCCGTAGAATCGGATAGCGGGCCAGCTTCCATGGGCCCTCGCGGTCTCCCGCAGCAAGGCTTGGACCGGGACGTCCGGATAGGAGATCGACCGAGGCACGGACGTCGGCCAGCTACGGAACCACGGCCTCTCGAACGACGACTCCCCCCGCATCGGTTCGGAATAGGAGGTCCGACGTAAAAGGGTCACTCCGCTACGTGCGCAACGATTATCCGGAGGCCGTCCCCATCGCGGCGCAATGCCGCCATCGCCTCGCATCCGCCTCGAGAGGAAGGGAGGCCTCGCCATCCTCTGGATCGACAACCCTCCGAGGAATGCCTTCCGCCTTTCCATGATCTCGGAGCTCGCGGAACGGATTCCCGAATTGGAGAAGGACGACGAGGTCCGCGCGGTCGTCGTGACGGGCGAGGGGCCCTTCTCGTCCGGGCTCGACATGGAGGATTGGGCGGCCCTCCCGGCGAAGGCGGCCCAGGAGTGGATCACCCGTGGCCAGGACGCTTTCTGGGCCCTCGAGCACCTGACGAAGCCCACGGTGGCCGCGGTCGCCGGGCCCG
>DASQXV010000016.1:0-11510 GCA_035639595.1 Thermoplasmata archaeon | reverse complement strand
TGCTCTGCGAGGCTGACGAGGCCCCCTTGTTCGCAGAAGGGTGGTGCGAACCGCCCCATGCCCGCCTGGGTCAGGGATCCCGCAATAGACTTGCTATCGACCTTCGGGTCTAGCAAAACGCCGGGCCCGAAAACGCGGAATAGGGGCCCGGTGATGGGCCTTCGATGGTCGACGACGCGACCCTTCGTTTCTCGTTGGAACGGGCGCTCGGCCCGGATCGGGTCCGGATGGACGAGGAGGCTCTCCACGCGTTCTCAACGGACGCGAGCCCTTGTGTTGTCGCGCCCCGCGCGGTCGTCTTCGCCGTGGACGAAGCGGACGTGCGCGCCACCCTCCAAGTCTGCCGCGACCTTCAGGTCCCACTGACGCCGCGAGCCTCGGGAACTTCCCTCTCCGGTGCCGCGGTCGGGCCCGGCGTCGTGCTCGACACGACCCGGATGAATCGGATCATCGACTCCGATGTCAGCGGCGGAACGGTCACCGTCCAGCCCGGACTGCTCCTGTCCGCCTTGAATGCCTTCCTCGCGGACCACGGCCTGCGGTTCGCCCCGGACCCGGGGAGCCAGGACCTGTGCCGGGTCGGCGGCATGGTGGGGCACAATGCCTCTGGATATCGGAGCATGAAATATGGACAGACAAGGGACCACGTCACCGCCCTGCGCGTCGTCCTGGCGGATGGGACCGTCCTCGACGCGCACGACGTCCATGTCGAAAGCGCGGAATGGGAGGCGGTCGTTCGGGTCGCCCCAGCCCTTGACACGATCCGACGGGACATCTCAGACCACCGCTCCGACATTCGGTCGAGTCGCCGCGCGATCCGGAAGCACTCCTGCGGGTATCCGGTCCACGCGATCTCGGAAGGCCTCGACCGGGGCGTGTTCCCCCTGGCCTCCCTGTTCGTCGGGAGCGAGGGCACCCTCGGCATCGTCACGCAGGCCACGCTCCGGGTCTTGCCCACGCCCCGGCGGCGAGTGACCCTGCTCCTGTACCCGGAACGTCTTCGAGACCTCGCCCCGTTGACGGCGGACCTCCTCGCGCTCGGGCCGAGTGCGATGGAGTCCATCGACGGCGATTCCCTGGACCTCATCGGCCGCGAACCGCACGGGGTCCCTGGGGAAGCCCAGGCGATGCTCCTGGTCGAATTCGACGAGGGCGACCTCGACGGCATCATCTCCGAGGTCCTGGGACCGATTGCGGCCCGCTACGCGCTGAGCCGCCCCGCGGAGGTCGCCGAGGAACCGGATCGTCAGGCCTCCCTGTGGAAGCTCCGTCGGTCCGTGTTTCCGACGATCGTCCAGAGGCCGGGCCGTCGGAAGGCCTGGGGATTCGTCGAGGACCCCGTCGTCCCCCGGGAACGGGTGCCGGAGTTCATCGAGTTCCTCGTGGACCTGACGCGGCGCCACGGCACGCTCGCGGGCATCTACGGGCATATCGGGGACGGGAACACCCACTATCGCCCGTTCTTCGATCCCGCGGACCCTGCGGACTTCGAGGCGATGCAGGCCCTCCGGTCCGAGTTCGACGACGCCGTCCTCGACCGCTTCCGCGGGGCACCGACGGGAGAGCACGGGATCGGGCGGATCCGCGCGGAGACCCTCCCGCGGGTCTGGGGGCGCGAGGTGTACGTCGTCATGCACCGCACGAAGGAAGCCCTCGACCCTCAAGGCCTCTTGAACCCCGGCGTCCTGTTTTCCTCTGAGCCGTGGTGGGCTACCTGGGGCGGGCTGGAATCCCGAATGCCGATGTGAACGATACGGGCCACACCTTTAAGCCGGCCGTCGACTACGTTTTCATGGCGCAATGAGGAGGCCTACCCATGGGTTCCATCCGGGGAAACCGCGGACGAAGGGTTAAGTGGGAACCCCGCATTCGAGGCCTCCGCGGGCGACCCGCCCGGCGCGGCGGGGAGGTCGGCGGCTGATGATCCAACGGGCGGAGCAAGCGAACATCGTCGGCCTGCGCTCGAAGGACTTCGTCCAGTGGGTCGAGGAGAACATCGACGCCCCGATGAAGCGGGGCCCGGGCGGCGCCTTCCTGGAGAAGATGAAGGGCGGCCTCATGGGCGAGTTCTTCAATTGGGCGAAGCGGAACTCGACGTGGCCCCTGCACTTCGGGATCATGTGCTGCGCGATCGAGATGGCCGCGACGTCGGATCCGCGGTACGATGCGGAGCGCTTCGGCATCATCTACCGGTCCTCCCCGAGGCAGTGCGACGTCCTCCTCCTGAACGGCCCGATCTCCCTCAAGCTCCGGCCCGCGGTCCGCCGGCTGTACGAGCAGATGGCGGAGCCGAAATGGGTCATCGCGATGGGGGAGTGCACGATCTGCGGCGGCCCCTACTACGATTCGTACAGCGTCGTGAAGGGCTCCTACACCTTCGTCCCGACGGACATCTTCATCCCCGGGTGCCCCGTGCGGCCGGAGGCCCTCATCGACGGCTTCCTGAAGCTCAGCGCGAAGATCAAAGCGGAGCGCAGCGGGTGGGTCCGGACGAAGAAGGGGCGTCTCGTGAGCGCGCGGGAGGGCCAGCTCCTGGACATGCAGAAGGGCGAGTACACGTATGAGGTCCCCCAAGTCCGAAGCTGAATCGAAGCGCCGCAAGGTCGGCACGATCGGCGGCACCGTCCGGCCCCTCATGGCGACGATCAAGCAGACTCTGGTCACGATGCCGGGCCTCAACCGCTTCGTCCCGGGAGGCCGCAAGCCCGTGACCCATCTGTATCCGTATCAGAAGGTCGACCTGCCGCTCGCCTACCGGGGCCAGCACAGCATCGATTGGTTCAAGTGCATCGGCTGCGAGCTGTGCGCGAAGGTCTGTCCGAACGAGTGCATCTACTTCGAGTTCTACGAGGTCGAGCCGACGTCGGAGTACCTCCACCCGAGCCGGGCCCAGCTGGACGAGATGAAGAAGACGATCCGCCGGCCCGCGGTCGACGTCGGGCACTGCCTGTTCTGCGGCAACTGCATGGAGTACTGCCCGACGGATGCCTGGAACTTCACCCAGGAGTTCGAGCTCGCGGACTACGCCCGCGAGGATCTCTACTACAAGGCCGACGAGCTCCGGATGCCGAAGGAGAACTCGGACAAGGAGATCGTCCTGTTCAACCGCATCGGGGAGCATCCGATCCTCGAGGTGGACGTCTGCATCGGCTGCCGGAAATGCGAACGGGAATGTCCGACCCGTTGCATCGACATGCTCGATGGTCCGAACGACCGCAAGGGCAAGCCGATCGTGATCCCGGAATTCGACTACACGAAATGCATCGGCTGCCAGCAGTGCGTCGATGTGTGCCCGGTCGATTGCCTGCATATGGAGGAAATCGGCTACAAGGACCTCGAGGGGTTCTATCACATCAACCTGCCCGGCGAAGTCAAATTACTCGAAGAGCAGGTCGAAAAGTAGCGCGCGCCGGGGTCGCTCGATTATTCCGACTGGAATTGGAGGCTTTTTATCTCGCCCCCATTTTGCTTTGCCTGTCGCCTGGACTGAGGTACTCGCCGTGGTTCGCACGACTGTTGTCGGCTCGTATCCTCGGATCGGCGACACGGCGGAGGAGCAGGCCCTTCGCCGAGGCATCGCGCGGGTGGACCGAGGGGAGATGGACGAGGCGGGTCTTCGATCGATCGAGCAGGAGGTCGTGCAGACCGTCCTGCGGGAGCAGAACGAGGCGGGCATCGACCTTGTCACGGACGGACAAATCTCGTGGTACGACAGCCAGAGTCACCTGGCGGGGAAACTGGCCTCGGTGGAGATCAACGGCCTCTCCCGATATTTCGATACGAACACGTACTACCGGCAGCCGGTCGTCCGCGGACCCGTTTCGCGGACCGGGTCGATCGTCGTCGCCGAATGGAAGTTCGCCCAGGCCCATTCAAAGGCTCCCGTGAAGGCCGTCTTGACGGGTCCCGTGACCCTCGCCTCCCTCGCGCTCGACAAGCACTATCGCTCGAAGAAGGCCCTCGCCCTCGATCTCGCGACCGCGCTGGCCGAGGAGGCGGACGCTCTGGCTCGCACGGGCGCGTCCCACGTGCAGATCGACGAACCGATCCTAACGAGGCATCCGGAGGACCTCGCGCTGGTCGCCGAGTCCCTCGAGCGGATCCGGGCCCGGAAGGGGAAGTCCACGCTCATCCTGTTCACCTATTTCGGCGGAGTGGCGGAAATCTTTTCTGATCTCGTCGGCGCGCCTGCGGACATCCTCGGACTCGACTTGGTCCAGGGGGCCGCGACGTGGCCCGTCCTCGCGAAGCACGGATCGGACAAGCCTCTCATCCTAGGCCTGATCGATGCCCGGAACACGAAGGAGGAGGAACCCGGCAGCGTCGCGAAGAAGGTCCGCGAGCTGGATGGGGCCGTTGACCTGAGGGCCTCGTACCTGTCGCCCTCGAACGGCCTCGAGTTCCTTCCGCGGGACCGGGCTCGCAGGAAACTCCGGATCCTCCGGAAGGCCGCGGACCAGGTGGGGGTCGGCGCATGAAGGCCCTGCTCACGACGAGCGTCGGCTCGTTCCCGAAACCGGAGTACCTTTCGAAGGCGCGCACGAAAGCATCCAAGGGCGACCTGTCGACGGAAGGCCTTCGGGAACTCGAGGAGAAGGCCACGTTGGAGTGGATCCGCTTCCAGGAGGAGATCGGCATCGACGTCCTCGTGGACGGGGAACAGTACCGCGGGGACATGGCGACGTACTTCGCGGAGAACCTGGAGGGGACGGAGATTTCCGGCCTCGTGCGGTCCTACGGGAACCGGTATTACAAGAAGCCGATCATCGTGGATGAGCTGCGACTCCGGGGCCCGATCAGCGTGGACTGGTTCAAGTTCGCCCAGGGCCAGACCGACCGGCCGGTCAAGGGGATGATCACGGGCCCCTACACGATGATGGACTGGTCGTTCGACGAGTATTACGGGTCCCGCGCGGACGCGTGCCTCGCGTTCGCGAAGCTCCTCCACCAGGAGGCGGTGGCCCTCCAGGCCGCCGGGGCCAAGGTGATCCAGGTGGACGAGCCGGCCTTGTCCACTCGGTTCGACGAACTCCCGCTGCTCGTCAAGGCCGTGGGCCTCGTGACCAAGGGCCTCGAGGCGAACACGGTCCTCCACACCTGCTACGGGAACTACAACGAGATCTTCGAGTACTTCAACAAGCTGCCGGTGGACCAGCTCGACCTCGAGATGTCGAACTCCGGCCTCGACCTCCTCGAACGCTTCCGGCGCGAGCCGCTGAAGAAGGAGATCGCCTTCGGGGTCATCGACGTCCACAGCCACGTGATCGAGCCGGAGGCTCTGATCCGAAAGCGGATCGAGGAGGCGCTGGGGATCTTCGCGCCCTCGAAGCTCTTCATCGATCCGGATTGCGGCTTGAAGACCCGGAGTGTGCAAGAGGCGCAGGCGAAGCTGCGGAACATGGTGGCCGCGACGAAGGCCGTCCGGGCCGCCCACGGGTGGACCTAGGAAAGGGCCAAGTCCTTCGGCCGCATAGGAGGGAGCAATGGCGATGGGGGGTCCCGCGGATATCAGGTTGCGTCCGGAGCCGCCTGGCCGGCTGTTCACGGTCGGAGAGGCGAACGCCCTCGTCCCGGACCTGGAGGGGATCTTCCTCCGCCTCGACCCGAAGCTCGCCCGGATGCGGGAGCTACGGGAACTGACGGAGGACTTCGAGGCCTACTACGGGGAGCGCCTGACGGAGACGGTCGACGCGGACCGCGCGTCGTACGCCGTCTACGTCCAGGAGCGGTCGGACCTGGATCGGTCCATCCAAGAGGACATCGACGCGATCCTCGCCTTCGGCGCCGAGGTCAAGGATCTCCACCGGGGCCTCGTCGACTTCCCCGCCCGCCTCGGCGGCGAGACCGTGTACCTTTGTTGGCAGCGCGGGGAGACGCGTGTGGCATGGTGGCACTCCCTCGGAGGCGGCTTCGCGGGTCGTAAGCCCCTTTCGCCTCAAACGGAACGTTAATATCCCGCGGCCTCCGTAAGAACGGACGAAGGATACCCTCCATGGCGACGAAGGAAGACGTGATCGGCGTCCTCCGGAAGTGCTACGACCCGGAGATCCCAATCAACATCTACGACCTCGGCCTCGTCTACAACATCGACCTCAAGGCGGAGGAGGGGAAGGTCGACGTCCGGATGACCCTCACGGCCCCGGGATGCCCTGCGTCCGCGTACATCCACCAGGATGTGAAGCGGAAGCTCGAGCAGCTCCAGGGCGTCAAGGAGGCCGTCGTGAACATCGTCTGGGACCCTCCGTGGACTCCGGAGATGATGTCGGAGACCGCGAAGAAGCAGTTCGGGTGGGGCATCTAGGCCCCGTCATTCTCCCCGCCGCGCACAGGCAGGAAATATTGATATCCTCTCGGCGGCTAAGGTAACCCATCCGATTCTGGGGGCGCCGGGCATGGTGACGTTGAAGCCTAGGGGGGAGGCGGATGCCCTCGCGAAGGCGGTCGGTGCGATTCTCGAGGGCCTCACGTTCTATGACCTCGCGAACGTAGCCGTCGCGGAAATGCGGGTGAAGGTCGCGTTCGAGGAACTCGGGCGCCAGAAGCGGTCGCAGCTCGCCCGAATCGAGGCCGTCGCGGGACCCCACGCGAAAGAGGCGGCCGTCTTGCCCGGGATCTATCCCATGGGCGCCGTGTCGAACGTCGAGTGTTACGTCTGCGGGTACACGGCCGAGACGAAGTCGATGCCGAGCCAATGCCCGAGCTGCGGGGCCGCCCGATACGCCTTCGAGAAGGAGATCGCCCTCACGAAGGCATGGGAGATCGCAGCGGAGACGGACCGCAGCACGGCGATCCTGCTCCGCGCCTCCGCGGCCCAAGCGTCGCCCTCGACGCGGACTGTCCTGGAGGAACTGGCCCGTGAGGACGAGGGGGAGGCCTCCCGGGCGGATCGGCAACTCGAGGAGCTTCGGCCGTAGCCGGGTGGGCAAGGTGCCGCGCCTCGCGAAGATGCCGGCCATTCAGGAGGACATCCACGCGTGCACGATGTGCGGGTACTGCGTCCCCGTCTGCCCCGCGTACCAGGAGGCCGGCTGGGAGGGGGCGTCCCCGCGGGGCCGGGTCTTCGCCCTCCGCCAATACGAGATGCGGGGTCCCTTGGACCTCTTCCTGCGGAGGGACGTGAAGCCGGGAGAGGAATTCGCCCGGAACTCCTGGGAATGCACCGGGTGCGGGGCCTGCACGGAAGTCTGTCCCGTGGACATCCCCTTCGACACCGTTTGGGATGACGTCAAGGCGTGGATGGTCGCCTCCGGCTACGAGCGACCCCAGCTCGCGCCGTACCTGGAGAACGTTCGGCAGACGCACAACCTCTACGGGGAGCCGACGGACAAGCGGGGAGCCTGGATCCCGCCCGAGGCCGTCCAGTCGGAGCACCCGGAGGTCCTGTACTGGGTCGGCTGCGCCGCGAGCTACAAACGGCAGCAGATCGCGCGGGCCATGGTCAAGATCCTGAACGCCGCGAAGGTGCCCTACCAGATCCTCGGCCCGGAGGAGTGGTGCACGGGCGCCCCGCTCGCGCGGATGGGCTACCAGGACGTCACGAAGAAAGAGCTGATGCCCCACAACGTCCAGGCGGTCGAGGAGACGGGCGCGAAGGTGCTCGTGACGGCCTGCGCGGAGTGCTATCGGGCCTTCGCCCGCGATTACCGCCAGTGGGGAGGGAACCCGCCCTACAGCGTGTTCCACATCTCCCACTACGTCGAGAAGTTGATCCGCGAGAAGCGAATCGCCTTCACGAAACCGCTGCCTCAGAAGGTCGCCTTCCACGACGCCTGCCACATGTCCCGCGTCGCCAAGGTGTACGACGCCCCGCGGCAGGCCCTCAAATTCATCCGCGACCTGAAGGTCCTTGAGATTGCGCCCCACCACGAGGACGCCCTGTGTTCCGGCGCGGGCGGAGGGTTCCCCGCCGTGTTCCCGGAACAGGCCGTGGGAGTGGCACAGCGTCGTCTCGATGCGGCGGAGGATACGGGAGCTCCGAGCGTGGTGACAACGTGCCCTCACGCGGAACTCCACTTCGAAGACGTCGCGTCCAAGCGGAACATGACGCTGAGCATCGTGGACCTCGCGGAGATGCTCGCGAACGCGCTCTGAGCTCTCTCGCCTGAGGGACGTCGAACCGGGGCGGACTCACCGGGCGCCTAGATAGTGAAGCTCAGGCCACACGAACAGGAGTGTTTCGCGTTGGGGTTCGTGATCTTGAATTGACCGCCGAACAAGTCTTCCTCCCACTCCAGCCTCGACCCTTTCAGGTAGGTCAAGCTCTTCGGGTCGACGAACACGCGCACGTCCTGCGCCGTGACGATCACGTCGCTCGTCCGCGGCGCATCCGCCAGGTCCATCCGGTATTGCATCCCGCTGCAGCCGCCCGCGATGATCCGCAACCGAAGGGAGGCCTCGGGCCGCGTCTCCTTCTGCTGGAGCACATGAATCCGGCGGACCGCGCTCTCCGTCACGACGAGGGGCGGTTCCTCGGAGGCCATGACCGACATCAAGGACCAGGTGCTTTCGATGGCGCGCCTCAACTTAAGTTTTCCGCCGCGGATTTTCACCGGGAAGAAGGGCCTGACCGTTATTCCGCATGCGCACGACCAAACCTATATATAACGATGTTATAGTCTCTTGTGGCGCTCCCTGAGACGAGGGAGGCTCGGGCATGGTCTCCAAGAGTGCGATTCAGGAACAAATGGCGAGGCAGGAGTACAAGTACGGCTTCGTCTCGGACCTCGACGAGGAGACGGTCCCCAAGGGCCTGAACGAGCAGGTCGTCCGGCTTATCTCGCGCAAGAAGAACGAGCCCGAATGGATGCTCGATTGGCGGCTCCGGGCCTTCCGGCACTGGCTCACGATGAAGGAGCCGAAGTGGGCGAACGTGAGGTATCCGCCCATCGATTATCAGGACATCATCTACTACGCCGCCCCGAGGCCGAAGAAGCCGGTCAAGAGCCTCGACGACGTGGATCCCGAAATTCGGTCCCTCTACGCGAAGCTCGGCATTCCGCTCCAGGAGCAGGAGCGGCTCGCGGGCGTCGCGGTTGACGCGGTCCTCGACAGCGTCTCGGTCGCGACGACCTTCAAGGAGAGGCTCGCGGACCTCGGGATCATCTTCTGCTCCTTCTCCGAGGCCGTCCAGGAGCACCCGGACCTCGTGCGGAAGTACCTCGGGTCCGTCGTGCCCTTCAACGACAACTTCTTCGCGGGCCTGAACAGCGCGGTCTTCAGCGACGGCTCCTTCGCGTACGTGCCCGCGGGCGTCCGCTGTCCGATGGAATTGTCCACGTACTTCCGGATCAACGCGCAGGACACGGGCCAGTTCGAGCGGACCCTGATCGTCGCGGAGGACGGCGCGTACGTGAGCTACCTCGAGGGGTGCACGGCCCCGATCCGGGACACGAACCAACTCCACGCCGCCGTCGTCGAGCTGGTCGCCCTGGACGACGCGGAGATCAAGTATTCCACGATCCAAAACTGGTACCCCGGCGACAAGCAGGGGAAGGGCGGCATCTACAACTTCGTCACGAAGCGGGGCAAGTGCCTCGGCGTGAACTCGAAGATCTCCTGGACCCAGGTCGAGACGGGGAGCGCGATCACCTGGAAGTACCCGAGCTGCATCCTGCAGGGGGACAACTCCCAGGGCGAGTTCTACTCCGTCGCTGTGGCGAACAACTACCAGCAGGCGGACACGGGCACGAAGATGCTCCACATCGGGAAGAACACCCGGAGCACGATCATCTCGAAGGGCATCTCCGCGGGGTACGGCCGGAACACGTACCGGGGCCGGGTCTGGATCCACAAGGGCGCGACGAACGCGCGGAACTATTCCCAGTGCGATTCCCTCCTCATCGGCTCGACGTGCGCGGCCTTCACCTTCCCGGACATCCAGGTCCAGGAGCCGACCGCGCAGATGGAGCACGAGGCGTCGACGTCGAAGATCGGGGAGGAACAGCTGTTCTATTGCCAGCAGCGCGGGATCACGCCGGAGGACGCGACGAACATGATCGTCAATGGCTTCTGCAAGCAGGTCTTCCTGAAGCTCCCGATGGAGTTCGCGGTCGAGGCGCAGAAGTTGATCGGCGTCAGCCTGAACCTCGAGGGCACGGTCGGGTGAGCCCGACGACGATCCGGGCGGGGACGGCGATGCTCGACATCCAGGGCCTCCACGTGAAGGTGGGAGGCAAGGAGATCTTGAAGGGGATCGATCTGACGATCCGCCCGGGCGAGGTCCACGCGGTCATGGGCCCGAACGGGAGCGGGAAGACGACCTTGGCCCAGGTGCTCGCGGGTCGCGCGACGTACGAGGTCACCGGGGGCAAGGCCCTCTTCGAAGGGAAGGACCTCCTCGCGATGAAACCCGAGGACCGGGCCCGCGAGGGCGTCTTCATGGCCTTCCAGTATCCCGTCGAAATTCCCGGCGTAAGCAACGCCTACTTCCTCAAGGCGGCGCTGAACGCGATCCGGAAGTACCGCGGGCTCGACGAGATCGACGCGATGGACTTCATGACCCTGGTCCAGGAGCGGGCGAAGCTCCTGGGCCTCGACGAGACCTTCATGAAGCGAGGGCTGAACGAAGGCTTCTCCGGCGGCGAAAAGAAGAAGAACGAGGTGTTCCAGATGGCCGTCCTCGAGCCGAAGTTCTGCGTCCTCGACGAGACGGACTCCGGCTTGGACATCGACGCCCTCCGGCTCGTGGCGAACGGGATCAACACGATGCGGAGCCCCTCCCGGTCGATGCTCGTCGTCACGCACTACCAGAGGCTGCTCGACTACGTGACGCCGGAGTTCGTCCACGTCCTCGTGGACGGACGGATCGTGAAGAGCGGGGACGCGGACCTCGCCCGCAATCTGGAGAAGCACGGGTACGGCTGGATCGTCGAGGAGGCGCCGCGGCCGGCGGCCCGCGCTTAGGAGTCCGGTGAGAACGTGGCGGTGGCCCTCGATGCCCGGCAGGCCTACGTCACGGAATTTCGCTCGTCCGAGGAGGAGCGCCGCGCCCCGCCATGGTTGTTCGAGCTCCGCAAGTCCGCCATCGACCGCTTCGACGCCGTGGGATTTCCCACCCAGAAGCAGGAGGACTGGAAGTACACGAACCTCGCGCCCCTCCTGCGTATTCCCTTCAAGCCCGCGATCCTCGCCCGTCCCGACGGCGTCGTCGCCGAGAAACTGGAACCCTTCACCTTCGGGGTCCTCAAGACGACCTTGCTCGTCTTCGTGAACGGTCGGTTCGCGCCTCGCCTCTCGTACCTGCGTCCGCGGCCCGAAGGGGTCCGGGTCGCCTCGCTCGCGGAAGTCCTCAAAGAGGAGGCGGCGACCCTCGAACCGCACCTCGGGCGCATCGCGCGATCGGAAGACGACCCGTTCGCCTCCCTGAACACGGCACTCTTCGCGGACGGAGCCTACGTGGAGGTGCCGAACCACACCGCGGTCGAGGAGCCCATCCATCTCCTGTTCGTCTCGACGTCGAAGGACCTCCCGATCGTGGCCCATCCGCGGAACCTGATCCGGATCGGCGCCCA
>DASQXV010000015.1:0-3291 GCA_035639595.1 Thermoplasmata archaeon | reverse complement strand
GGTCGGAACTGCATCATCGGCAAGGACGTGTACATCGATGCGGAGGTTGTCGTCGGAGATGACTGCAAGATCCAGAACTTCGCAACGCTGTACAAGGGAGTATCGCTGGGGAATCGAGTCTTCATCGGCCCGCACGCATGCTTCACGAACGACATGTATCCGCGAGCGATAAGCCCCGACTGGAAGGTCATCCCGACGGAGGTCGAGGACGGTGCCTCGATAGGGGCAAACGCGACAATCCTCTGCGGCACGACCGTGGGACGTCATGCGATGGTCGCCGCAGGTGCGGTGGTCACGAACGATGTGCCGCCACACGCGCTGGTCGCGGGAGTCCCGGCGAGGATCATCGGATGGGTGTGCGAGTGCGGTCGGCCCTTGAACAAAAAGATGGAGTGCACCCACGAGGGGAAGTCGTTCCCCCAGCTCATTCCGAAACGGCCACCTCGTTCCCGCCGCCGCGAGTGAGCGGCGAACGTTGATAGGCCCCTCCCTCCTTCCGCGGCCCGTATGATCCCAATCGCCCGGCCCATCCTCGGCGACGAGGAGTTCGAAGCGGCCCGACAGGTCATCGCCTCGGGCATGCTCGCCCAGGGCCCCAAGGTGAAGGCTTTCGAAGAGGCATTCGCCCGGGACGTTGGCCGGAAGGACGGGATCGCCGTCGCCAATGGGACGGTCGCCCTCCATCTTGCCCTCCTTGCCCACGGCATCAAGTCGGGCCATGAGGTCGTGATCCCGCCCCTCACGTTCTTCGCGACCGCCTCGACGGTCCTCATGTGCGGCGGCAAGCCCGTCTTCGTCGACGTCGACCGATCCACGTACAACCTCGATCCCACGAAGGTCGCCAAGGCCCTCACCGCGAAGACGGCGGCGATCATGCCGGTCCACCTGTACGGACAAACAGCGGACATGGACCCTATCCTCGAGGCCGCGAGAGTCCGCGACATCCCGGTCATCGAGGACGCGGCCCAGGCCCACGGCGCGGAGTACCACGGCAAGAAGGCGGGCAACCTCGGCGACACGGCCTGCTTCTCCTTCTACGCGACGAAGAACATGACGACCGGGGAAGGCGGCATGGTCGTGACGGACGATGCCAACATCGCCGAGAGATGCCGGCTCCTCCGGGACCACGGCCAGGTCTCGAAGTACGAGCACGTCCTGGTGGGCTACAACTACCGGATGACGGAGATCGCGGCCGCGATCGGCCTCGTCCAGCTCAGGAACCTCGAAAGCTGGGTCAAGCAGCGGCGCGCGAACGCCGCCGCCCTGACGAAGGGGCTGGACGGGATCGAGGGCCTCGTGCCGCCCGCGGAGGGCAACCGGATGGTCCATTCGTACTACCAGTACGTCGTACGCCGCGAGGACCCCTTTCCCCTCTCCCGGGAGGACATCGTCCGCATCCTGACCGAGGAGGGCATCGGCTGCCGGCCCTCGTACCCCAAGCCCCTCTACAGGCAGAAGGCCCTGCAGGACCTGCGGATTAAAGGCCGATGCCCCGTCGCGGAGGACGTCGTGCCGCGGCTGTTCGAGCTGCCCGTCCATCCCGGCGTCGGCCCCGGCGACCTCGACCGGATCATCGAAGCCGTCGAACGGCTGGCGACCCCCGCGTAGGGGAGAAAGGGAGAAAGGGAGAAATCGGCCCGGCCGCATCGTCTACCGAGATGTCCGGTCCCTCGGCGGAGGCTTTCTCGAGGGCCCTGCACGAGGCGAGCACCCTCGAACGGGACCTGAAGTGGTCAGAGGCCCTCGACGCCTACGCCCGGCTCCTCGCCTCCCTCCCGTCGCGGCCCTCCGGCGAAGCGCGCGCGATGCGAGCCATCGCCCTGCTCCGCAAAGGCAATGCCCTCATGGAACTCCAACGGTGGGACGACGCCCGGCGGACCCTGGACGAAGCCCTCCACGAGGCCAAGGCGAGCCGCGACCCCGCGATCGTCGCACAGGCCCTCCTGGCCGCGGGCGTCTTCGCGGCGAACCGGGACGACCGGGAGCGGGCGGAGGCCTTCCTCCTCGACGCCCTCGAGCGCTTCCATCAGTCGGACGAGCGTTCCGCCCGGCAGGGCCGCGGATGGGCCTTCCTGAACCTCGCGACCCTGTACGGCAAGACGGGCCGCCTCGACCTCGCCTTCGTCACGTTCACCAAGGCCCAGGACGTCCTCGGGGCCGCGGAGGACTGGGCCGGCGTCGCGGCGGCCTGGGAGGCCCAGGCCCAATTGCGGCGGGCGATCCAGGACGAGGACCGCTGGCGGGAGGACCTCGCGGAGGCGATCCTCTTCTACGACCGCGCCCAGATGAAAGGAAAGGCGGACCGCCTACGGCTCCTCCTCGACAAGAAGCTGATCTGATCAACACGGGAGGGGTCCCGATCGTTTCATTGAGTAATTTTGTCTAAACTTCTATGCCGTCGGCGAAATCAGACGAGCCTCCTGAAAATAGGCGACAACCTTTGAAGTAGCTCCGATGGATGTGTCGGCCCATCTCATGGGCGTGACGATCGAGATCCAGCAGCTTTGGAAGTCCTACGACGGGAAACCGGCCCTTCAGGGCCTCTTCCTTGAAGCGTTCGAAGGGGAGATCGTCGGACTCATCGGCCCGAACGGCGCCGGCAAGACGACGACGCTGAAGATCCTCGTCGGCCTATTGCGACCCGACTACGGCGTCGTCCGCGTGAAGGGCCACGACATCCTCGCCGATCCGGTCACGTACAAGAGGGACATCGGCTACATGCCGGAGGCCCCGACGTTGCCGGAGTACCTCACGCCGACGGAGTTCCTCGGGTACGTCGGGAGAATTCGCACGCTGTCGCGGGAGCGAATCGCGCGCCGGACGTCGGAGCTCCTCGCCTCCCTCGACCTCGCGCCCAAGGCGGACGAGACGATCGCCGCGCTGTCGAAGGGGATGAAGGCGAAGCTCGCCTTCGCGGCCGCGGTCCTCCACGAGCCCTCCCTCCTCGTCCTCGACGAACCGCTCATCGGCATCGATCCCGCGGGCCAGCATCTGTTGAAGGAACGCCTCGTCGAGATCGCCCGGGCCGGCGGCACCGTCCTCGTCTCGACCCATCAGCTCGACACCGCGGAGCGGCTGTGCCGCCGGGTCACGATCGTCCACCACGGGCGGAACGTCGCCTCGGGGGACCTCGCGTCCCTCCGCGCCCAGGCCCAGATGGGGGAGGGCAGCCTCGAGGAGATCTTCCTCCGGCTCACCCAGGAGGCGGCGATGCCGGAGATCGAGCCGCCGCGGCGCCGCGGCTGGTTCCGCCGAGGCTAGCCGATGGGCCGCACCCTCGCCCTCTTCACC
>DASQXV010000014.1:0-14451 GCA_035639595.1 Thermoplasmata archaeon | reverse complement strand
GATGTCCCGGGCCGGGAGAGAGGATAATCGCGTCCGGGGCGATGTGACGAATCTCGTCCAACGTGATCGCGTCGTTCCGGAAGACCGCGGGATTCGCTCCGAGCCCTCCGACTTCCTGATACAGGTTGTAAACGAAGGAGTCGTAATTGTCGATGATGAGGACGTTCATTGGGCCGCCTCCGTGAGCGCGGCCCGAAGAGCGCCGACCTTGTACTCCGTCTCCATCCACTCCCTCGCGGGATCCGAATCGGCGACGATCCCCGCGCCCGCTTGCAGGTAGTAGGTCGGGCCGTCCGCGAACAAGGTTCGGATCGCGATCGCCGTGTCGAGGTTCCCGTTCAGGGAGAGGTAGCCCACGACGCCCGCGTACGGCCCCCGGGCGGTCCCCTCGAGCTCGTGGAGGATCTCCATGGCCCGGGGCTTCGGCGCCCCGCTCACGGTGCCTGCCGGGAACACGGCTCCAAACGCGTCCAGCCCGTCCTTACCGGGGGCCAGAGTGCCCTCCACCCGGGATACGAGGTGTTGCACATGGCTGTACCGTTCCACGGTCATCAACTGGGGCACCCGCACGGTCCCGAAGCGGCACACCCGCCCCAGGTCGTTCCGCGCGAGATCGACGAGCATTGTGTGCTCGGCCCGCTCCTTTTCATCGGCCAAGAGGTCCATCCGGTGTCGTTCCGCCTCCGCCAAGGTCGTCCCGAGCGGGCGCGTTCCCGCGATCGGGAACGTCGTCGCGAGTCCGTCCTCGACCCGGAGGAGCATTTCCGGGCTCGAGCCGATGACCCGGCGAGTGCCGAAATCCAGGTAATACATGTAGGGGCTCGGATTGAGCTCCCGCAGGGACGCGTACAGAGCGAGCGGGTCGCCGGCCATGCGGCCGTAGTCGCGCCGCGACAGGACAATCTGGAACGCCTCTCCCTCGAGGATCCGTTCCTTGGCCTGCCCGACGGCCTCCATGAACCGGAGCCGATCTGTCTGGGGTTTTGGGGGGTCCGCGTGAAAGTCCGGCCTCGTGCGAGGGGCGTTCGGCAAGTCGTCTGCCCGCGAGCCAACGTGGGTGAAGTACTCTGCCCGACGACGCACGTGGTCGACGATCACGCCGTCCAGATAGAGGCCGAACTCGAACTCGGGGAAGGGCGAGTCCCCGTGGGCCGGGACGGAGTCGAGCGAGTGAGCGAACTCATACGACACGTAACCGACGAGGCCGCCGACGTACCGTCCCGGGAGTCCCGGCGTCGCCCGCTCGCGGAGGATCGCCCGCAACGCGTCGAGAGGCCGGTCCGTTTTGATCGTCTCGCCGTTCGACCGAAGGATCCCCGCGCGGTACGAGATGATGAGTTCCGGATCGAAACCGACGAACGTGTATTCCGCGAGGCGGGCGGGACCGCTCAGGCTCTCGAGGATGAACGCGTGGGGATATTCGTCCCGGGACGCGGCGAAGAGGGCGTACGGATCGAGGCCCGGATCCAAGGGAATGCGCTTCACGATGGCACCTCGACCGCCAGCCGCGGCGATGACCCTCGGAAGACGATTTCGCCCATGCGCGTCGCGAACGCTCGCGGATTCGGATGTTGGAAGAGATTTCGTCCCACGGTGATGCCGGCCGCGCCTCCGTTGAGGGCCGCGCGAATCCGATCGAGGAAAGCCTCCGCCGAACTGTCCCGCGGCCCACCGGCGAGGAGGAACGGAACGGGGCACGCGCCGACCATCTCGCGAATCGATTCCGCGGGCCCGCGATAGTTCGCCTGGACCAAGTCCGCGCCGATTTCCGCGGCGGCGCGGACCGCGTGCCGTGCCGCATCGACGTCCTCCACGCCGGCTCGTGCGCCGGAAGGGGGGTCAACCATGATGAGCGTCGGAATCCCCAGGGATCGCGCCTCCTTGACCGTCTCTCCAGCAGCCGCAAGCATCCGGTCCTCCGCGAGGTCCCCAAAGCAAACCTGCACGGAAACCGCGTCCGCCCCGAGAGCGACCGCGTCGGCCACGGAGCCAAGGGGGACTTTGGACCTCGGGCGGGATCCCAGGACGGTCCCGGCCGACAGATGGACAACGAGTCCCCGGTCCGGGCTCAATTCGGACGCGACGTGCGGGACCATGCCGGGGTTCAGGATGGTCCCGGTGAGCGATGCGTCCCGCAACTCCCGAACCAGGGCTGACGGATCCTCTAGCCCTCGAACGGGTCCGACGGGCACCCCATGGTCGAGGGCGAGGAGGAACATGCGGCTTCCTGGCCCCTCGAGTCGACGACGTCGGCGATGCACACCGAGAATGGCCATCGTTCCCGCGACCTGCCCGTTTGTGGAATCTGGGAACTATATTTAGACATTATTGCGCCTTATTCTACATTATTGGGATGGGACTTCGACGCGACGGTGGGCAAAGAATTCCTGATGGACCGCGCGCACGGCCGCTTCGAGATCCTTCGTTTCCACGGTAAACGTGTAAGCGACCATCGACGCCCCGGCGGAGATCAGGTGAACGTTAATCCTTCGGTCCGCAACGGCTCGAAACACCCGTGCCGCGATGCCCTCCGAGTAGCCGAGGCCCTCGCCGACGAAGCAGATGAGGGAGGCGTGGGAAAGGACCTCGATTCGATCGACGATTCCCGCCGGCAGGCGTCCGAGGACCTTCTTCGCTCGGGCGACGGCATCCGCGTCGATGAGGAACGCGACGCAGGTCTGCGATGTCGCGGCCGTATAGACGTTGACGTTTGAATGGGTGAGGGCCGTCGCGGCCTGGGACAACAGCCCTTCCTTGGACCCCACGCCGGTGCCGAAGACCTTCAAGGTTGCGAGGTCGCGCACGTACGAGATGCTCTTCACGTCGCCCGTGCGGTCGATCGTGTCCGGACCGATCCGCGTGCCGACCCCATCGGGCTCGAAGATGTTCTTCAGGAGGATCGAGGCGTTGCACGCCCGGGCGGGCTGGACGCATCGCGGGTGCAGGACCTTCGCCCCAAAGTAGGAGAGTTCGGAGGCTTCGTCGTAGGATAGGGCGGACAGGGAGAACGCGTCCGGGACGATCTTGGGATCGGCGCTCATGAATCCGCCGACGTCCTTCCAGATTTCAATCGTGGGCAGCTCGAGGGCGTAGGCCACGACCGCCGCGCTGTAGTCCGACCCGCTCCGGCCGAACGTCGCAGTCTTGCCCTCCTGGGAGAGGCCGAAGAAGCCGGTGAGGACGCTCACATGGCCCTCGTCCTCCTGGCGCCGAAGGAACGGGCCGAGGCGCTGACGGGTCTCCTCGAGCAGGGCCGTGGCATTCCCGTAATTGTCGTCCGTCACGAGGCCGACGAGGTCCGCCTCGAGCGGGACCGCGTCGAGGCCACGCTCCCCCAGGTTCGCGGCGACGACTTGGGCCCCGAGCCGCTCGCCCAAGGACAGGACGAAGTCCCTGGTCCGCGGGGTCGTTTCCTCCGTGTACGCGATTCCGTAGAGCAGCCGCTCAAGCTTCGTCGTGAGGGCCTCGATCGCCTCGAGGGAGGCGGACCGGACCGCCCGGGACGCGGGGAGGAGGTCAACGTGCTTGCGACGGAGCTCCGCGATGTATTGATCGATCTCCTTCTCTTCCCGTGGTTTCGTGAGCGCCGCGAGGAGGGAATCCGTGACTCCGCTGAGGGCCGACACCACGACGAACCTTCGAGAGCGGTCGGCCTGGAGGACCTTGGCGATGCGGTTGTACATGTCCCGACTGGAGACGCAATTCCCGCCAAACTTCGCGACTTTCGCGGGCTCAACCAAGGTACCCTCTCCGTTGCGCGAGTTCGGCGTTGAGGACGCTCCCGCCCGCGCCCCCACGAATCGTGTTGTGGGAGAGGACGAAGAACCGCAGGTTTCGCCCGACGACTCGGATTCGTCCGACGGTGGCCGCCATGCCGCGCGCCCGGGTCGGCTCGCCCGCCATCGCGTCGAGGAGGGGTTGCGGTCGGTTCGGCTCTCCCCGGACGATCACGGGCTGCTTCGGGGCCGTCGGGAGCTCACGGCGTTGCGGCTCTCCTCGGAAAGAGGCCA
Organism: Thermoplasmata archaeon; assembly: GCA_035639595.1. Taxonomy (GTDB): domain Archaea; phylum Thermoplasmatota; class Thermoplasmata; order RBG-16-68-12; family RBG-16-68-12; genus RBG-16-68-12. The sequence continues at coordinate 10,441 of DASQXV010000014.1, read as the reverse complement.
GGATGCGGGCGACCTCCGTGGGGTCGACGTCCTCCGCGAGGGGAATCGAGATGGCCTCCAGGTGACCCTCCCGGACGGCGACGCGGACGCAGTTCGCCCAGACGTCGATCGAGCTCGGCGCGATTCCGTCGGACCACCGGCCCAAGATCTTCTTCGCCTCGCGGCGCATCTTCTCTTCCTCATTCTCGATGAACGGCACGACGTTCGCGGTGATGTCGAGCGAGGGGACCCCGGGATATCCCGCGCCGGAGAGGGCCTGGTACGTGGCCGCATGGACCTCCGAGAGGTCGAACGCATCGGACAAGGGCTTCAACGCCAGGGCGAGGCCCGTGATGGAACAGTTCGGGTTCGTGACCACGAACCCACCGTCCCGGAACGTCGGCTGGCGTTCCACGAGCGCGAGATGGTCCGGATTCACTTCGGGCACCAGGAGCGGGACGTCCTCGTCCAAGCGATGCGGCGACGCGTTCGAGAAGATTCGCACGCCGGCTCGTGCCGCCTCCCGTTCCAGATCCGCGGCAACCTCCGATGGTAAGGCGCTGAAGGCAGCGACGATGTCCCGTTTCCGGAGGACCTCCACATCGAGGGGCTGCAGCTCCATGGACGCGACGCGCGAATCGAGCGGGGCATCCTCGAGCCGCCAGAAGTCCCCGAGGCGTCCGCCGACCTTCCGCTCGGACGAGGACAAAGCGGCCAGCTCGAACGACGGATGGTCCTGAAGCAGGGAGACGAACCGCTGACCGATGTTTCCGGTCGCCCCGAGGACGGCCACCGGAATCTTGCTCATGGTGCCCCGCCTCCCCTGGACTGGGGCCCTCGGACTTGTTTCTGCCGCCGAAGGCTTTCTCCAATCAGGAGACGGGCGAGGCCTCCCGAGAAGGATGCGCTGATCCCCCGAGTCGCGCATTCCTCCCGGAAGCGAGTCCGCACGAGTTCTTCCGTTCCCTCGTCCCGCAACGGAAGGCCGAGGAGCTTCTTCTCGAGCCCGACTTGGGCCGCGAGCTGGAAGCGTTTCGCCACGAGATTCACAATCTCCTTGTCGACATCCGCGATTTCGTCGCGCAACCGCGCGATCTCCGTCACGCTCAAAGGAATCCCCCGACCAACATGAGATCCAAGATCGCCATCGCGGCGACGTTCTCGACGACGGGGACGGCCCGTGGCACGATGCACGGGTCGTGCCGCCCGGTAACGACGATCTCCGTCGATTGCATCGTCTCGAGGTCGACGGAGCGTTGCGGTTTCGCAATCGATGCGGTTGGCTTGACGACGACACGGAAGATTACCGGCATGCCGTTCGTGATGCCACCGAGGATTCCGCCCGCATGGTTCGTCTCCGTCACGACGCGCCCGCCGTCGACGGTGAAGGCATCGTTATGCTCGCTCCCCCGCATCGAAGCCGCGCGGAATCCGGCGCCGAATTCGACGCCCTTCACGGCGGGAATGGAGAGCAGGAGGTGCGCCAGCATCGATTCCGTGGAATCGAAGAACGGCTCCCCAACTCCGGGAGGAAGGCCCGTCACAACCCCCTCGATGATTCCGCCGACGCTGTCGCGGTCCTTTCGAGCCCCTTCGATCTCTGCGATCATCCGGTCTGCCGCGTCGAGGTCCGCGCAGCGGACAGGCGTGCGTTCCACGTTCGCCTCGATCTGCTGTGGCGTCACAGGGCGCGCCGTCACCGGGCCAATCTGGGCGGCGTGGGCGAAGAATCGAATGCCCTTGGGTTCGAGGACGAAGCGCGCGATGGCGCCGGACACCACGAGCGGAGCGGTCATCCGACCGGAAAGCTGTCCGCCGCCACGGAGATCGCTCTTCCCGCCGTACTTCATGATCGCCGAGAAGTCGCCGTGCCCGGGTCGCGGGACCCGGGCGACGTTCGCATAGGATTTCGATTGGACGTCTTCGTTTCGGATGAGGGCGACGATTGGCTCGCCCGTGACGACGCCATCCTGGAGTCCCCCTGAGAACTGGACACGGTCCTCCTCCTTTCGCTGAGACGTCAACAGGCTCTGCCCGGGTCGTCGACGATCGAGCTGGGCTTGGACGAGACGTTCGTCGATTCGCGTTCCGGCCCGCAGGCCCTCAATCGTGCAGCCCACGAACGGTCCATGGCTCGTCCCGAAAATCGTCGTGCGATACCGTGTTCCGAAGACGTTCATGCAACCACCTCGTGGAGCGCCCCGGTGGCCCGCATGTCCTCGAGGAAAGAAGGGTACGAGACGCGGAAACACCACGGGTCGGATATTTCGACCGAGTCGTCGGCAACGAGGCCCGCGACGGCAGCCGCCATGAGGATTCGGTGGTCGCCGCGGGAGTCGATGAAGGCGCCGTGCAAGCGACTCCTTCCCCAGACGACGCAACCGTCCGGCGTGGGCTCCGAACGCGCTCCGAGGGCGCGCAGCATGGCGACCGTCGACGAGATCCGATCGCTCTCCTTGAAGCGAAGATGGTCCCCGTTCACGAACCGCGTCTCGCCGGCCGCCTGCGTCGCGAGGACGGCCAAGATCGGGAACAGGTCCGGCGTGTCCCGGATGTCGATGGTCTGCCCACGGAGGTCCCCGCTTCGAGCACGGACACGATCCTCGGTCGCATCCACCCTTGCTCCGAACGAGCGCAGGAGGTCGACAATCCCGCGGTCCCCCTGCGGCGAATCCAGATCGAGGCCATGGACGGACACGTCGCCATCCGTCAGGACCGCGGCCACCAACGGGAACGCCGCGGAGGAGAAGTCTCCAGGGACATCGACGTCGGCGGGTCGGTACGACTGACCGCCTCGCACGAGGTACGTGTCGCCATCGGCTGCAACCTCGACCCCGAATGCGCGGACGAGATGCCGCGTCACCTCGACGTAGGGCTCCGAGCGGAGCGGCGGGAGGACTCGAACCTCGGATGGGTTCGCCGCGAGCGGGCAGGCGATGAGGAGACTCGAGAGGAACTGGGAGCTGACGGAACCGGGGAGCGAGACGGCGCCGCCCCGCAGGACGCCCTCGACCTCGACCGGCGGACGGCCGTTGCCGCCGAGGGATCGAACGTGGGCGCCGAGGCCGTTCAGCGCGTCGAGGAGCGGAGCCATCGGCCGTTTCCGGAGACTCGCGTCCCCCGTCAAGGTGGTGGTCCCTTCGAAGAGGCTCGCGACCCCCGCGAGGAGCCGCAGGGTCGTCCCGGAGTTCCCCGCGTCGATGGGTGCGCGCGTCGAGTGCAAGGATTCGGCCGCCACCCGAAGGCCCTCCGGCGTCCGATCGATCTCTGCGCCGAACGCGGCCATTCCCGCGATCGTAGCCTCCGTGTCCTCGGCGAGGAGCGGGCGCCGGATGCGACACGGGCCACCCGATAAAGCCGCCAGGGTGACTGCGCGGTGCGTGTAGCTCTTCGAGGGCGGCGCCGAGATCGTCCCGGAGACTCTTGAGGCCATCGAACGGTATCTCACAGGATCACCTCCCGTGCCCGAAGCGTGTTCAGGCCCACTACGCGGACCTGGGAAGTCCCGTCGTCCATCGCTTCGCGAACCGCGTCGACGCGGGCGGGCTTCGCGAGAGCGATAATGGCCGGGCCGGTCCCCGTGATCCCCACGGCCGTGGCCCCCGCTGCTCGTGCTCGAATCGCGGGACCCTCGTCTACGCCGAGGAGGGGCGCATAGGCCGCGCTGTTCGCCTCCATCGCCGCGAAGAGGTCACCGCGGAGCGCGAGGCGGAACGCCTCCTCGATCTGAGGGCGGATCGATGCGAAATCCCGCTTGGCAAGGCTCGGCTTCGTAATCGTCCGGTCGGGCACGTGGATCACGGCCCTCAGGTCTTCCGGGAGGCGGTCCACCGCCAAGAGCTTCCTGGCCAGGTTGTCCGTCACGACCACGCCTCCAAAGAAGGACGCGCACGCATCGTCGAAGGCGCCCGTGATCGTCACGCCGGCCTCGAGGGCTGCCTCCACGCCGATCCGGATTAGGTCGAAGGGCTCCAGCTCGATGCCGAGCGCACGGGCGCTCGCGAGGACGACCGCGTTTGCGACCGCGGAGCTGCTCTTCAAGCCGCGGGAGATCGGGATTTCGGAGTCGACGGAGACCTCGAGTCCCGCTCTCAGATGACGGTGCTTGAGGACGCGTTCGGCCCCCAATCGGACGAGCGTCGGGTCGACGCCGTCGCGCACGCGGGCACGAACACCGAATCCTTCCGGTTTCGCTTCCGCGGTTGCGGCCGCCCGGAGGGCGAGACCGAACGCCACGCCCTTGCCGGTGGCGATCGCGTTCACGATCGTCCCGGCGCCGAAGCACGAGGCTTCGGCCTTCATCCGAGAGCCTCCTTCGCGGCGCGCCGCATCGCGTCCATGGGCGCGGCCCGCCCGGTCCAGAGTTCGAACGATTTCGCGGCTTGATGAAGGAGCATGTCGAGTCCCGAGGTCCCAGGTCGGTTCAACCGGTTGGCCGCCTGGAGGAGCGGCGTGACCGCTGGATTGTACCCCAGATCGTAGACGAAGGACGCCTTCGCGATGACCGATTCGGGCACGGGCAGGCCGCCCGCGAAGCCTTTCGTCCCCACGGGCGTCGCGTTCACGAGGAGGTCCCATGGGCCGCTTTGCGGCAGGCTCGCGGTCGGGATGACGTCGACCGGCTCATTGAAGGTGTCCGCGAGGGTATCCGCACGCGCGGGCGAGCGATTGGTGACGTGAACCCGGGCTCCTTCTTGCAAGAGGACGTGAACGACCGCCTTCGCGGCACCGCCGGCCCCGACGACAAGTGTGTCCCGGCCGCCGACTCGGAGGTTCAGGGATCGCAGGGTCGCGCGGAACCCATGCACGTCCGTGTTGTGGCCTTTCGTCCAGCCGTCCTTGAGGAGGACCGTGTTCACGGCGCCGAGACTTTCGGCGTCCGCGTCGAGCTCGTCAACGCTCTTCGCAACCGGCTCCTTGTATGGGATCGTCACATTGAAGCCCCGGACTCGGAGGCGGTCGGCTGCGGCCATGAATCGATCGAGAGATCCGGGCGGAACGTCGAACGGCAGGTAAACGGAGGGCAGGCCTAGAGCGGCGGAGGCGGCGTCATGGATCGCGGGTGAAAGGGAGTGCTCCAGCGGGTGGCCCACCAGGCCGAGCAAAATCGGTTCCCGGCCTCGCAGACGGGCGGCCGCCGCAAGGGGGATTTGACCCGGAACCGCGGCACGGCCCCAGGACGCGTATTGAATTTCCTGGCCCGTAGACTCCGCGAGAGCCCGCGTCACCGTTCCGGCCGCGCCCATGCCGATCAGGACGAGCGACATCCGATCCCTTCGCGCTCGGGCGAAATCGACGAGTTGAGCCGCGGCGTCGAAGGTGGCGACGGGGGCGGCGACCTTCGCAACGTCGCCGAAGGCCAAACAGGCGTCGATCGTCTCGGCGATGCGGGCGGTATCCACGGCCGCCGGGAAATGGTGGGACACAATCGTCTTCGAGCGCTGGCGCGATGCTCGCCTGACGAGCGATTCCAGATTCGTCCGGTCCGTCTCGAGCTCGAGATCGACGTACGCAAAGGGATGCGAGGCGATCTCGTCCAGCAGCGAGGCGCGTCGCGCAGGCGCCCCCTCGGATACACCGCCTTGGCCTGAAGAGCGCAGCGTCGCAATCGCACGCGAACCTACCGAATACGCGAGGCTTCGAATCGTCGTGGGTTCCAAATCGCCAATGGTGTCGAGTCGGAGCTCGACAAGATCCGCGCCGTTCCCCAGGGCGGCCCGGGCCTGCTGCTCCATGTCCGCCGGGTCTTGCGCCAGGAGCACCGCCGCGACCTGCGTCATGTCACCGCTCCGTGATCGTCTCCTGGATCCGCATCCCGAAATGACGGCCGCCTTCCTCGACCCGCAGGAGGACCTCGTCTCCTTGTTTGAGCTCGCTCACGGCGATGGCCCTGCCGGTCGAGTCCACAAACCGAATCGTTTCCGCGTTCTGGACAATTGTCGTGTATCGAGCCGTGTCTGCCTCCGCCTCGACGAGGACGAGGGGTCGGCGTTCGAGCTTGACGCGACCGACAATGACGGCGCGGGCATGGCCCTGTGCGTCGACAGCGAGGACCTCGTCCCCGGCCCGAAGTTCGCTCAGGTACTTCGTCTTGCCCTCCGGCAGGTAGACGTAGGCATGGACCGGGCCGGCATTGACCCGGAACGGACGCGCCGCGACGTATCCGGTCTCGATCGTCTCCGCATGGAGCAGGAACAGGCCCGCGGAGCTGTTGCCCACGAGCATCCCCTCCCCGCTCCTCAAGAGAGAGCAGGTGTCGACGCACACGCGGTCGCCGAGGCCGAGGGATCGGATGGCCGTGACCTTCCCTCGGATCAGGGCGATGCGGTCTTGGGAGGACTCGAGCAGACCGCGGACCGTCCGGATCTCGTTCGGCGAGGAGGGCGTAAGCAGGATGCCGTCCACGCCGACCTCCATCGTCTCGAAGAACAGCTTCGCTTCCGCGGCGTCGTGGACTTCGACCAGAAGGCGGGTCCCGCTTCCTTGGAAATGCGCGATCAGGTTCTCGAGCGGGATGACCTTCCAATCCTCCGTCCTCACGACGACGTGTTTCGTCGCCCCTCGCAACGCGCGGACGGAGGCTTCGTCTTTCGGGGACCGGATCGTCGCAAGCCGACCAATCTCAGCGTCGTCGAATCGGAAAGCGTTGCCCTCCAAGAGGATCGGAGAGAAGCGGCCGAGGCGCTGGAGCGAGGGATCCGGCTTCGCGAGGACAATGGCATCGAAGCCGACCTCGAGCGCCGCGGAGACGACGGATCGAACGTCCTCCTTGTCCTCATGGGGAAAAGCCCCCACCCATACCAGGCGGTCCATGGGGGCTCACCCGCGATAGACCTCGTCGACCGAGCCGCCATCGAACACCATGCGGGCGATGGCCCGCGTCATGCCGATCGGGTCCTTCGCCTGGAAAATGTTTCGGCCCATGGAGACGCCGACGGCCCCGCTCGCGAGGGCCCCTTCGACCATCTCGAGGGCCGCGCGCTCCGAATCCAGCTTCGGCCCGCCCGCGACCACGACCGGGACCGGGCAGCCCCGGACGACTTCCTTGAACGTCTCCGGAGATCCCGTGTAGAGCGTCTTCACGACGTCGGCACCAAGCTCCGCACCGACGCGGGCGACATGCTTGACCACATCGACATCGTACGGATTCTTGATGTTCCCGCCGCGGGGGTACATCATCGCGAGGAGGGGGAAGCCGAGCCGCTCGCACGCCGTCGCGGTCGCGCCGAGATCCTCGATCATGCGGTCGTCGTCCTCGCCACCGACGTTCACATGGACGCTGATGGCGTCGGCGCCGTACGAGATGGCCTCGTCAACCTGAGTCACGAGGACTTTGCGATCCGCGCGGGTGCTCAAGGAGGTTGAGGCGCTAAGGTGGAGGATCAGGGAAAGCTTCTCGTCGAAGTAGTCCTTCGCGAATCGCACGACGCCTTTGTGAAGCACCACCCCGGTCGCGCCTCCCTTCGCGACGTTGGCCACGGCTTTCCGGATGTCCTCGAGCCCGGGAACGGGACCCGAGGAGACGCCATGGTCCATCGCGACGATGAGCGCCTTCCCGGAGTTCAGGACGCGGCGCATCCGGATCTCCTTGCCAAGTGAGGTCATGCGGCACCGTGCGAGTCCGTAGCACGGACGGGAGGATTGCATCGTATTTCAACCCTTCGTTTGGTGGGAGATGGAAGCACGATTCCTATGGCGACGAAACGGCTTGGGGCGCCGGGTTTGCGTCCCACTTTTGGGAAAATGCTCTTAAGAGTCCAATGGGTCGGCGCCCCAAGGTTTGAGGAGTGTTGAACGATGAACAGGGTCGTGCTGGTTAGTCTCGCGCTGGTCGCTGCCGGTTTGGTAGTGCCACTGCTCGGCGCCCCGGCGTCGGCGGCCGGTTACACGATCAAGATTATCTCGCCGGCGACGGGAGCACAGGTGAGCACCCTGGGAGCCTCCATCGCCGTCCAGGTGGGTGGCGGATTCATCTTGGATCAACAGAACTTTGGCGGGAACAACATCACGGACCACGGCCACATTCACTACTTCGTTGACGACGTCTACAAGGGGGCAACGTGGCTGACCACCTTCGTGTTCTCCGGTTTGACGCCCGGGCCGCACACCCTCAAGGCGCAACTTTTCAACAACAATCATACCGCCATTGTGCCGACGGTGGCTGACACGGTGCAAGTAACGGCGGGCACGCCATCGGTCAAGATCCTTGAGCCCACGAAAGGCGAGAGCGTCAGCACCCTCGGGTTCCGGGTCCGCGTGGCAGTTTCCAATTTCACGATGTCCGCATTGGACTACGGCGGGTGGAATGTCTCCGGCGAGGGTCACATACACATCTTCGATGTCGTCGGCACGAATGAAATCCTCAAGGCCGCGACCGCGGATTCGACGGTCATCTTCAAGGGTTGGACCGTCGGGACGCACACCCTGAAAGTAGAACTGTACAATAACAACCACACGGAGCTTCCGACGGAGTACTCGGACACGGTCGACTTCAAGGTCGAGAACCCATCGATCTCCCTCGTGGCGCCGACCTCCATCGCGCAAGGTCAGGACCTGATACTCACATGGACTGTGGCCGGCTTCGTCATTGACCCCGGCGCGTTCGGGGGTGCCGCTGAACCCGGCCGCGGGCATGTGCATGTATTCGAGGTCGTGAACGGGACGGCCGTTTACAAGGGCGCGACCGCGGGCTCGAGCTGGACCTTCACCGGGCTCAGTGCAGGGCCGCACACGTTCAAGGTCGCGCTCTTCAACAACGACCACACGGCGTTACCGACCGAGGTTTCATCGACGCAGACGGTCACGGTGGCTACGGTGACGGCTGCTGGGATCAGCCCCACGATTTTCTACGGGAGCCTGGGTGGACTCATCATCGTCATCGTGGCGCTCATCGCGATGGTGGCTCGCAAGGGCCGAGGGGGGAAGTCGACGCCTCCGCCGGGTCCCTGAAGGCGCCATTCGTGGCCTCGCGACATCACGGTACCCCGAGGTTACTTCCGGCCGTTGTGCTGGCCTCGGCCCTCGCAACAACCGCTCTCCTCGGACTCGTTTCGGGCTCCGCCCCTTCACTCAAGTCCGGAGACCCGACCATCCATCTCTACGGACGAATCGCGGCGCCGACCGGCTGGTCCCTCACGCCGGGGACCGAGACCGACCCCGGGCCATCGCTCTCCGTGAACCAGGGCGACCGCGTGACGATGCAGCTCACGAGCGAGGACGGCATGGACCACGTCTTCTGGATCGACTACGACGGCAACGGCCGCATCGACCCGGGCGAGCCCGAATCGCTCCAATTCAACGGAACGACGGGTACGATCCAGTTCTCATTCGACGCCTTGCGATCGGGGACGTTCACGTATTGGTGCGCCATCCACTGGCCAGCAGCGATGTGGGGCGTCTGGACAACGAACGCCTCGACGGACACGATTCCCCCGACCATCTCAGCCCTTGCCGCAAATCCCGCGAGGCAGCTTTCGGGCGGGGCGGTGAACATTACGGCGCAAGCGACGGACAACGTTGCGGTGACTGGCGTCTCGGCCCAAATCGTGGGGCCTTCGCTCGACACGAACCTGACGATGACGCGCCTTGACGCATCCATGTTCTATCTGAACCGGACGTACACGGCCAACGGAACATATCGATTCACGGTATGGGCGCGTGACGCAGCCGGAAACCTCCAGTCACGGCAAGGTTCATTCGATATCGGAGCTCCGCAGCCTCCTGCCGCGGATTCAAATTACCTGATCCTCGCCGGCACGATAGCCGTCCTCGCGGCTATTGGGTTCGCTCTCCTAATTTGGCGGCGGCGAGCCCGGAAACCGTGACCTTCGCGCAGCCTCAAACAGCTGCAGGGCCTGCGTCAGAAACTAGGTGACGGCCTCGAGGCTTCCAAACCTTGGGAAGTAGGAGGTGATATCGCGGATGAGGCCGCGTTCAATCAGCATCTTTCGATCGCCAAGTTCGAGGAGTCGGTCTCTTCTCGCCTCCCTCAGCTGAACGCGTCGCAGTCGAAATCTTGGACGGGCGATGGGGGCGGTCTGCGATCCGATTGGCTGGAGGACCGCTCGGAACCCGGTACGAATCGCGTCGGGGTCACAGCCGCGAGACGAGTTTCATCATCTCGGCGTAGTGGTGGCGGATCACGTTCGCTCCCTTGTCCCCCATCATGCGCTCCGCGTTCGATTTGCATTGCTCGATCGCGGTCACGATGCCTTCCTTCGTCGGATTCTCGAAGCTCACGCCGCACTGCTGGAATACGCCGGTCACGAAGGCGTTCACCTGTTCCCGCACTTGGTCCTCCGTCGCGGGCTGCCCGAGGATTTCGTAGAATTCGCGGTTCGCGCTCTCGAAGCATCGGAGCAGTTCGTCTCGCACGAACTCGGCGCTCAGGTCCTCGTCGTCCACGTCGGGGGCTCGGTATCCGGACGTCGCCACGGTCTTCCCCACGGCCGGGTCCATAACG
>DASQXV010000013.1:0-3287 GCA_035639595.1 Thermoplasmata archaeon | reverse complement strand
CGGAGTGGGCCCTCGTCGCCTTCAACGGCGTCGTCCTGTTCACCCTCGACTACGGGCTCATCTACTGGGGCGAGAACAACGGCGTGGAGAGCGGCCTGTCCGCGATCCTCTTCGCCACGCTGCCGTTGCAGACGGCCCTCGTGGCCAAGATCCTCCTGCGGGAGGAGCGGCTCACGGCCCAGAAACTCGCTGGGATCGCGATTGGCTTTGGCGGAATCGTGCTGATCTTCCGCGGTGAGATCGGCACCGCGGGTCCCGAGAAGGTCGGCCCGATGCTCGCGCTCGTCCTAGCCGCCACGTGCGCCGCCATCGCGACGGTCGCCCTCAAGCGCTGGGGACATGCGACCGATCCGATCACGTTCAACGCGGGCGCCATGGCGGTCGGGACCGCCGGCCTCGCGACCGCCTCGCTCGGTGCGCGGGAGCCGTGGGCCGCCCCTTCCTGGCCGGCAGGGGTCGGGGCCATCCTGTACCTCGCCCTCGCCGGATCCGTCGTCACGTTCGTCGCGTGGAACTGGCTGCTCAAAGAGGCCGAGGCAACCTCCCTCTCCTTCATCGCCTTGGTCACCCCGATCACCGCGGTCCTCCTCGGGGCGACCCTCGGCAACGAGACGTTCGATGCGGTCGACCTCGTCGGCGCGGCGATCGTCCTGGCGGGGATCTACGTGTCCACGTCCCGGCGGCTCGCCGCGTTCGGGCGCGCCTTCGCCAGGAGTCCCGGGCCGGCGGCGGACCCCGCCGATCCCAGGGAGCGCGAGCCCTGACGGCGTCAGGAGGCCCGCCGCTTCGGGAGGGCCATCCCGGCTTTCGCGGCAAGGGCCCGGAATTCGTCATCCGTGACCCCACGGTGTCGCTCCGCGCGTTCCCGGAAGGACGCGACGAAGGCCTGCTGATCGTCCTTCGAACGGGCCTCCGCGAAGTCTTTGATCAACGCAACGAGCCGGAGGACCTGATCCGGGGTCGCGTCAATCCCTTCGGACCGGAGCCTCTCCGCCACGGCCTGGGAGCCCGTGTGCTTCCCGAACACGAAGGTCCGGGTCCTCCCGATCCGCTCCGGTTGGATCGGCTCGTACGTCGCCGTGTGCTTGATCACCCCGTGCGCATGGATGCCGGATTCGTGGGCGAACGCATTGTGGCCCACCAGGGGCTTCGCCACGCCCACGGGAATGCCGCTCAGCCGCTCGACGAGACGGGACAGGTCGAACATGCGGGAGACGTCGATCCCCGTGTCGTAGCCGTAGAGGGCTTCGAGCGCGAGGACGAGTTCCTCGAAGCTCGCGTTGCCCGCCCGTTCCCCCAGGCCATTCACGCACGTGTGGGGCACCAAGACGCCTTCCTCGATGGCCGCGAGGCTGTTCGCCACGGCGAGGCCGAAATCGTTGTGGCCATGGAACGAGAGTTCTGTCGGCGCGAGACCCTTCTTGAGCTCGCCGAAGAACCATCGGATGCCGGGCGGCGTCATCACGCCGACGGTGTCGCAGACGACCGCTCGGTGTGCGCCTGCCTCCGTGCACGCGTTGTACAGGTCCACGACGAAATTGAGGTCCCCACGGAACGTGTCCTCCGTGACGAAGGAGACGGCGATCCCGTGGGCGACCGCATATTCCGTCTCCCGGACCGCGACCTCCTTCACCCGCTCCCGGGTCATCCCGAGCTTCTGTTGAATATGGAGGTCGGATCCCGCGGTGAAGAGGGCGATCTCGTCGACGCCGCAGTCGATGCACGCGTCGATGTCGGCGCGGACCGTCCGGGCGGCCGCCATGACCGTCGCATCGAGCCCCGCGTTCGCAATCGTGCGCACACCGCGGGCCTCCTCCCGCGAGACGACCGGGATCCCCACGTCCATGATCGGGACCCGGATCGCGTCCAGCAGCCGCGCGATTTCGAGCTTCTCCTCCGGCGTGTAGGCGACGCCCGGCGTCTGCTCGCCGTCCCGGAGCGTCTCCTCCCAGATTCGGAGCCCTTTCGGCAGACGGCCGGAGAGGCCCGCCTCGATCAGGTAGTTGTGGACCAGGCGTTCCTCCGGAATGGCCGCTCCCCCGCGTCTGCGTCCGCGGACAAGGGCGGGCCACGACTTGAACCTCACGCGCCGTGGGGTTTATCCCGGAGGGACGAATCGAGGAACCGTGTCCCGTCCGATCAAGTCGGGCCTCGAATTCGAAGCCGCGTTTCCGGTGAAGGGACGGATCCTGCGCGCGATCATGTGCGAGTGCGAGGCGGAGGGGGAGATCCGCATCCGCGTCGCCCGAGACCCGAAGAAGGGCTGGACCTACGACCCGAAGGACGCGACGAGCTTCATCGACATCGACGGGTATGACCCGCGGGACACGTACGCGAAGGTCCGTCCTGGAGAGTGGGCGGAAGGCCGGATCATCTGTTACGGATACCTCAAGCGGGTCCGGGGCCACGCGGTCCCTCTGATCGGTCCCCTCTTGTCGAGCGGGACGCGCATGGTCGGGGCCCTCCGGGTCGGCGACCGGGTCGAGATCGACTTCGGCCTGTTCCAGGCGAGCCTCGCCTTCGAGGACGATCAGGCCCGCGGGGAGGTCCTCCGGGGGGCGGGCCTCAAGGACGGCGACCTCGTCGCCACGGATGTCGGGCTGGACATCGAGCTGCGGCGCTGGGGAACGAAGGAGACGATCCTCCGCGGCTCGTGATTCGAAACGGCTTCGGGACCGAAGGGGAATCCGGCGCCCGGGGGCATCAGGATGGATCCTTTCGAATCTTCCCCATCCGCTCCTTGTACTCTTCCGTCCACAACAGTTGGACCGCGTGCTGCGATTCCAGCAGGAATCGGTTGCGGTAGGGCTTCTCGTCGCCCTCGACCAACGTCCGCTTGATCGCCTTGACCGCGTCCCGCGGTCTCTTGGCGAAGGACTCCGCGAGGTCCAGGGCCTGGTCCAGGGCTCCCCCGGGCGAGGCCAGGTGATCCACGAGCCCCAGGCGCAAGGCATCGAGGCCCCGCACCTCCTTCGCGGACAGGAGGATCTCGAGGGCCATCGACCGGCCAACGAGCCTCGACAGGCGCGCGGTCCCTCCGTGGTTCGGCATCCATCCCAGGTCGACCTCCGGAAGGGAGAAGAGGGCGCTCTCCTCGGCGATCCTCAGGTCGCACGCGAAGGCGAGCTCCGCGCCGACGCCGCGGGCGGGCCCGGCGACCGCGGCCACCGTGGGCTTCGTCAGGTGCTCGAGGGCCCAGAAAGCGTCCTGGCCACGGGTGATCCACTCCTGGGCCGCCTTCGCCGGGAGGGCCGCCCAATCCTCCATGTCGAGCCCGGACGAGAAGG
>DASQXV010000012.1:0-2835 GCA_035639595.1 Thermoplasmata archaeon | reverse complement strand
CCACCTCCGCGAGCTTCCCCAGATACATCACCGCCACTCGGTCGGCCACGAACCGAACCGCTGCGACGTTGTGGGTGATCAAAAGGTAGGCAAACCCCCGTTCTCGCTGGAGGCTGACGAGTCGGTTGAGGATCTGGGCCTGCACGGCGACGTCCAGCGCACTCGTCGGCTCGTCCAGGATGATGAGCTTGGGGCTCAGCCCCAGCGCCCTCGCGAGGGAGAGTCGCTGGCGGCCGCCTCCAGAGAACTCGTGCGGATACTGGGCAAGGGACCCTTCTGGAAGGCCCACGATCGGGAGCAGGCCGGCGACTCGCTCCTGGAGTTCCTCCTTCGAAATCCCGGGTTCCTGGGCGCGGATCGGTTCGCCCACGATCTGCCACACCCGCATGCGAGGGTCCAGCGACCCGACCGGGTCTTGGAAGACGACCTGGACCTCGCGCCGCCACGCCCTCAGCGCGCTCCCGGTCAGCGCCGTGATGTCGGTCCCCTGGAAGAGGATCCGCCCGGACGTCGCGTCATGGAGACGGGCGATGAGCCATCCGAGGGTCGTCTTCCCCGAGCCGCTTTCCCCGATCAGGCCGAGGCTCTCCCCCGGGGCGATCCGAAGGGACACCCCGTCCACGGCATGAATCACGAGGGGGGGACCGCCCTGGAAGATGTCCGCAATCTCCCGGGTCAGCGGGAAGTGCTTCGTGAGGTCTTGCGTCTCCAGGAGAGGCGGGGGCATCACGGGAGCCCGAACACCTCCTCGGAATAGTAGCAGGCGGCGGAGTGCCCGCTTCCGGTCGGCGCCCCCTTCACAGGTTCCAACGAAGGGCCCGGATCGGGTTCGCAACGCGGGCGGGCGAGGGGACACCGCGGATGAAACGCGCAGCCCGACGGAAGACGCGAAAGATTCGGCACGGATCCGGGCAGCGCGGGAAGCGGGCCATCGTCCTTGTACTTGGTCGGGACGGACTTCAAAAGGGCCTTCGTGTACGGGTGGGCGGGTCGCTCGAACACCTCTGCGACCGGGCCGAATTCGACGAGGCTCCCCGCGTACATGACCCCAACGTCGTCCGCCATCTCTGCGATCACGCCGAGGTCGTGGCTGATGAACAGGATGGACGTCCGGACTTCGTCCATCAGTTCCTTCATCAACGTGAGGACCTGGGCCTGGATCGTGATATCGAGCGCGCTCGTCGGCTCGTCCGCGATCAACAAGGCGGGTTTCTCGCTGAGGGCGATGGCGATCATGATCCGCTGGCGCATTCCCCCGGACAGCTCGTGCGGGTACAGGTCCAGGATCGTCTCCGGATCGTTGATCCGTACGAGGCGGAGGTATTCGAGGGCCTCCCTCCGGAGCTCTTCGGTCTCCGAATGCGGCTTCCGTCGGGACCGCCGGGCCGGCAGGAAGGTGCGACCGATCGCGGCCTTGGCCTCGTACGGCTGTCCCTCGGAATAGTCGAAACCTTCCGTCGGACGGAAGGCCTCCGCGACGCCGGCGTCCCGAAGCTTTCGGATCCGGACGGCTTCGGCGAGCTGGTCGCTCACCCGGAACGCGGGATTCAGGGAGTTGATCGGCTCCTGAAAGATCATGCCGATGCTCGTGCCCCGGACGATCGGCATCTTCCAACGCGGGATGCCGAGGAGATCCGTCCCCTGGAACACGACCCGGCCTTGACGGATGCGCGCCGGAGGCTCAGGGAGCAGGCGCGGGATCGCCTGAGCGAGGGTACTCTTTCCGCAGCCCGTCTCCCCGACGATGCCGACCACTCGGTTCGGCATCATCGCGAACGATACGTCGCGAAGAGCGTGAAACGTCCCGGCGCCTACTTCGTAGTCCAGGGTCAATCGCTCGACTTGCAGCAGAGGTTCCATGCTCATGCCTCCGCCCGGGCCATCTTCGCCGACGGAAGGCCCGGGGCAGTCGTCGTCTGGACGAGGGCCCGACGACTCCGCGGATCCAGGATGTCTCGCAGCCCGTCGCCGAGGAGGCTAAACGCGAGGACGGTCAGGAAGATCGCCGCACCCGGACCGAGGACCGTCCAGGGTGCGGTCAGGAGCAGGCGCTGGTACGACTCGACCATACTTCCCCATTCCGGCGTGGTTGGGGGCACCCCGATCCCGATGAAGGAAATCGTCGAGTAGGTGACGATCACCGTCCCCACGTCCATCGTGTAGAAGACGACGAGGGGCTCCAGGATGTTCCGCAAAACATGCCGGAACAGGATCTGGAAACCGGAGATGCCGGCGGCCTGAGCTGCAGCGATGTACGGGAGATGTTTGACGGCAAGGACTTCCCCGCGTACCAGGCGGACGTAGAAGGGCCACCATGTGGCCATGACCGCGATCAGGGACGGCCCAGTCCCTCGACCGAGGGAGGCCGCAATCGCGAGGGCGAGGACCAGGCTCGGAAAGGCGAGGAAGATGTCCGTCGTCCGCATGATCGCGAGGGACAAGATTCCTCCGATCGTCCCCGGGCGGTCCCAGAAACCCGCGACGAGGCCCAGGCCGGTGCCAACGAGGAGCGCGAAGCCGGCCACGGAAAATCCGATAACCAAGTCGAGGGGAAGGGCGGCGAGCACTCGCGAGAGCATGTCCCGCCCGAGGTTGTCCGTTCCCAATGGGTTCTGCAAAGAAGGTGGGGTCGCGCACTCGGTCGGGTCGGCGCAAGGAAGGAGCTCGCTCGGGTCATGCGGAAGGATGCTGATTGGCGTTCCAAACAGGCCCGTGACCAACGGGACGGTCACGATGAGGAGCGCGAGGATCAGGACGAAGGCGACCATAAGGAATCCGACGAAAGTCAGAGGATTCGCGCGCAGGACTCTGTAGAGGCCGCGGGTCAGCGCGAGG
>DASQXV010000011.1:0-7357 GCA_035639595.1 Thermoplasmata archaeon | reverse complement strand
CAGGATGTGTTTGTACTAGGAGACTTGACTCACAAGTGGTAGGGACACCAGTGAGTGAGCCTGTCAGATCTGATTCGACACCTGGGAATGATATCAAGAAGGCTAGACTCACGTTCATCTTCTCGTTAATCGTTCTTGTGGTTATCACCTTCGTAGTGGTTCGTTACTCCACAAACTTCGGAATCTCCGAGCTGACAGGATTGGGGCTAGTGTGGGTGACTGTGGGATGGCTGGCTTTCTTCGCGGGAAGCCAGGCCTATAGTTCAGGATCAACTCGGCTCAGACCGTACCTGACGGTTGGACGCGGCATTCCAGCGTGGTCCTTTTTCATAGGCGGAAGCGCATTGATAGTTGCGGTCGCGAGCCTGTGGCTTGCATCCGGAAACTACAGGAGCGGCCTCCTCCTGGCTGGCGTTGCGGTGATGTATGCGTCTATGGCCTTCCCGCGGCCACTTTCCGTTCGCCGCGCCGCGGTGGGAGGAATCGGGCTGCTGATCTCTGGCATCGGGCTAGTGTTTTTCTGATCGTACCTGGCGGATTGCGCCGGCCTCCTGGGAACCCTTCCGCACCACCCTTAAATAGCATCGGGAAATTAGGACGCCTCTCCATCGAGGTTCGAGCGTGGCACGGGGTCTCTTCGCGGCGCGGAAGCTGAAGGGCGAGCACCGCGACCGACGCTGGTCCGACCGGTACTACAAGCGACGCATGCTCCACCTCAAGGAGAAGTCGGACCCGCTGGAAGGGTCGCCGCAGGCGAAGGGCATCGTCCTCGAGAAGGTCGCCATCGAGGCGAAGCAACCGAACTCCGCCCTGCGCAAGTGCGTGAAGGTCCAGCTCGTCAAGAACGGACGGCAGGTGACCGCCTTCGCGGTGGGCGACGGGGCGATCAACTTCATCGACGAACACGACGAGGTCCTCGTGGAAGGGATCGGCGGCCGCATGGGCCGCTCCTACGGGGACATCCCCGGCGTCCGGTACAAGGTCATCCAGGTCAACGGCGTCAGCTTGGACGAACTCGTCCGCGGCCGTAAGGAAAAGCCCGTGAGGTAGCCGCGTGGAACCCGAGCCTCTGCCCCCGCCCGAGACGCCTGTTCCCCCTCCTCCCCCTCCGGAATCCCCGGCCCCACCGCCCGCCGAGGCCCCTCCGGAAGGCCCTCCCTCCGAGGAAGCTCCGGTCGCGGAGAAACCGAAGAAGGAGCCGAAGAAACCACGGAAGCGGCCTAGCTATGAAATGAAGCTGTTCGAGAAGTACGACCTGAACGAGGTCGAGGTCCACGACGCCGGTCTGGCGAAGTACATGAACCTCATGCCCATCGTCATCCCCCACACGGGCGGGAGATGGGCGAACAAGCCTTTCGGGAAGGCGAAGGCGAACCTCGTCGAGCGGCTCATCAACAACATGATGCGCACGGAGAACTACACGGGCAAGAAGGCGAAGTCCTACCGCGTCGTGCGGAGCGCGTTCGAGATCATCGCCCAGCGGACGAGTCGGCATCCCGTGCAGGTCCTCGTCGACGCGATCGAGAAGGCCGCGCCTCGGGAGGAGATCACGCGCCTGCGGTTCGGCGGGATCTCCGTCCCACGGGCGGTCGACGTCGCTCCCTCGAGACGACTGGACCTGGCCCTCCGGAACATCTGCCAAGGGGCAGTCCGCGCGACGTTCAAGAATCGCAAGCCCGTCGAGGAGTGCCTCGCGGATGAGATCCTGATGGCCGCGAAAGGGGACATGCAGAGTTCCGCGATCGCGAAGAAGGAAGAGTTGGAACGGATCGCGGCGTCCGCCCGCTGAGCCTTCGTCCCTCCTCTCACCGAAGGTTTAATTAGGCTCGGCCTGGTGCGACACCGTCTCCCCCGCGTTGAACCTCTGGTGTATCGGCCATGGGACGTAAAGAGGACAACATCAAGAAAGCCCAAGCCCTGCTCCATCAGAAGGAGCGAATCCGCAACATCGGGACCGCGGCACACGTCGATCATGGCAAAACGACCCTCAGCGATTCTTTGATCGCGGGCGCCGGGATGATCTCGGAGGAACTCGCGGGCCAGCAGTTGTTCATGGACTTCGATGAGCAGGAACAGGCTCGCGGCATCACGATCAACGCGGCCATCGCCTCCATGGTCCACGATTTCGAGGGCGGCCAGTACCTGATCAACTTAATCGACACGCCGGGTCACGTCGATTTCGGGGGCGACGTCACACGCGCGATGCGCGCCATCGATGGCGTCATCATTCTCGACGACGCGGTCGAAGGGATCATGCCGCAGACGGAGACGGTCATCCGGCAGGCGCTCAAGGAACGCGTCCGGCCGGTCCTGTTCATCAACAAGGTCGACCGACTCGTGAACGAGCTGAAGATTTCCCCAGACCAGATGCAGCAGCGGTTCCAGAAAATCATCGGGGTGGTCAACGACAGGATTCGCAAATGGCTCCCGGAGGACCTGGGGCCGAAGTGGGCCGTGAACGTCGAGGCAGGCAGCGTCGCCTTCGGCAGCGCGTACCACAAGTGGGCCCTCTCCGTCCCGTTCATGAAGCGGACGGGAATCACCTTCAAGGACGTCTACAAGCACTGCCAAGAGGGGACGATGAAGGAACTCGCGAAGAAGGCGCCCCTCCACAACGTCGTCCTGAACATGGTCATCCGGCACCTGCCGAACCCGCTCGAGGCCCAGAAGACCCGCATCCCGATCATCTGGAAGGGCGACCTGAGTTCCCCGGTCGGCAAGGGGATGATGGAGGTCGACGAGAACGGCCCGGTCGGGTACATGGTCACGAAGATCATCGTGGACCCGCAAGCCGGGGAAGTCGCCGCGGGCCGCCTCTTCTCCGGCAAGATCCGCCGGGGCCAGGA
Source organism: Thermoplasmata archaeon (assembly GCA_035639595.1). Lineage (GTDB taxonomy): Archaea > Thermoplasmatota > Thermoplasmata > RBG-16-68-12 > RBG-16-68-12 > RBG-16-68-12. The sequence goes on along the minus strand of DASQXV010000011.1, from coordinate 4,511 downwards.
GCTCTGGGTCGTCGGCATGCCGAAGCCGCAGCGGGCCCAGACGGTCGCGATGATCGTCGGTCCGGACCGCATCCCCGTGGAAGAGATCGACGCCGGGAACGTCGTCGCGGTCGTGGGCCTGAAGGACGCGATCGCCGGCTCCACGGTAAGCGACGACAAGGACATGCCGCCGTTCGAGAAGATCGTCCACTACTCCGACCCGGTCGTGACGATCGCGGTCGAAGCGAAGTCCACCTCCGACCTCCCGAGGCTCGTCGAAGCCCTCCGCCTGATCGCGAAGGCGGACCCGAGCATCGAGGTCGAGATCAACCAGGAGACGGGAGAGCACCTCATTTCCGGGATGGGCGAGCTGCACCTCGAGATCACGATCTACCGCGTGCAGAACGACTACAAGATCCCTGTGACGACGAGCCCGCCGATCGTCGTGTACCGCGAGGGCGTCGCGGGGAAGGGCGGTCCCTTCGAAGGCAAGTCGCCGAACAAGCACAACCGGTTCTACATGGAGGTCGAGCCCCTCGAGGAGAAGGTCGTCCAGGCGATCCGGGCGGGCGAGATCGCGGCGGGCCAGCGGATCAAGGACTCGAAGGCCCTCGCGAAGAAGCTCGAGGAGCTCGGCATGGACCGGAACGAGGCCAAGAACGTCGTCTGGATCCAGGACACGAACATGTTGATCGATGCGACGAAGGGCATCCAGTACCTGCACGAGACGATGGAGCTGATCAAGGAGGCGTACATCGAGGCGATGAACCGCGGGCCCCTGGCGGCCGAGAAGGGGATGGGGCTCAAGGTCCGCCTCGTCGACGCGAAGCTCCACGAGGATTCCGTCCACCGCGGGCCCGCGCAGGTCATCCCCGCGGCCCGCTCCTCCATCTACGGCGCGATGGTCCAAGGCGGCCGGATCCTGCTCGAGCCGATCCAGAAGGTCTTCATCAATCTGCCCCAGGACTTCATGGGATCCGCGATCGGCGAGGTCCAGAGCCGCCGCGGCGTGATCGAGGACATCAACCAGGAGGGCGAGATCACGGTCATCCACGCGAAGGCGCCCGTCGCCGAGATGTTCGGCTTCGCGTCCGCAATCCGGTCCGCGACCCAGGGACGCGCCCTCTGGTCTACGGAGAACGCGGGCTTCGAGCCGGTCCCGTCGAGCCTCCAGGGCGAGGTCGTGCGGGCGATCCGCACGCGGAAGGGGCTCACGCCGGAGCCGTACGACGAGGCGTACTACGCGGCCTGAGGTCCCTCGGCGAGAGGACCCTCCCGCTCGACAGCACCAAAGGGGCGACCGACCCATGGATCGAGGAGGGCCATGACGACGGACCGGCGTTTCGCGCGGTTCAGCAAATCGCCGAGCACCGCGGCGTTCAGCCTCACGGAGATCCCGGACGAGGGCGTCTGCCTCTCCGCCTTCCTCCTCGTGACGGAGGCCCGTCATCCCTCGAGCGTCCTGATGGGGCACATGAACCCGCAGGCGCCTTGGGACCACATCGGGGCGCTCGATCCGTCGCGCATCGAAGCCCACTCCCGCGGCTGGATGCTGCCGTCCTCCCATCTCATCGTCCGCGAGGCGCCGCAGGAGGCCGCCCGACGAATCGCGCGGGAGCAGCTCGAGCTCCCGGACCTCAAACTCTCGGGTCCCCAGGTCGTGTCGGAGGCCTACACGCCGAAGCGGTTCCCGGGGACCGCCCAGCACTGGGACCTCGAATTCCTGTTTCGCGGAGAGATTCCGGCCGCGGAGATTCCCCACCCGGCGGCGTGGAAGGAGCTTGCGTTCGTCGACCTGCGACGCACGACGAAGGCGGAGATCGCGCGCTCGCACGAAGACATCCTCGAGTCCGCTGGCCTTCGATTCGGCGCGGGCTAAGCCCTCTCCGACGACGCGATTGCATCGAGTGTTTTCTCGGAGAAATCACATCGGTCGCGCAGGGAAAACATAAATAGCACCCAAGGTTAAGGTGCGGTCCTGGAGCCAAACGATGCCCGCGAAGCCACACCTCAACCTCGTGTTCATCGGCCACGTCGACCACGGGAAGTCGACGACCGTCGGCCGGATCCTGTACGACACCGGGAATATTGACCCCCACGAGCTCGAGAACCTGAAGAAGCTCGCGGAGCAGATGGGCAAGGCCACGTTCGAGTTCGCCTTCGTCATGGACCAGGTGAAGGAGGAGCGGGAGAGGGGCCTGACGATCGACGTCGCGCACAAGCGCTTTGACACGGACAAGTACTACTTCACGATCATCGACGCCCCGGGCCACCGGGACTTCGTCAAGAACATGATCACGGGGACGTCCCAGGCCGATGCGGCGGTCCTCGTCGTCGGCGCCGCGGAGGGCGTCCAGACCCAGACGAAGGAGCACATCTTCCTCGCCCGCACCCTGGGCGTGGAGCAGCTCATCGTCGCGATCAACAAGATGGACGCGACGAAGCCGGAGTACTCGGAGAAGCGGTTCAACGAGCTCAAGGCGGAGCTGACGACCCTCCTCCGCGGGGTCGGCTACAAGGTGGATCAGATCCCCTTCATCCCGATCAGCTCGTACAAGGGCGAGAACATCGCGAAGGCCTCGACGAAGATGGCGTGGTACAAGGGGCCCGCCCTCGTGCCCGCGCTGAACGAGCTCAAGGTGCCCGCGAAGCCGACGAACCTCGCCCTGCGGCTCCCCGTCCAGGACGTCTACTCGATCACGGGCGCGGGGACGGTCCCTGTGGGCCGCGTCGAGACGGGCGTCCTGAAGGTCGGGATGAAGATCCACTTCATGCCCGCGGACAAGGTGGGCGAGGTCAAGTCGATCGAGATGCACCACGAGCAGATCCCGCAGGCGGAGCCCGGGGACAACGTGGGCTTCAACGTCCGCGGGATCGACAAGAAGGACATCCGCCGAGGGGACGTCGCGGGCCCGACGGACCACCCGCCCACGGTCGCCAAGTCCTTCACGGCCCAGATCATCGTCCTCAATCATCCGAGCGTCATCACGGCCGGGTACACGCCGGTCTTCCACGCCCACACGGCCCAGGTCGCGTGCACCTTCGAGGAGATCATCGCGGCCCTGGACCCGAAGACGGGCGCGCCGAAGCCCGAGAAGCCCGACTTCCTCAAGACCGGCGACGCGGCCCGCGTGAAGATCCGCCCCACGAAGCCCCTCGTGATCGAGGCTTTCAAGGCGTTCCCGCAGATGGGGCGTTTCGCAATCCGCGACATGGGTCAGACGGTCGCCGCGGGTCAGGTCATCGACGTCGAGAAGGCGAAGTGACCTCACGTCCGCGAGATCCGTCCCCGCAGGTTGACCCATGCCCCAGAAGGCCCGGATCTCGCTCAGCGGAACGGACCCGAAGAAAGTCGACAACGTCTGCCAGCAGATCAAGGTGATCAGCGAGCGCACGGGCGTCGCGATGGCGGGTCCGATCCCCCTCCCGACGAAGCGATTGGTCGTGCCCGTGCGGAAGTCCCCGGACGGCGAGGGGAGCGAGACCTGGGACCGCTGGGAGATGCGGATCCACAAGCGGCTCATCGACCTTGATGCGGACGAACGCGCCTTGCGTCAGCTCATGCGAATCCAGGTTCCCGACGGCGTCAACATCGAGATCGTGTTGCGGTCGTGAGGGCGGCGTCGCCGATCTCGGCCTGCAATCCAAATGGAGGAGACGTTTATCACGTCGAAATAGGATGACCTGCTCGTGAGGGATCGGGTCCATCTCCTCTTGGCCGCAATCGCGGTCGTTGCGTTCATCCTGGGTGCGGCGCTGAGCCTTGGAGCCGGGCGACCCGAACAGCGGGCCGTAACCCTTACCGAAGAAGCGGTCTACCCGGACCACAGCGCGGGGCATGCCCCAGGGCTCAATCGAGCGAACGAGGTGCGGATCCGCCTGACCCTCGTTACAAGGACTCCATGGATCCAAGGACAGGAGCAGCTGCTTGACGCAACGGTCGAGGCTGCGCCTGGACCAGGTGTCGCCTTGGTCGAGCCGGTGACATTGTTCCTCTACCTCGAGAGGGCTGCGTCCCCTCGACGGGACATTTTGACCGGCGGCCTCGATCTCCTGCAGTCCGCCGGGGCGAATCGGTGGACGCCGATCGAGGGTCCGCTGGACATCTATCCGAACCAGGACGTGTCCGGGGCGAACTTCTTCTTCACGTTCGCCGTGAGCCTGAACGTCCAATACGCGAATGGCGCTTCCTATGGATCTGGTGGTTGGGGGGACCCGAACGTACGGATCATCGCACCGGACATCGTCTCCGATCTGGCGCCGCTCGGAATGGGGGTCGCTGCGGCGGGCTTTCTTCTCGGAATCTTCGCCGGGGTCCCATCGGCCCTGCGGATGCCGCGACGATTCGCCGAGCCATAGTGACTTGCGAGCCGGGCGAAGGCTCGGTGGCGGAGTCCGTCCGACCGAGATTCCCCATGACGCGGAACCCCAGATCGTCTCGTAGTCCCGAGCACCTACGTCCGCGGCTCGAAGTATGTTCGATGGATGACGAGCAGCCCGAAGGCATCCGCGAGGAACAGGACGAACCCCCC
>DASQXV010000010.1:0-4285 GCA_035639595.1 Thermoplasmata archaeon | reverse complement strand
GTTGTTGATGACGATCGGCCGCATCGCGTTGAGTTCGAAGTTGCCCTGCGCCCCAGCCGCGGCCACGATCGAGTCCTCGCCGATGACCTGGAGGCAGACCATCACCATCGCTTCCTCCTGGGTCGGGTTGACCTTGCCCGGCATGATCGAGGAGCCGGGCTCGTTGTCCGGCAGCACGAGCTCGTGCAGACCGGCCCGCGGTCCGGACCCGAGCCAGCGAAGATCGTTCGCGATCTTGTAGAGCGCGACCGCGAGGTTCCGGAGCGACGACGAGGCTCGGACGATCGCGTCCTGCGAGGCCTGCGCCGCGAAGCGATTGCGCGCCGGCTCGAACGGCTGACCGGTGAGCCGTGCGATCTCGGCGGCGCACCGTTCGCCGAACCCCTCGGGAGCGTTGAGTCCGGTCCCGACGGCGGTCCCGCCGATCGCGAGCTCCGCGAGGGCCGCCCGACACGAGGAGACCCGCCGGATGCCGTGGTCGATCTGGGCCCGGTATCCGGAGAACTCCTGGCCCAGCCGGATGGGCGTCGCGTCCATGAGGTGGGTGCGGCCCGACTTCACGATCGGATCGAACTCCTTCGCCTTCTTCGCGAGGCTCTCCTCGAGCTCCCGCAGGGCCGGGAGGAGGTTCTGGTCGATCTCCAGCAGGGCGGCGACGTGGATCGCGCTCGGGATCACGTCGTTCGAGGACTGGCCCATGTTCACGTGGTCGTTCGGATGGACGGGCCCCTTCTCCCCGAGCGGCGAGCCCAGAATCTCGTTCGCCCGGTTGGCGATCACCTCGTTCGCGTTCATGTTCGTGGACGTGCCGCTCCCGGTCTGGAACACGTCCAGGGGGAACTGGGCGTCGAGCTTCCCCTCCATGACCTCCTCCGCGGCCTTGCCGATCGCCTTGCTGATTTTCGAGTCCAGCAGGCCGAGCTCCGCGTTCGTCTCCGCGGCCGCCTTCTTGATCAGGCCGAGGGCGTAGATGAACCGCCGGCCGAACCGCATCCCGCTGATCGGGAAGTTCTCGATCGCCCTCTGGGTCTGTACCCCCCAGTAGGCGTCTTTTGGAACCTTCACCTCCCCCAGGAAATCTTTCTCGATTCGGAATTCTGTCATGCGCGTCGGAGGCACGAGAGAATCGGCGGAGACATTAAGGTTGTCAAGGTACGCACGGCGCTGCGACGCGGAGCCGGGGGTTTCGCCTCACCTTGGCCCTCCGAGATGCGCTCCAACCGAGACCGCCAGCCCCGGAGAACCCGTCACCGGGGCTTAGGACGTCCGTCGTCGCGAGGCGGGTCGTCCCCTCCCTATCCAAACGGTTACTAACAGCTTGTCACCGACCACGGTGACAAGGTATAATATAAAACCGTTATATCTCAGGGGGTCGAAAGCCCACCCACGAACGGTCCGAATCACCATGCCGAGCGCGACGCCGGCAGACCCGGTCGTCGAAGAGGATCGGGTTTGCCCGGAGTGTGGAAGCGAACACCTCGTCCGGGACTACGCGAGAGGCGAGCTTGTCTGCGATTCCTGCGGCCTGGTCGTGAGCGAGAGCGCGATCGACGAGGGACCTGAGTGGGCCGCCTATTCCGTCGAGGAGAATGACCGGCTCGCGCGGACCGGCGCCCCCCGCAGCTACGTCGCGGGGGCCTCGGGCCTGACGACCGTCATCCCCTTGGCGAACCGCGATGCCCGCGGGAACACGATCCCGTTGCGGGAGCGGGAGAAGTTCTACCGGATGCGGAAGCTCCAGAGGCATTCGGGCCACTCGCGACCCGGGGAACGGAGCCTCCCGGAGACGATCCGATCGCTGGACCGAGTCGCCTCGTTGATGGGCCTCCCGAGGCCCGTCAAGGACGAGGCCGGTTTCATCTGCAAAAAGGCCCTGGAGAAGGGCCTCGTTCGCGGTCGGTCAATCGAGGCGATCGTCGCCGCGGCCGTGTATGCCGCGTGCCGGATCGACGGCGTCCCACGGACCCTCGACGAGCTGCAGCAGGTCACGGGGGTCCGGAAGAAGACGATCGGGAAGGCGTACGGGGCCCTCCTGCGGTCCCTCACCCTCCGCGTCCCCCCGTCCCGCCCGGGGGATTACGTGAGCCGCTTCTGCTCCCGCTTGGGCCTGAGCAACACGGTCGAGGCCGAGGCGAACAAGATCCTCAAGGAGCTCGAGAAGATCGACAGTTCGATGTCCTTGTCCCCGTCCGGGACGGCGGCTGCGGCGATCTACTTGGCCTCCCTCTCCTGCGGGGAGCGTCGGCCGCAGAAAGCGATCGCGAAGATCGCCGGCGTGAGCGAGGTCACCCTGCGGAACCGGTTCCAGTTTATGGAAGGTTTCATGCAGCAGCTGACGCTGCCGCGGGGGCGCGCGCCGAAGGCCGGCACGACGAATCCGCCGACGCCGTAGCGGCGGTTCGCGTCGGGTTGTTCGCCGGTCCCGGAACCGGGAGGAAAGGTTTGATAAGCCCCGCTTGCGTCCTACGCTCCGTGGCCGTGCCAAGGGATGATATGCGACTCCGAGGCGTGATGCGCCAGGGGTCTCTCCGCCCCGCGAACGGCCCGACTCGGAAATTGGACAATCTCCAAGAAGGCCGTCGCCTTCGGGCGTGGGGTGAGTGATCCCGTGCCCCCCGCGGCGGCGAAGACCCAAGTCAACGACCTCTCCTGGATGATCGGAGGGCCACAGGGGAGCGGCGTGGACTCCGCGGCGAACGTCTTCGCGCGCGCGTGCGCCGCCGGCGGCCTGCACGTGTTCGGCAAGCGCGAATTCTACTCGAACATCATGGGCGAGCATTCGTACTTCGCGCTCCGCGCGCGCCCGACCCCGGTCCGTTCCCACATCGACGCGGTGGACCTGCTGTCCACGTTCGAGGCCGAGACCCTGTTCCGGCATGCGCAGGAGGTCACGGACGACGGCGCGATCGTGTACGATCCCCAGCTCGCGAAGACCCGCCTCTCCGAGATCCCGACGATCGAGAAGCGGCTCGCCGCGGAGCTGAAGACCTACTTGATCTCCCACGGGGTCGGCGAGACGTTCGACGACATGCTCGCGGCCTCGAAGCAGCGGGGCGTGACCCTCGTCCCGGTCCCGTTCCGGGATCTCCTCGACCAGGTCGCCGACGAGTTCCAGATCGACCAGCTCAGCAAGATCTCGCGGGTCGTCAACATGCTCGCGGTCGGGGCCTCTTTCGGGCTCCTCGGGTACGACATCGCGATGATGCGCGTGGCCCTCGAGGACGTGTTCCGCGCGAAGGCGAAGGTCGTCGACATGAATGCGGTCGGGGCGCAGAAGGCGTACGACGTCGCGCGGTCCCTCGTCCCCGACTTCCGGTACCGCCTGGAGAAGATCCCCCGACAGGAGCCGCGGATGTTCCTCACCGGAAGCCAGGCGACCGCCCTCGGCAAGCTGTACGGAGGGATGCGATTCCAGACGTACTATCCGATCACCCCGGCCTCCGACGAGAGCGAGTTCCTGGAGGAGAACGAGATCCTCGACGTCGACGGACACGGCGTCCTCGACACGGCGGACGGGGCGGGACGGGAGAAGGGCGCGTCGGTGCTCGTCGTCCAGACGGAGGACGAGATCGCCGCGGTCACGATGGCGACGGGCGCCGCGCTGACCGGGACTCGGTCCGCGACCGCGACCTCGGGCCCGGGCTTCTCCCTCATGATGGAGGGCATCGGGTGGGCCTCGATCAACGAGGTCCCCCTCGTGATCACGCTGTACCAGCGGGCCGGGCCCAGCACGGGCATGCCGACGCGCCACGAGCAAGGCGACCTTCGGTTCGCGTTGCACGCGGGGCACGGCGAGAGCCCGCGGATCGTCCTGGCCTCGGGGGACTTCGAGGAGTGCATCCGGGACGGCTTCCTCGCCTTCAACTATGCGGAACGGTACCAGATGCCCGTCATCCACCTCGTCGACAAGGCCCTCGCGAACAGCTACGCGACGATCGTGCCCCCGGACCTGTCCGGCCTGCGGATCGACCGCGGGGCCGTCGTGGACGGCAACAACGGGTTTTCGCAAGACCATCCGTACAAGCGGTTCGACCTGGGCAGCGGCCCCGTGTCCCCTCGCGCGGTCCTCGGCCAAGAGGGCACGGTCTTCTGGAACACCGGGGATGAGCACGACGAGCGCGGGCACATCACGGAGGACCCCGTCCTGCGGAACGCGATGATGGAGAAGCGCTTCAAGAAACTGGACCTCGCGGCCCGCGAGATCCCCGCCGAGGAGAAGCTGCGGTACTTCGGCCCGAAGGATGCGACCGCGGTGGTCGTCTCCTGGGGATCCACGAAGGGACCC
>DASQXV010000009.1:0-4836 GCA_035639595.1 Thermoplasmata archaeon | reverse complement strand
TACTTGCTCCCACGACCGAGAACGTGCCTCCGTCCCACGTAATAGCACCCAGGTTGATGCCAGTGCCTTCCATGACCACCCCCAGGATTCTGGTCGCTCCAGGCTGGGGGTTCGGGTTCGTTTGTAGGGTGACCCAGAGGTGAGTCGACGTGCCCATTGCCACGTTCGTGATTGATCCCCAGGTGTTTGGAGCGCTGAAGGTGCGGTACGTAATCTGGCCCGACGTCGTGCCCCAGACGAGGAGGCCTTTGCTGCCTGTGGCCTCCCAGGCGAAGTCCATCGCCCGACTGATCCAAGAATCGGTAGCGCTGTCATGGGTCACCAAGTTGGACCATCCGCTCCCGTCCCAATAACAGGTGTTCACAGAGGAGAATCCGCTACCGACGTCCTCGGCCGCGAGGATCATGTCGTTCGCGGTGGACGCTGGATTGGGCTTTAGACTCATGAACTCAATCGACTTCCCCGCAGCCGAGCAGGTGAAGGTCGAGGCCGAACTCCAGCTCGTTGTGAACCTCTTGTACAGAACGCTCTGGCCGCCCGAAGGGATCGTGACCGCCATTAGGTTTCCCGAGTTCGTTTCCCATGCGATGGCGAGGTGATCTCGAAGGTAATCCGCATTGTAACCGGTCGGTGTCATCTCCGTGAGCGAGCCAAACGCGGTCCCGCTCCAAATCCAGGCATCCACGACGTTGTTCGTCGTCGCGCCAATCAGGCCGATCTGGTCGCTGCCCGCCCTCGGGGCCAAGTGGAGCACGCTGTATTGGAGGTCGGTCGCGTTAATCGTGTTGTCCACGTATTGCTCGGGCCCCCACGACCCCGTATATTCGCGGTAGGCGATATCGCGGGTCGTATCGGTGGAAAGTACTCCATAGACGAGGATGGCCGTTCCGCTGAGCTGCTCGTACGCAATATCGAAGCGATAGTCGGGACTGACGGGGGCAGTCGACCAGACTTGTCCGAGGTTGTTCGTCACGGTGCAGGTCGGGGTACACACGTAGGCGTCGAGCCAGCCGTCGTCGCTCACGGAGACAACAATTCGTTCATTGGAGGCGATGGGCGAGTACGCCATTCGGACATTGCGCAGCGGGCTGCCCGCGGTCGCTTCTTCCGTTTCCGAGGCGCTCCACGAAGTTCCATCCCACGTCCTCGACTTCGGGCTGTTGACCGTGTTCGTCCCGGTATTCGATCGATAGTCAATTGTGGCCACATTCTCGAAGGCTTTCGACTGGCTCCAAGCAATGTGGGGATTGTTGCTCGTGTCGGTCGAAATCGTGGGCATGTAGCCAGGGGACGCGTCGTCGACGTTCGTGACGGCCGCCCAGTTCGCTGATGATGCGAGCTGGGCCTCCGTTGGATACGGGACCGTGGTCTTCGTGTACCGGACCAGGTTCAGGACCGTCTGGTCGCCCGTTGTGGCCGCAGAGACCCACACGACATGGAGGTAGCCGAGCGAGTCCATCGCGATCGACGGGTCCGTTGAATCGTACGAGTACAAGAGAGGCGTGTCGCTGGCGCGTCCCGATGCCAGCACGACCGGAGTAGGGCTCCACGTGGAACCGCTCGTGTCGCGGCTTCGCGTCAGGACCACCCGATCCCAGGTGTGGATTATCGCGTAGGTAACTTGGACCTTCACCCAATCAAGGCTGAGGGTCTGTGCCGTATTGGTGTTCCCACGGTCCGCACCAATGTCAACCTCGATGCCGTTGCTGTTGAAATCGGCCGGAACCCAGGAGTGACCGGAACAGGCGGACGTGAAGTCGAAGAGGTACGTTGCGAATGTGCCGGAGTGAGTACTCTCCACCTGGACGGGGCACACGAAGGGCGCTCCGCCGCCCAGACTCCGAGGCCCGATGTTGAGGTTGTACCCGGAGTCTGTACCCCCCTGATGGTATCGAAATTGGACCTTAACCGCGGAGATTGTGGCGTCTGTCGGGATGCTGAAGCCGAAAGCCTTCCACTTCGTGCAGAATACTTTGTTCTTCGGGTTCGGCGCAGCCGTGGCGGATGCTGAGCTATCCGTATCGCTGTGCGCGTTGTTTGGAGTTACCCAGTCGCCGGCATCCGGGCCACCGCAGTTATCCGTTGTCCCGACGTTTGCAGTGGGCAAGAATGAATCCGTGGTCGGAGGAGGGTTATCGAAAACCTGGTCGTAGAATATGGCGTACCAACAGCCGGCCGAGTTCGCGGCATCACACGGCGTGGCTCCCGCCCCAGTCCCCGCCCGGACCACCTTGCGCTGCTGGTTGTAGCGGGTGGTCGCCGCGTTAGAGTTCGGATCGATCTGCGTCGCGGTCGTCTGCGGGCCGGCTTGCTGCCACGGGACGGCGAGGGGAGCGGAGGCCGACGAGACTTTGAAAGACGACGTCAACGGCGCGAAAGCGCGGATAACCGTTGTCGAATCGACGGAACCCCAAAAGTCTCCCGACTCGACATACATGTTCGAGGCGTTCAGTGGGACGGAAAGCTCCACCGCGTGATATCCCAAGGCGACCGTCACCGGTGTCAGAGGTGTCCAGGCCCACTCTCCAGGGAACGATCCGGAGAAGCCGAGCAGTGCGGACTGCGTGACCGTCCCGTCCTTCCCTCGGAGTTCGACGAGGCGGTCCGCACCAATTCCCCCGATTGAATAGCCGCTGAAACTGCTATTGTCGAGGTCCAGGAAGATTCGAATGACGTCCTCACCGAGGGCGGGAGGCCGGTTGTCCGGGCCGATGTACACGCTCACCACACGCCCGGCGTAGGGGGCTGGGAACGTGGCCGGGATCGTCGTGTTCAGCCAATAGTCCGTCCCTCCCGGGAACCCGTAGTCGGTAACGCCATCCCCGTCATAGTCCCCGTTCGTCCGCGCGTCCGGGATCCCGTCGTTGTTGAAGTCCAGGGGGAACGGATCCAGGGGGTCTGGCACCCCATCCCGGTCCGTGTCCGCGGCGCCCTGGGCTTGGGGAGGCGCCTGCTTCGGGAGCTCCGGCGTCGGCGTCCCGTGGAAGATCCGGCCCGTGACATCCGTGTAGAGGAACGTGGAGCCGCCGGCTCGCTGGGCACCGTACGCGCGGAGGTCGATGTCGGGATTGTTGCGCGGACCGACGTCGCCCATCCCATCGGACGATAGCGCGGTCCACTCATCGAACGCGCCGTCGACACGGGGCCCGGAAGGGACGAATCCGAGGTATCCGAGGGAGCGGGCGCCTGGATTCTCGCGGAGCGAGATGACGCCGGCACCGAGGCCAAACGGATGGGAGGATGGAAGACGAATGCCATATGTCTCTCCCGTCGAGGAGACGAAGTCGCCGGCAACCAGCAAGGTCGTCGGGGCGCCCGGTGCGATCTGAATCGGAGGGAAGGAGAACGTGACATCCCGGGAGGTCGGTACAACTTGGGCGAGCACGTTCGCTCCGTCCATCAATCTCACGGAGGTCGCGGCGCTGGCCGGGGCGGTCCCCGCCACCTCCACATGGAGCGAACCCAGGGTGACCGGCAGGACGTGTGCCGTGAGGGTGAGCCGAAGGAGGGCCACACCGTTGCCCGCGAGGATGTTGGGGACCTGCGGGTCCGCGGTGACGGACAGGGTCCCGAGCCCTGGGCTCACCGGGAAATCCCCTGCGTCCGCCTGACCGTCCCACGACGCCGTGTGTACGGTCGCAACGATGGGAGCCGATGTCGAGGAGCCGGCAATCCATTCCGCCTCGGCCTCGATCCTCGATCCGCTCGCGGCCGCCGGGGTCGCCGTCGCTTTGATCCATCCGTTCCAGTCCTTCGAGTCGCGATTCGAGTCGAACTCGGAGAGGGTGCTCGACAGGACCGTCCCGTTGTGCCCGGACACCTCGATCATGCGGTCCGCCCCGAGCCCGTCGATGCGGTACCCGGTAGACGCAGATCCGTCGATGTCGACGAAGATCCGGACGGAGTCCATCGTACCGGGCGCGGGGCCTCCACCCGCCAAGGCGGACCCCGCGAGCTCGACATAGAAGGCGACCGGGCCGAGGTTCGGCATGACCCCGAACCGGACGACGTCGATGTTGGGGTCGGGGACACCTCCCGAGGTCATGGCCTCGGTGGCGACGCCTGCCCAGTCCCCGAATTGGCCATCGATTTGGATCGGAGAGGACCGCCCGCTGTATTCGGGCACCGTGAAGAGCGGCACGAGGAGGAGGCCCACGACGATCAGCGGGATCACGTACAGCTTCCAGCCTGCGGTCTCCATCATGCTCCGGAACCCGATCGCTCGGAAGCCCGAGAGTCGGCGACCTCCCAGGCCATTCGTCAACCCATTCGTTCGACCGAGGCCATTCGTGAGTCCGTTCGTCCGACCCAACCCATTCGTCAGGCCGTTCGTCCGTCCGAGGCCGTTCGTCAGCCCGTTCGTCCGGCCCAACCCGTTCGTGAGGCCGTTCGTCCGGCCGAGGCCATTCGTCAGACCATTCGTGCGACCGCGGAGTCCGTTCGTGCGACCCTTCAGCCCGTTCGTCATCCCGGTGCGGCGGCCCGCGCCCCTGGAGAGGACGAGCCCGTTCGTGAGGCCCTTCTTCGACAGAGGCTTCGGGGCCGCGGGACCCTCAGGTGCAGTTGGCGGGCGGGCCTTTCCCTCCGGCTTCGGAGGAATCGGAGGCGAGGCCTCGCCGGCGAGCCCTTCGCTCACCATGTCTTGGACGGCGGCATTACCGAGGTCCTCGAGTTCGTCCTCGAGTTTCCGCGCCGGGGCGAATTTCACGCCGCAGCTCGGACAGAGGGTCGCGTTCACCGCGACGGGGGCGTCGCACATCGGGCAGGGGACCGTCGATTCCACGGCCTCCGTCTCCGCCTGCTCCGCCTGATCCGCGCGGGCGCGGCTTTGGCGGG
>DASQXV010000008.1:0-19297 GCA_035639595.1 Thermoplasmata archaeon | reverse complement strand
TCGCCGTTTCTCATGGCGTTTTGGAGGGTCCCGAAGGGCCCGTTCCTCATCGCCCCGGTCGTCGCCTTCTTCCTGCTGTACCCGATCGGGGCGCCCCACGGCATCGTCTACGGCCGCGACGACGTCTTCAACTTCGCGTTTACGAACCAGGTGGCGACGACCGGCTTCTGGATTCCGGGCGGGGTCAGCGGCCTCGCGCAGACGTACACCCTGTATCCGCTCGGGAACGTGTTCCAAGCGTACCTCATCCGGACGGCGGAGTGGCCGGCGCCCGTCGCCTTCTTGTGGGTCGAGGTGGTCGTCCGGATGATCGTGATGCCTCCCGCGGTCTACGCGATCGGCCGACGAATCTTCGGGCCCCAGGTCGGCGTCCTGAGCGTGTTCGTCTACATGGGTACCGCGTCAATCCTGATGAACGTCCCCGTGCAGCAAGGGATGGGGACGATCTTTGTCGCCCTCTCCCTGCTCGCCCTGCTGATCCTGAACGACCTCCCGGCCGGGCAGTCCCACCGCGAGGCGAGGACCCTCTTCGCGGTCGTCGCGGGTTCCATCGTGATGACCCACCACCTATCCTCCTACATCTTCGCCCTGTGGCTGATCGGCCTCTGGTTCATGACGAACATCCATCGGCTGCGGAGGCGGGCGCTCGCCTTCCGGCTCAGCCCGCTGGCCCTATACTTCCTCGTCCTGCTCGGCTTCTGGATCGCGACGGTCAGCTACCGGGTCTTCCAGGTCCACGAGCAGTCCTTCGAAGCGGTCGTCCAGCGGCTCAGCTCCCCGGAGTCCCTCCCGACCGCGACGACCCCGCGGCTCGGGAGGACCTTCAGCTTCGTGGAAATCGTATGGCTCGGGAGCGCGGTGCTCGGGATCCTCGGGCTCGCGTGGATCGGCGTCCTCACGTACCGGCGGTCCCGCATCCACGCCTTCGCCGTAGCGAACGCAATCGTCGCGATCGTCCTGGCCCTCGCGACGATTCCGATGATCGCGACGGGCGCCGAGTTCGTGCCCCTCCGGATCGGGGAGTATTCGAACCTGATCGTCGGGCCCTTCGCCGCGGCGACCCTGTTCCGGTGGTCCCAATCCGGCGTCGAACGCTGGAGGCGCCTCGTCCCTGCGCGCATGGCGACCTCCGTCGACCGCGTCGTGGAGTGGGTCCCCATCGGCGGGGCGATCGTCCTGTCCAGCCTCCTGTTCATGGGCGGGAGCCTCGTGCCGCAAGCCCTGCGCCTCTACTTCGAGACGCCGGACCAATGGAACACGGACACGCCGTTGCTCGAAGGCTCCGACTTCATCCGCATGGCGGACTGGGGCCACGATCAGTTCGATTCCCTGCGGGTCTGGGGAGACCACATGTCGATCGACATCTTCTCGGGCTTCGGCAACGGACGGGTCTACTTCGGGAGCTCCGCGATTTTCAAGAACTCGACCTTCGACTGGTGCCAACCCGTGGACGACCCTGCCGCGCCGAAGGCCCTTTCGGTCGGCGACCTAGTCGCGGTGGAGCATCGGATGACGAAATACCCCTCCCAATGGTTCCTCGAGCTCGAGCCGGAGGTCCGCGTGCCGCTCACCGCGGCCCAGGTCGGCAAGTTCGCGACGGACCCCCATTTCGCCCTGATCTACGACGACGGGACGTTCTCGATCTACATCGTCCTCACGCGACCGCGAATCTTCTGCCCGCCCTAACCCAATCCGTACGCCAAACGCTCTACGTTATGACCGAGTCGATTCACCTTTGCCAGGGGGATGGAGGCCTACTGCATCTTGATACGTAGGCTATTTAAAATTGAGTCGGGTAGGAAGGGGCAAATGAGCCTGTACGATCTGAGACGCCCGGTCCCGGAGCGAGTCGAGGTCCCGGACCTCGCCGAAGCCGGCGCCTTCGAATACTCGCCGGAGTTCGTGGAACGCACGCGCCACCTGCTCCGCGGCCTGGAGGACTTCCCGAGGTACGGACAATTCCTCGCGGACGGACTCGGCGGGCCGGACAGCCGCCTGATGCATTTCGTCCAATATCTCATCCCGGAGATCGAATACCGATGCGGGCCCCTCGAGGGCAAGACGGTCCTCGACTTCGGCTGCGGCAGCGGCGCCTCCACGGTCGCCCTCGCGAGGCGCTGCAAGTCCGTCATCGGCTTCGACGTGGACGAGGAGTCGATCGAGCTGTGCCGGATGCGCTTGGCCGAGCACGGGCTCGAGTCGAGGGTCCGGCTGATCTGCGCGAACGACATCGAGGAGGTCAAGGACCAGATCGGGCCGGTGGACCTCGTCCTGCTGTGCGGGGTGATCGAACACCTGCCCCTCACGCAGGACGACCTGCGTCGCAAGATCGTCCGCACCCTCTTCGGCATGCTGAACCCCTCCGGGCACCTCTACGTGTACGACACGCCGAACCGCGTGTGGCCCTACGATTTCCACACGACGGGGTTGTGGTGGATCCCGTGGACGGAGCCAGGGTCGGCCCAGGCCTACGAGCGCGCGCTGCGCAAAGGTCGATACGTGCAGAGTCCGAGGATCGCCGCCGGCCCGCGGGGGCTGGAGCAAGCCGGCGCCTGGGGCGCGACCTACTGGGAAATCCTGCGTTACCTAGAGGGTGAAAACTTCTCGTGCCTGAACATCCACCCGGGGAACAACAGGCACATCGACTACCTGGGCGGGGCGAGGCGTTTCCGCCTCGTGCGGTACCCGTTCGACTTCTTCGTCGGGCTGGTGGCCCGGCCGCTCCGGATCCCGATCACCGCGTTCTATCCGTTCCTCGACAACCTGGTCCTCGTGAAGAACGGCGAGCCTGCGGCCCCCAATGCGTAGTCGCGGATCCGGCGCACGGCGCCGCGCCTACGGCTCCCGAGGGACTTCCATCAGATACTCGATCGATCCCGGCCGGATCGGCTTCGCCGTATCCTTCGGGGCCTCGCCCGAGCCGGGGTCCGGGGCCGCCGCGGTCGGCTCCACCGGGATTGCGGGGGCCTGTTCCACAGGGCCCTCGGGCGGTTTCGCGGGAGCCTCCGGTCCCTGCGGCGCCTCCTTGGGGACTTCGCCGGGCGGCTCCGGCGGCCGTTCGGTCGAGGGTTCCGTCGGGTTGTCCTGGGGCGGTTTCGGAGTCCCTTCTCCCGCGGTCTCGCCCGCGGTCTCGCTCGGCTTCACGGCACCCTCCGGCGGCGACTCGACGACGTCTCCCTTCGGGAGACCCTCGGGGGCTTTGGGGGCCACCCCCGTCGTCTCGGCGGGTTTCGCCGTCGGCCCGGAGGGCGGCGTGCGGCTCCCTTTGACGCGTCCACCCCGGTAGCTTCGGATCGGGCCCCGCAGGAGGAGGGCGACGATCCCGCCGACGGTCCCGACGACGATCAGGGTCCGGACCAGATCCAGGGATCGGTGATTCCCGCCCGCCGGGACCTTGGGGGTGATTCGCGGCACGTTCATGTCCACGCGGAATCGGATCGTGACGTCGCCCACGTTGCCCGCGGCATCCGTGGCCCTGACGACCAGGACGTGGTCCCCCGTGGACCAGGGTCCGGACGCCGTCGTCGCGGTCCCGACGTCGACGAACGGGGCGCCATCGAGGCTGACCTCGTACCCGACGATCCCGGAGCCCGCGTCCGTCGCCGTCCACGAGATCGTCGAGTCGGGGGCGATCGGGTCCGACGCGCCCGTGCGAACGACGGTCGGTGCGGTGCGGTCCACGTTGAGCTCGATCGACTCGATGGGGCCCAGATTCCCGTAGGCGTAGTGGGCCTGGTAGGACAGCGTGTGCCGGCCCTCGTCCACGACGAACGGGCCCGTGTAGGCGTTCCAGCCGGCCCCGTCGAGCGAGTAAGCGACGTAGGAGAGGCTGCCGGGGGCTCCGGCCGGGCCGAGGGCCACGGAGATCGGGGTGACGTACCATCCCGACGACCCGAGGGTTCCCGTCACGCGGTGCGTGACGACCGGAGCCTGGGTGTCGATGAGGAAGTTCACGTTCGACGGCGGCCCCGTGTTCCCCAGGGCGTCCGTCGCGCGGTATTCGACCGTGTGTCGGCCGTCCGCCGAGACGCGGAACGGGCCCTGGTACGGAGTCCAGTTGCCGCCGTCGTCGCGGACCTCGACCGACGCGACCCCGGAGCCCGCGTCGCTCGCGTTCAGGACCACGGTCACCGGCGTGCGGTACCATCCGTCGCCGCCGAGGTCGCCGGTCACGACCGCGGTCGTCTGCGGACCCGACGTGTCGACCGCGAACTCGATCTTCTCGACGGAGCCGTCGTTCCCAGCGATGTCCGTCGTGTAGAACTCGACCGTGTGCTTGCCTTCCTCGGAGATCGTCATGGGCCAGTAGTACGAGGACCATGGGCCCCCGTCGACCCGGATGTGGATCGACGCGACGCCGGACCGGTCGTCCGAGGCGCTGAGGGTCACGGTCACCGGCGTCACGTACCACGGGGCGAGGCCGATCGTGCCGGACAGGTTGGCCCAGGTCTGCGGAGGCGTGCGGTCCGGGGGCGGGATCGCGCCCGCGAAGTCGGCGGCCCACGCGACCCGGGGGATCCCGCCGCCGACCCCGAGCGTTCCGTTCGACGCCCTCACGGCCTCCCAGGCCCCCGCGTCCCAGTTGTCGACGACATCGAGGCCCAGGAAGATCCGGTCCATGTCCCGGGCCCAGGGGTTGTCGCGGTCCGCGGGATCGATTGGGAACCCCCAGGCCCGGGCGAACTCGTCCTCGAGCCAGCCGTGTTGGGGGCTGTACTCCGTCGAGAGGGCGTACACGGACCAGCCCGTGTTGTCGACGACGTAGCCGCCGTAGTCTTGGAACGCGCGGGCGATGATCTTCGCGGGCTCCGTCTCGAGGCCCATCGAGGCGATGTCGACCGTCGGAGGGAGGGCGAGGAGGGAGCCCATGCGGAGGGCGGGGTTCTTGCCGTGGTAGCAACCGGGGGCGCAGCTGTCCGCCGCGCTCGCGGGCCACCGGAAGCCCCACGTCGAGTTGTTCCAGTACAGGTTGTCCCACCCGTCGAGGTTCACCTTCATCGCGTGCCGGATGGCCCCGCCGGGCACGAGCTCGCCGGAGCGGATCGTCCCGCCGATGGAGGACAGCATCGAGCCGCCGTGGCCTCCGGAGAAACCGGTCCCGTAGAGGTCCTCCTTCGTCTGGGACCACCAGATCGTCGCATCGCTGCCCGGCGAGCACCGCGCCATCGGCTGGCCCTGGATCAGGGTGCGGTTGTCTCCCGCGAGGATCGCGGTCGCAAAGTTCGGCGTCCACCCGGGGCGAGCCGGAGGCACGACGAAGTCCGGCGGAATCGGGGCCTCGAACAGACTGCCCCCTTCGATCGAGCAGCGGCTCGCGCCGCTCCAGGTGTCGTCGTTGTAGAAGACCTTCGTCCGCGGGGCGTCCGGCGTCAGGATGATCACATCCTGGTCCACGGTCATGCCCCAGTCCCGCGCGCGCGTGATGCCCGCGGGGACGTATCGGGCTCCCGCGCCGATGGGCAGGTTCCAGATGCTGTCCCGGGAGAAGGGCCAGAGGGTCGCGTACCGGCCTGAGTCCGCGAGCGGGGTCACCGAGGGAACGCTGCCCGAGAACCCGGAGGTTTGGGGGCCTGGCCCACCGTGGGACATGCCGAGGACAAGAGGGAGCGCCCCGAGGACGAGAAGGCCCATGACGACCGCGACGCACCCGCGTGCGACCTGAGACCTCTTCCACGACCCCGAGCGTTCAGCGGGGCGAATGCGGGCAGCCCTGACGGTCCGCGTTTCGGACACCAACGAGGGGGATGGCGGCGAACCCGGGGTACCCTATTTACCCGTTCGTGTACACCTATCGAATTGCGTCCGACGGAGACGGAAGACGCCGACGGATTGTGGGACGCACTGTCCGGGAATTGCCGCTCGCGTCCAATGCGACACGCGAACGTCCCGAGGCGTCCATCCTCCCCCCCAGGGGGCACGCCTCCGCCTACCACAGGCGGGTGTCGCCCGCGTCGGGTTCGTCGTCCGCCTCGAGCGCGTCGGGCGCCTCCCGGGACGAGCTCGAGTCGATTCGGCGGGAGCGGGAGCTCCTGGGGGCCGCCTTCCGGCTCGGAGGGCGGGAGCGTCCGCGACGACGCCTCCGGCGACGGACCAGGAGGAGGGTCACCACCATCGGGAGGACGCCAAGCAGGATCAGGAAGAAGGGCATCGTCTGGAGGAACCCCGGGAGGCCGGGAATCGTCGGGAGGGATGGGAAGCCCGGCTCGGGGGACGGACCCGGAGTGGCGTCCGTCGAGATCACATAGTCCGAGGGCTCCGCCGCGGGGACCGTCAGGGACAAGCCGCCGGAGGAAGAGGATTGGACGGTGAGGACCTCGGAGGTGCCGCTCGGATCCGTGCGCGTCACATGGTAGAGGCCGTTGCTCGCGAAGCCGGTCCCCTCGAGGAGGACGCCCGCCCCGCTCTCGAGGTGGAACGCGAGTCGATGCGGAGAGAGGGCGGTCAAGTTCAACTTCGCAATGGAGCCGGTCCAAGTCGCCTGGAGGTTTTGGCTCTCCGTCGCTACCGCGGTATCGAAGAAGACGGTTCCGTCCACGGTGGCGGAGAGGTTCACCGCGAGACCCGACCAGGCGATCGCGATCCGGCTCGCGGCCCGGTCCGTCGCGAGGAGGACCGACGTCAGGTCCGTCGACCGGATGCCCGATCCCAGATCGACGACCGTGCCGCCGAAGGCGTTCGGGAGGCGCACCGCCTCGCGGGAGACGTCCCACATCGTCGTGTTGTAGATCGTGCCTCCGAACACCGCGACCCCGGGTATCGAGCCGTTGTCGGGGACGAAGATCCCGTAGTCGACGCCGAAGATCGTGTTCGACGCGACGACGTCGTCGTCCGCCCCGACGAGGATCCCGGAGGCGAAGGTGTGGATGAGGTTTCCGAAGACGATCGTGCCGACCGAATTCCATGCCGTGTCGATCCCGCGCGGATATCCCGCGCCGACGGACGGAAGGCCCGCGGTGTCCGTGTAGACCAGGTTCCCCGTGATCACGGTCCCCGTTGAGCTTCCGGATTCGATCGCGGCCGCGGTCGCGTTGACGACCGTGTTCTGGGTCGCCACCAGGCCCGTGGCCCGGCTCGCGTCGTCGACGTACGTGTCGCTGAGGTGAATCCCGGCGGTGTGGAACGCGACGCTCGTGTACGCGTCGACGTAGTTCCCCGAGACCGTGACGTCATGGACGCCGCGGTCCGTCATAATCCCGTAGACCCAGTCGTAGTTCGCGTCCGTCCGGACGAAGTTCGCCTCCACGTGGACGTCGCTCGATCCTGACCGCACGGCGATGCCGTACGCGTGCTGCGCGTTCTCCACGTCGTTGTGGCGGATCGTCACGTGCTGCGTGTTGATCGTCGCCGGCCAGTGGCCGAGCTGGATCGCCTCCCAATGGTTCGAGTTCGCGAGGTTCACGATCTTATTGTTCTCGATCACGACGTAGGCGTCCGTGTTTTCGATGTGAATCATCGCCTGAGAGCCGGGGTACAAGGTGCCGTCGATGAACCAGTCCCGGATGACGTACGGATCCGCGGCGGTCCCGGATCCGCTCTGAACCCCGTTCGCGGCGGTGAAGCCCGCGTTCCCGTTGATGTACATGGGAGCGTGGGCCCGGAGCGCGGCTGGGTCCGTCAACCCGTATCCGGGAGGCGCCCCAATCCCCTCGCCCGAAGAGGCGAGGACGGAGACGACGGCGCTCGCCGTGCCCGTGAGGGCGTTCGAATCGAGGATCTCCAGGATCACGGTGTGCATGCCCGGGGCCGAGTAGGCGTGCTGGGCGGTCAAGGCGCTCGAGTACGACGTGTCCCATTGTCCGTCGCCTTCCCAGTCCCAGCGGGCCTGGAGGGTCGCGCTCGCGTCCGTGTCCGTGGACGAGGACGCATCGAACGTCACCGTCTCACCGACCTTCGGCAGGACCGGGGAATGGGTGAAGCGCGCGGTCGGCCCGGATGCGGTGACGGTCGCGGCAATCGAGGCCGTGTGGACGAGGGACCCGCTCGTCCCGGTGACCGTGATCGTGTAGGAGCCCGGCGTCGACGAGCTCAAGGTGCAGGTCGAGGTCTGACCCCCGGAGATGCTCGAAGGGACGCAGGAGGCGCTGACGCCCGAGGGATTGGACGCCGCGCTCAGCCCGACCGTCCCCGCGAATCCTCCGCTCGCCGTCATGCGGACGGTCGATGTCGACGACTGACCGGCGCCAAACGACACGCTCGTCGGGTTCGCGGAAATCGAGAAGTCCGGCCCGCCCGCCTGGAAGAACTCCACGGGAGAAGGGGCGTTGACGTCTCCTTGGCCCAGGTTCCCGCCGCCCCAGACGTCTTCGATGAGCTTGATCAGCGAGTAGTGGTTGTACGAGGCCGTCGACTTGTACCCGGTCTTCGCCGCCGTTCCGCTGAAACCCGTGTAGACGTACGGCGGGTTCGTGTACCCCTCGTCGAACGTGAGGATGAGCGCGGCCTTCTTCCCGGCCATCGCGGAGAGCAGGGTGGGGACCCAGCCTTTCAGGTAATTGTCTCCCGTGGAGACGGAACACGAGTGCATGTTGTTGCAGTCGTTCGGGGTGAGCCAGATGAAGTTCGTGCCCGCGTTGAACGCATCGATGACCGCTTGTCCCGATCCGGCTTGCAGGTTCGCGCACCGCGCCGGATTGCCGGTGATCGTCACGAAGGACAGGAACGGGAAGTGGTCTTCCCCGCGCGGAGGGCGCAGCCCGCACCCGGAGCCGCTCGCGTCCTCCGCGAAGGCCTTCCAGGTGTGGCCGGAGTTCTCGATGATGTCGACGATCGTCGGGTGGTTCAGGTTCGGATGGTTGCCGTCGCCCGAGACGCCGAACAGGCTCCCTCCGATGAGGCCGATGTAGTTCGGCTGGGACGGGTTCGTGAGGCTCGCCCAGTGCTGCGCGAAGGCGTACTGGTCCGCGAGCTGCGTCATGTACGGCGCGGGGCCGTACACGTCGGCCAGGTTCTTGTTCTCCATGAGGACGACCACGACCTGGTCGAAGTTGTTCGTCGCAGTCACCGTCCCTCCCGGGCGATTCACGAGGTTGGGCCAGATCAGGATGAGTCCGGCGCCGACGATCGTGAGGAACAGGACGGCCGTCACCAAACCCGCGGCGACCGCGCGCCTCTGTCGTGCCTTCGTGGGGCTTGAGGGGGGAATGGGGGCACCCGCCCGATGGGCCGGCATGCAACTTAGGCCTCCCTATATGGCCGCTTAGGTTTGCGTATCGCAATTGGTTCCCATGCGGAAGAATGAGCCGCGCCCGGAGAGAATCGGGGGTCCCACGCTCGCATCGACCGGTGAAGAGACGGGCGCCGCGCTCCTCGTCATGGGACCCTTGACGCCCGCGCGTCGCGGGATGCGGGTTCACGGAGGCCTTTGACCGCGGGCGTCGAGATCGTCCGGATCCAATTCATCCGTCTCCGCGGGATGCACGCGCATCCGCTCCCTCTGATGGGCCCGCCGCAGGACGACGAAGCTCATCCCGAGCAGCGCCAGGGCGATTATCGGGAAGGAAATCGGGAGGAGCTGGTAGGCGCCCGAGAGGGCGACGCCCACGGAGTCGACCGTGAAGGAGGTGGCGGCGACCGCCTCGTGGCCCGCGTTGTCGAACGCCCTCACCTGGACCGTGTGCGGTCCGGAGTTCCACAATTGGCGGAAACTCGTCGCGGTGCCGACGGATTGGAAAGGCCCGCCGTCCACGCTGACCTCATACCGCGCGATCCCCGAGACGTTGTCGTAGCCGGTCCAGGATACGGGCCCATCGGGGTACGCCACGGGCGCGGAGGGGGAGAGGCCGGTCACGACCGGCCCCGTGAGATCGATCGGAAGCCGGAGGGTCTGGATCAACCCGTGATGCCCCGAGTCATCGGACGCCTGCCACTGGAGGGTGTGGTCCCCTTCCCCCACGGTGAAGGGGCCCGCATACGGGGTCCAGGACCCTCCGTCGAGGCGGTACGCGATCGAGACGGAGGCCCCGGAAGGGCTCGTGGCATTGAACGTGACGTTCACGGGAGACACATACCAGCCGTTCGTCCCCAGGGTCCCGAGGACCGCGGGGGCCGACATCGCCGCGAAGGAATCGGTGACGCCCTCCGTTTCGAGGAAGAAGACCGTGGGGACGGACGCGGCCGGGATCGTGACGGCGAGCGTCCCCGAAGGAGAGGAGGAGGCGCTCAGGACGGTCGTCGTCGGGCCCCCGTCGGTCCGGTTCAGGCTGAAGGTCCGGCCCGGCGCGAACCCGGAACCGGAGAAGGAGACGGGTGTCGACGACTCGAGCTGGAACGCGACTCCCCCGGCCTGGAATCGCATGACCTCGAAGTCCGTGATCGAGCCCGACCAGGTCGCGAGCAGGTCCTGGCTCTCCGACGTCCCCACCGTGTCAAAGAGGACGAGGCCGTCGACCGTGAGGGAGAGGTTCACGAGGGAACCGGACCAGGAAAACGAGATCCGAGTCGCGGTCCCCGCGATTGACAAGGTCGTGGCGGTCATGTCCGAAGACCGGATCGCGGGCGTGAGGTCCGCCACATTTCCCCTGAAGCCCGCGGGGAGCCGAATGCCTCCGATCGCCACATTCTCATACGTCGTGTTGTAGATCGTCTCGTCGTACGACGTCGACCCGGGGAAGGTCCCGTTGTCGACCACATACACTGCGTAGTCGGCGTCCCAGATCGTGTTCGAGGCGAAGGTCCCTCCATCGGCCCCGACCTCGATGCCCCAGTGGAACCCTTGGATTCGGTTCCAGGCCACCTGGGTCCCGTGCGAATTCTGCTCCGTGACGATGCCCCGCGGGTAGTCCGGGCCGACCGACTTGGGGCCTGGGTACTCCATGGACACGCGATTCGAGTCGATGCGCGTGCCCGTCGAGATGAGAGAGACGATTGCCCCCGCGGTCGCATTCACGACCGTGTTTCGCCGGGCCACGACGTTCGTCGCGCGGAGCGCGTCGATAGGCGTTTCGCCGTGCGTATCGCCGATGTGAATCCCGGAGGTGCGGAAGGTGCCGCCCGTGTAGGCGTTCACGTAGTTGCCGTAGATCGTCACATCGTGGACGTTCCGATCCGTCGCGATTCCGAAGACGTCATCGAGGGTCGCGTCCGTCTGGACGTAGTTCGCCGCGACGAAGACGTCGCTCGATCCCTCCCGGACCGCGATCCCGTACGCGTGACGGGCGTTCTCGATGTGATTGTTCCGGATCGTCACATGGGATGTGGTCAGGATCGCGGGCCAGTGGCCAAGCTGGATCCCCTCCCAATGGTTCGAGTCCGTTAGGTTCACGATCTTGTTGTTCTCGATCACGACGTAGGCGTCCGTCGACTCGATGTGGATCATCGCCTGGGCCCACGTGTACAAGCTGGCGTCGATGAACCAGTCCCGGATGACGTACGGGTCCCCGGCCGCCCCGGTCCCTGAGCGGACGCCGTTCGCGGCCGTGAAGTTGCCGTTGCCCACGATGTCGATGGGCCCGCGGGCCTCGAGTTTCGTCGGGTCCGTCAACCCGTATCCCGGAGGCGCCCCCACTTCGTCGTCATCCCGTTCCGAGACGCGGACCGTGTGGGTCTCTTGGGCTAACAGGCTGTGGGAGTCCCGGATCTCGAGCCGGACCGGGTACGCGCCGGGCGCCGAGAACGCGTGCTGCGCGGTCAAGGTCGTCGAATAGCCGGTGTCCCAGGTCCCGTTCCCTTCCCAGTCCCATCGGGCCTCCAAGGTCGCGCCCGGATCCGTGTCCGTGGACGAGGAGGCATCGAACACGACCTGCTGGTTGACCACGGGGAACGGGGGATAGAACGTGAACCGGGCGGTGGGCCCGGGAGGGACGACCGTGACCGCGACCTTCGTCGAGTGGACGAGGGTTCCGTTTGTCCCGGTGATCGTGACCGCGTACGAGCCCGCGGTGGACGCGGTCATCGAGCATGCGGAGGTCCCGCTTCCCCCCGTGATGCGGGACGGGACACACACGGTCGTCACGCCGGACGGGCTCGAGCTCGCCGTCAGGTCGACCGAGTCCGTGAATCCGCCGGTCCCTTGGACCGTCGCGGTCGTCGATGCGGAACCGCCCGGAGGGAAGGTGACGCTCGTCGGGTTCGCGGAGATCGAGAAGTCCGGGCCGCCGGGGAGGAAGAACTCGAGGGGAGAGGCCGCGTTGACGTCCTGTTGGCCGAGATTCCCGCCGCCCCAGACGTCTTCGATGAGCTTGATCAATGAGTAGTGGTTGTACTCGCTCGACGAGACGTGGGCGTCGACGACGGAAGGCCCCGCGAGGAACAGCGGGATGTAGGGCGGGCTCGTGTATGCCTCGTCCCACCAGATGATGAAGGCGGCCTTCTTCCCGGACATCGCATTCAGGAGCGAGGGGAGCCAGGAGCTGAGGTAGCTGTCGCCTGTGGAGACGGAGCAGGAGTGCATGTTGTTGCAGTCGTTCGGGGTGAACCACACGAAGCCTGTGCCCGCGTTGAAGGCGTCGATCACTGCCTGACCGGACCCGGATTGCAGGTTCGCGCACCTCGCCGGATTGCCGGTGATCGTCACGAAAGACAGGAAGGGGAAGTGGTCCTCGCCCCGCGGCGGCTGGAGGCCGCACCCGAATCCGCCCGCGTCCTCGGCGATGGCCTTCCAGGTGTGTCCCGAGTTCTCGATGATGTCGACGATCGTCGGATGGTTCAGGTTCGGATGGTTGCCGTCGCCCGAGACGCCGAACATATCCCCGCCGAGCACCCCAATGTAGTTCGGTTGGCTCGGATTCGTGAGGCTGGCCCAGTGCGTGGCAATCCCCTTGTTGAGGGAATTGAGATAGGGAGCCGCGGCGTTCTGGACGACCTCATCGCGGTTCTTGTTCTCCATCGCCACGACGACGAGCTGGTCGAAGTTGTTTGACGCGGCAAGGATGACCGCAGGACGACTCTGAACGGATGGCCAGGTGAGGAGGGCCCCGAGCAGCAGGGCGACGGAGACGGTGAGCGCGAGGGCCCGAGCCGGGGTCCCCGCGATGCGATGCGCGCGAGCGGCCGCTGCCCCAGAACCGCCATCCCGTCCAGGCAAAGCTGCGGGACCTGAGGTAGGGATCACGCTCACCAGCGAGGGTTCGGCCGCGTGACCCCGCGGACCCATATATACCGGTTCATGTACGCCCATCGAAGAAAGCTCAGGGAAGATGGCCATCTACCCTGGAATTCGCACGTCCGTATCGGGGCAGCCGCGGCTCGACAAGCGGCGTCGGTACCCGTCGTCAACCCAACGTCGTCGAACGGCCTGCGGGCGTCCCCCGGACACCGCACCCGCGGGGACCGTTCCCCCCGGAGCGAGGACGTGGCCGGAGCCACGAATGAGCGATCTTGCAGGATCGAAGGCCCCCCAACGATTCCCGACGTCCGTCGGGCCACAAGGGAAGGCCGCAGATGAACCCGGGAGTAACCGCAGGGTAATTTAGTGAGAGCGCTCGGGGGCTCAATCCCGGGTTCTCAGAGTTCCTCGAAGGATTCCCATCGAAGGGCGCGCTTGGGGGCCGGGTTCACGGCGGCGTAGATCGACAGGATCGCATACAGGATGAGGCCGAACCATCCGTAGCTCAGGAAGAGGATGACGCCCGTGTTCAGGGTGTAGTTCGTCTCCAAGAACCCGACGACGCCGGGGAGGAGCATCGCCGCGATCGCCACGTAGACGGCCGCGCCGAAGGCCGGTCCGACGAACGCCGCGAAGGACGCGGACGGCGCAGGAGGCGGGAGGACCTCGGGAAGGGAGGGGCGGAGCTGCCGTTCGAGGATCTCGCGCGCGGCCTGGGCCCGCTCGAAGGCCGCGGCGTAGTGGCCCGTGTCGAGCAGCGCGACGGCCTCCGCCGCACTCAGCTCGGCCCCGTGGGCCTGGTCCGTCATCGCCTTCGCCTTCTCGAGATCCCGCAGGAGGCCGTGTAATTCCCGGGAGACATGTGCGGAAAGGGCCGACTCCAGAGTGGCCTTCAACTGCTCGACGATCCGCAGGCGGTATGCGAGGTCCCCTTCGCGGCCGAACATCGCTTCGGAGAAACGCCGATGGAGCTGCCCGACATCCAGGCCCGCCTCCTTCGCGGCTGCGAGAAGCGGCCTAATCTCCTCGACGAGTCGCAGGACGTCCTGCGTCATGTCGCCCCCTACGGAGCCGGGGATCGCGGTCTCTCGAGCGCGGACCTCCGAGAGCCGGTCCCGCAACGCCCCCGAGGCAGACGTCGAGGCCCCCTCCTCCATCCGGGTCAGGACGGCGGACACCGCCGCGGCGTCGTGGGCGCGACGCGGACTCGTGTACCCCGTCCCGTCGAGGTCGGGGTCGTCGAAGAAGTCATCCGCGCCCCAGGGAACGTCGAGGGTCCCTCGGTCCGAGGAGAATCCGGACTCCGAGACGGAGGCGGACCACCTCAATCCATCGTCCTGAGCCGATGCCAAAGGCATAGGCACTGGGTCGGACCGCGTGGCGTTCGGGGCTCGCCCGGAGAACGAGGCCACCGCCAGGAGGCCCAGGAGGACAATGATGCCGCCGACCATCGTTGTCTGATAGACCATCTGGGAGATGGCTGCCGTGTACCAGGGGCCCCTTGTGCTCCTCGCCACCCCGTAAGCAAAGTAGGCGACGATGCCGAAGTATAGGGCGAACCCTAGAGCCAGACGGCTAGGACGAACGGAACTCATGCCCTCTCCCGCAGAGTGTATCCGCCTTTCCGTAGATAAAAACAATGCCGAGGATCCTGCCGCCAGCGCCCCGGACGTCCCTCAGCCCGCGCCCTCCGCGGACTCCGCGGCCGGCGCGTAAATGTCCATTCGGTCCTCGAGGTACGTCCGCGGCGACCGCAGCCGTTTCTTCAGCAAGGCGAAGGCGATCCGGAATCCTTCCCGGAGCCGGAGCTTCCGTTCCCCGATCCGCCGCCGGAAGGGAATCGGGATCTCGGCGATCGGGATGCCCCGCAGGGCGCACTCCGCGAAGAGGTCCACTTCGAGTTCGAATCGCTCCGCGGTCAGGTCCAGAGATCGGAGACAATCCGTCTCGAAGGCCCACATTCCGCTGCAGACGTCGGAGACGGGGACCCCGTACAGCACGGACGCGAACCCGCTGAGCAAACGGTTCCCCAAAAGGTTCACCAAGCTCATCGCGCCATCGTCGACCTTGGCCCCCCGGAACCGGGATCCCAGGACGACCGGGATGCCATTTCCCAGCGCACCGACGAATTGCGGGATCATCTCCGGAGGATAGGTCCCGTCGCTGTCCAGGAGGACCGTCACGTCGGTCCCGATCTTCGGGAGAAATTCGCGGACGGCGGCCCCTTTGCCGTTCCCGCTCTGGACGACGACCTTCGCCCCCATCTTGCGCGCGACGGACCGCGTGCGATCCGTCGAGTGTCCGTCGAGGATGTACACATCATACGTGAAGCCCAACCGCCGAAGGTTGCGCCCGGGGATGCCACGGAGGACGTTCCGCACCCCGTGCTCTTCGTTCAGGGCCGGAAGGAGGATCGAGAGGCTCAAGGGCGGCTTGTCAACGTCGCCCCTCGGCGGGAGGGAGGCGGCCCCGGCCTCCGGATAGGCCGGAAGGCGCACGATGCCTCCGCCGAGCGTGGGAGCCTTGCGGCCCGATAGCTCTCGTAGACCCCACACGCCCTCCGCGCTGCTCATGGAACCCCTGTCTCCTCCATCTCCTGGGATCACGAGCTATCCGGTTCACGCAGGACGAAGGGGTGCGCGCTCGAACGCGAATCGCGTGTCCACGCCACCCGTCTACGGGCCTCGCCCGTCCCGGTTGCCGATGCACGATGTGCCGCCCTCTCCTCGAACACGAACCCTCTCGGGATGCGAAAAGTCCGTGCGGTCATGGATTTTTTGGCACAGCTTTTGCGGGACCGTTCTGCCCTCCATGAGAAAGGCCCATCGGATGGAGGCGCCCGCAACGCGCGAGGCTATCATGCGTGAGAGCGACGTGCGCCTAGAAAACGCACAGGACCCGGAACTCGCGCTTCCCATCCTCCCTCCCTTGTCTCCGGCCGGGGCTTACGTATTTGAGGACCCCCGCGAATGCGATTCACATCCCTCGGGCCGGGGGGGTGGAACGTGGGACGCGAATCGCTCTCTGCACTGCGGGAAGCCTCGCTCTCCTTCCTGTCCGCGATCGATCCGGACCGCGGCCTCGACGCCGCCCTGTTCCTGCGGAGGACGGGACCGGTCCTCGCCTCATGGACTCGGGCCGGCGTCCGGCTCGAGGTCGTCAGCGTGATGGCCGCCACGATGCTCGCCTCCATCGACACGATCGTGGAGACGCTCGGCTCACCTGCCCCGAAGTCCGTCTGGGTCGAGAGCGGGGACCGTCAGATCGCCGCGACGAAGGTCGGGTCGCAGGCGTTCCTCGTCGTCATCGCGCCGAAGGCCCTTTCTCGTCGGGCCGTCCGGATCGCGATCCGCCATCTCGTGGCGCATCTGCCTTCGGCCTCGACGCGCGTCCGACGTCGCGCCAGGGTACCGGAGCGCCCTCCGAGAATTAATGTACATCCTCCCCGATGAGTCCCCGAAGAGGGCCCCGGGTCGGAGGGGATGAGGGTGAGCGCGAGACGGTCGATTGAAAATCTCGGGACGTCCGCCGAGGGCGGCCATGTCCCGTCGCTGCCGCGAGGGCGATCCCGTTGATCTCAGGCGTGTCGTTCCTGGTCGGCCTCGGCCTCCTGGTCGGGGCGGACCATCCCGTCCGTCGTCGGATCTGTGACCATCTGCGTCGCCTCCCGGGGGATCACCTGCGGTCCATTGCACGATCCCTTCAGCTCGCCGTGGGCACGGCCCGCTACCATCTCGACGTCCTGCGGCGACAGGGCCGCATCGACAAGCGGGACGCGAACGGCCGGGCCCGCTACTACCTGACCGAGGGCGAGGCGGAGGTGAACCGGCTCTTCGAGCTCCACTGGGACTACCGCGACGTCCGCCTCCGGGTCCTCGACGCCCTCCGCCGGATGGAGGCGGCGCCGCCCGCGACGATCGCGAAGAGCCTGGGCGTGAGCCGCCAGCTCGTGTCCTACCATCTGGCCTCCCTCGAGAGGGCGGGGCTCGCGCGGCGCTCCGGCGCCCGTTACCAGTCCGTAGAGCGCGCGGAAGCCGTCCATCGTCGGTAGGTCCCAGTCCGGATAATCCTTAACTGGGGTCCGCGCGTTTCGCTCGAACACTTGGCCGCGAGCGCCCGGCGACCCGCGTTCCTCGACATCACATCGCTGGCCTTCAGCCTCTTCGGGTTGATCGGGCTGGTCGCGGTCGTGTACGAGCTCAAGACGGGGGTCCCCGGGATCCCGAGGCCCCTCTTCATCCTGTTCGCGGCCATGACGTGCTCCCCGTTCTACGTCGCCCTCGTGAAGACGCCCAAGTTTCCCTTCCTCGTCCCGCCGATCGTGGCCATCCTGTTGACGTACCCGATCAGCACCCCGTTCGGCCTCGTCTACTCCGCGGACCCGATCTTCAACTTCAATTTCACCCGTCAGGTCCTGGATAGCGGGTTCTGGGCGCCGGGCACGGGGACCGGGTTCGCGCAGACGTACTCGTTCTACCCCCTCGGCAACGTGTTCGTGGCCTACGTAATCATGACGATCTCGGGTCCGCCGGCCGCCGTGTTCCCTTGGGTCCAATCGCTCCTCCGGCTCTTCGCGGGCCCCGCGGTCGTGTATGCGGTCGGCCGCCGCCTGTTCGGAGTCCGGGCCGCGGCGCTCTCCGTCTTCTTCTACCTGGGGACGCCCTCGATCCTGTTCAATTCGCCGGTCCAGCAGGGGATGGGGGTCATCTTCCTCGACCTGGCCCTCCTCTCCCTCGTCATCCTCACGCAAAGCCGGGGACGGTCCTCCCAGCGCCGCACCCAACTCCTGTTCATGCTCGTGGCCGCGGGGGTCGTCATGACGCATCACCTCTCCTCCTACGTCTTCGCCGCGTGGTTGGCGACCCTCGCGGTCCTCATGCTCTACCCCAAGTACCGTCCCGTCGGCTCGAGCGTGCGGCTTACCACCCTCTTCTTCTACTTCATCGCCCTCCTGAACCTCTACATCGTCGCCTTCACGTACCGGATTTTCCTCGGCCAGGCAGGCACCTTCGAACTGGTGGTTGCAAAGCTCATCTCGCCGGAGGAGTTCCCCACGGCGACCGCGGGCACCGGGAGCTTGGGCCGCACGTTCAGCAGCCTCGAAGTCGCATGGCTGGGAGTCTCCGTGCTCGGCCTCGTCCTCCTGGCCCTAATCGGCGTCCGCCGGTATCGACGGGCGCGGGAGGAGCCGTTCGCCATCGCGAACGGCCTCGTGACCGCGGTGCTGGTCCTCGCGACGCTGCCCCTCATCGTGACCTCCTTCAACTTCATCCCCTTGCGGATCACGGAGTTTTCGAACATCTTCGTCGCCCCGTTCGCGGCGACGACCCTCATCCGATGGAGCCGGATGGACCCGTTCCGGATCTCGCGATTCGCCCCGCCGATGTCTCCGACGGCCCGCGCATTGCCGAAGGCCTTCGCCGTCGTCCTGTGCGCGGGGATCTTCATGGGCGGCAACCTCGCGCCCGTGATCAACATGCGCGCGTTCTTCGAACCGCCGTCGGCCCGAACGACGGAGTCGCCCCTGTACCTCGGATCGGACATGCAACGGGCCGCCGCCTGGGCCCGCATCTATTTCGCGAGAGGGCGGATCTGGGGAGACCAGCTTGCCATCGACACCTTCTCCGGCTTCGCGGACATGGAGACGGACTTCGGGAGCACGCGACTCTTCGTCGCCTCATCGCTGGACAAAGAAGCGACGGCTCTCGTCCGCGTGGGGGATTACATCGTGGTCGATCGCTTCATGCTCATCGCAAGGCCGAATTTCTTCCATGAGCCCGCCCTCGCGGAACCGCTGAACCGGGCCCAGACCGAGAAGTTCGAGACGGACCCGCACCTTGCCCTGGTCTATCAGGACGGTACGGTCGCGATCTATCGGGTCATGATCCCCCCGGCCGTCTAGGCGTCCGGTCTCGGGGTCGGGACGCGGTCGATCCGAGGGTAGTAATCGCTACACAACGTGGGCCTCGAGATGGTCTTCGGCGTAGCACTGTCTCGCGGCGGAGTCCCAGGTGTACGGGAGCGCGACGCATTGCGCCTCGCTCGTCAAGCTGGGGAAGGGCAGCTCGAACCGCAGTTGGAACGTGCCCCGCTGCTCCATGATGATCGAGAAGGGACGGACCCACGTCCCGCCCGCCGCGACCGCGAAGGATTCGCAGTACGTGGTCAAGGCCTGCAGGCGGAGGGGACTCCCTTGCGTCGTCGTGCAGTTCAGGTTCGTATTGTTGGTCGCGCTGTAGACGAGCCTCACCCTCA
>DASQXV010000007.1:0-7546 GCA_035639595.1 Thermoplasmata archaeon | reverse complement strand
GATGTGCAAATCACTCGGATGAGCTGGGCATAGGGGTGAAAGGCCAATCTAGGCCGGGAATGGCTGGTTCCCCCCGAAATCAGTCGCAGCTGGACCTCGGCGGAGGTCGGCCATGGGGTAGAGCGACCGATTGGGTGCTTAGGCGGAGAAATCCGTCGGTGCCCTGTCGAACTCCAAATCCGTGGTCGCCGTAGAAGCCGGGAGTCGGGTGCCTGGGGTAATCTTGGCATCCGTAAGGGAAACCGCCCAACCTGCAGTTAAGGTCCCCAAGTGCGGACTCAGTGCGAATACCAAAGGGAGTCCGTGGTCTCAGACAGCTGGGATGTGGGCTTAGAAGCAGCCACCATTCAAAGATAGCGTAACAGCTCACCAGCCGAGATCATGGGCCCCGAAAAGGGACGGGGCTTAAGTCCGCCACCGATACTGCAGAGCACCGAAAGGTGATCTTGTAGGGGGGCGTCGTGCGCGGGTCGAAGTCGGGCCGTGAGGTCCGGTGGACCGCGTTCGAATGAGGATCCTGGGAGGAGTAGCAGCAAAGTGCGGTGAGAATCCGCACCGCCGAAGGGGCCAGGGTTCCTCGGCAATGCTCGTCAGCCGAGGGTTAGTCGGTCCTAAGTGTTCTCCTAACCGAAGAACGCGAAAGGGAAGCAGGTTAATATTCCTGCACCGTGCGGATCCCTGCCCAACGTCGGACGCATCGCGGTAGGCGGAGTCGCCTTGCCTGGCGATTCAACCGTTGAAGTCCCCGGAGTGCCGTCATGGCGAGAAGGGGACGAACGCGGGAGTAGGGGCGCAAGCCCTTCCGCTCATCCGCGGTGCCCGTGAAAAGGACGTTGGGGTCAATCCGTGCGACCGTACCAAGAACTGACACAGGTGCCCCTGGGTGAGAAGCCCAAGGCGTGTCGGCGAAAATCCACGCGAGGGAATTCGGCAAATTGGCCCCGTACCTTAGGTACAAGGGGTGCCAGCCGCGCGAGCGGCTGGTCGCAGTGACAGGGGAGCCCCGACTGTTTAACCAAAACATAGGTGGCCGCCAGATCGAAAGGTTTTGTACGGCCGCTGAAGCCTGCCCAGTGCTGGTATCTGAAAGCCCGTTCCAACGGGACGAAGGACCAGTAAACGGCGGGGGTAACTATGACCCTCGACCAAGGGGGTCGCAAAATTTGGCTATATGCGGGAACATCCGAGAATCCTCGAGTACCCATCGCGGTAACAATCTCGAGGTGCGGACAATCCGCAGGGAAGGCCGATCTCGGAAGAGGTCGGAACCCTCAGAGACTGCACGCCAAACGTCACGCGAGTGACGATGATACAGTCCGATCCTCATGGCGACATGAGGAGGTCACGAGAAATCGTGGCCCGCCTTCTTCGGAAGGTCCCAAAGTAACAGATTGCTTAAGGTTCCCATACGCGAGCCTTAATAAAAATCGGCCATATGCGGGAAACTCCGAGGATCCTCGAGTACCCATCGCGGTAACAATCTCGAGGTGCGGACAATCCGCAGGGAAGGCCGATCTCGGAAGAGGTCGGAACCCTCAGAGACTTTACGCCGATCACCGCCGCCAGCGGTGAAGATAAAGTCCGACCCTCACGGCGACGTGAGGAGGTCACGAGAAATCGTGGCCCGCCTAATCCCTCGTGGACTAGGTCACGCGAAGCAACAGATGTGAGCGT
Source organism: Thermoplasmata archaeon (assembly GCA_035639595.1). Classification (GTDB taxonomy): domain Archaea; phylum Thermoplasmatota; class Thermoplasmata; order RBG-16-68-12; family RBG-16-68-12; genus RBG-16-68-12. The sequence continues at coordinate 5,872 of DASQXV010000007.1, read as the reverse complement.
AATACCTTGTCGCTTAATTGGCGACTTGCATGAAGGCCCAACGAGAGCTCTACTGTCCCCGCGTGGAGGCCGGTGAAACTGACGTACTGGCGCACAGTCCAGTACCTTCCACCTGAAAGCGAAGACCCCGTGGAGCTTTACTGCAGTCTGCCGCTGCCGTATGAATCTAGATGTGTAGCGTAGGCGGGACCCGTTATCAGGGGCGGTCGCTAGATCGCTTCCGAGGGGCCGATGAAACACCGCCCTTCCGGGTTCGTACGGCTAACACCGCAAGGTGAACAACGGTAGGTGGGCAGTTTGGGTGGGGCGCCACGCCCTCAAAAAGATAACAAGGGCGCCCAAAGGTTAGCTTAGGTGGGTCAGAAATCCACCGTTAACTGTAAGGGGAAAAGCTAGCCTGACATGGACTTGCCCAACGAGAGTCCATGACTCGAAAGAGAGGCCTAGCGAACCCATGAGCCTGATTTGTGCGGGCCATGGATGTCAGAAAAGTTACCCCGGGGATAACTGAGTCGTCTCCGGCTAGAGTTCCTATCGACCCGGAGGCTTGCTACTTCGACGTCGGCTCTTCCTATCCTGGTGGTGCATGAGCTGCCAAGGGTGGGGTTGTTCGCCCATTAAAAGGGATCGTGAGCTGGGTTCAGACCGTCGTGAGACAGGTTTGTTGCTTTTTGGTGGAAGCGCTTTGATGCCTGAGGGGAAGGTCCCTTAAGTACGAGAGGAACGGGGGATCGGCGCCTCTAGTGTATGGGTTGTCTGGCAAGGCATTGCCCAGCAGCCACGCGCTATGCGGATAACGGCTGAAAGCATCTAAGCCGGAAACCGCCCTCGAGACGAGGCATCTTATGGCCGTCGTAGTCGACGACGTTGATAGAGCGGGGGTGTACGCACGAAGCTCGCAAGGGCGACGTGTTCAGCCCGCCGCCACTAACCGCCATAGCCACATCAGCACCCGTCGGTGGTGCGTTGGCGGCTTAGCCGTCAAACAGGCTGCATATGATCGGTCCCGTGATTTTCCCGCGCCACGGTTGAACAGCGGACGCCCTGAAGGGTTCGCATCTCTCATGAGCTCCCAACCCTCGCGAGGCGACGACCCCTCCGGAACCTGCGCATCGAACCACGGATGAGCGGACGCGCCGACCGCCGAGAAATCCGCGTCGGGTTGCTGGACGAGGCAACTTCAGACGGGCGCCTCGAAAGATCGTTTCCGCAACGGGGGCGGGTGCGGGTTCGGCGTGACCCCGGCAGGCGGTCGCGGCATGAGCTGGAACGAACGCTCGTAGTCCCATGCGAATTGTCGGAGCTGTTTGAACTGGCCCACAAAATTCGTGGCCCAGTCGTTCGATGAGAAGACGAGGGCCGTATTCACCTGATTCCAACCACTTTCCGAGAAATTCACCGAGCCTTCCCAGCACCAAGGCGGCTTGTCGAGGCAGACGATCCCCTTGGTGTGACAGATGAACTTGCTGCCTACCGGGCTTGTGCCGATCGTGACCTCGATGCCCGCGTTCACTAGACGTTGGACCTGCGGCTTCTCGGCCATCCCCGAGGCTTGCGAGTGGTCCAAGTAGATGTGGAGGAGGTCACCCGCCGCATGATTCGCGATGAATTGGTCGATCATCGGCTGCAAGGTGAACCCGTAGGCGACGATGTACATCTCGCTCGGATCCGCCAGGTGGTGCAAGAACTCGGCCTCCCCCTGAGCCCCATCGCCGGGGAGAAGGTAACAGGTGAAGGTGGTCGTGATTTGGAACGGCATGATGCGTGGGTGGAGGGCGCTTGGAGCATCAACGTGTTCGATTTCCCCCGTGTGTCGACGGGATCGGCGGGCGACCGCTTCGATGAATTCCCCCGCGGCCAGGCGACGGGCGAGCGAATGACCCTCCCTACGTTCGGCGAGCGACGTTCCTCGCGAGCTCTCCGAGCGTGTGGGCTACCGGCGTGTCCCTAGGTCGAGCGGGATCGGGGAATCGGCGCTCCCCCGTGCTGAGGCCTCGGCTCCGGCGTTCACCTGGACCCGCTCGATGATCCGAGCCGGGTTCCCCACCGCGGTCGCCCCTGGGGGCACGTCCTGAAGGACCACGGCCATCGCTCCGATCTTCGCCCCGCGACCGATGCGTATCCCGCCGAGGATCTGCGCATAGGCCCCCAGTTCGACGTCGTCCTCGAGGACCGGCACGGGGCCCCAGTCATGGCGGATGCCGATCGACACACCATGGCGCAGCGTGCAATTGGCTCCGATCACCGCGTTCTCGTGAACGATGATGTTCCCCGGATGCCAGATGAGCAGCCCGGGGCCGATCACCGCGGACTTCGGGATCGTGATCCCCGTGAGAATCTGCGTGAACTTGAACGCGCCTTTGTAGACCTTCGTCAGGATCCAGCGGACCGGACCCGGCCGCCGCCGGTCCACCCGCCGGCCGAACCGGTAGACCCAAAGGGCCCAGAGCTGCTGTTCGCCGTACCGACTCCGCATCGGATACCGGCGGAGATCGGCCTCCCAGTCGAGGTCCCGCGCCATCGGCATGCCCAAACCCGAAAACCTGGCCATAAGTCTTTTGAATCGAATGCACTCGCGGGCGCCCTCTGGCCACTCCGCCAATCCCGCGCCGGGGGCGCCAGAGGACCGGGGAACTGCAGGACTAGGGGACCTCATCCACGATGTAGGGGTGCACCCCGAACTGCTTCGACGCGGCCTCCCCGTCCGCCGTGAGGACGACCCGGAAGCTCGCGGGACCGATCTGTTCCAGGGTCACGAGGCCGGTCCGTTCGAGGTTGCTGATCTCCGTCATCAACCCATTGTAGTCGGTCCCTTTGAAGGCCGCCAGGAGCTCGTTCTTCGTCACCCCGAGCGCCCCTCGCTTCGCGGCAAAGGTGAGGATGCGATTGCCCAGGATCCGTCCCGCGCGCCGGGCCCTCGACTCCTTCAAGACCCCATTGACGACGTCCTCCAGGAAGAGTCCCATCGCGCGCTCCACCTCGGTCCCGGTCTTCGCGCTGACCATGGAATACGGCACGTTTGGGAAGATGACCTTCAGCCGGGCCGCGACCCAGGCCGGCAGTTCGGGCGCCTTCAGGAGATCGGACTTGTTCAGCAGAATCCGGTACGGGACGTCCCCCGCGACGGCTCGGACGGAATTCACCCACTCGACCAGGGACTCGAAGGTGTCGGGCCGCGTCACGTCCGCGACCGTCACGAATCCATGGGCGCCCCAGAAGAGGGCGTCCCGGTACAGGTCTCGGGCCCCGTGCTCCCCCATGATGTCGAACAGGGCCACATCCGCCTCGACGTTCTCCTGCGCGGCGACCTCCTTGATGAACTGCAGGAGGTGCATCTTCGTGCCCAGCGTGCCGTGGTAGGCGTCCGTGAAGGTGTCGAACACGTACCGCTGGATCAGGCTCGTCTTGCCGACGGCGCGGTCCCCGACGACGCAGATCTTCAACCGCATCCTTCGGATTTGCGAGGGCAACGAACGGCTCCGAGGGCCGTCGGCACCCTTGAAACTGACGCCCTCGTTCTCGGAAATCGAGATGGGCCTCTCGCGACGGGATTTCAAGGATGACGTGGGCGCGGCAGGAATCCTCGGAAGGCAGGCCCGGGGGTCCGAACCCTTTCGGACCCGGGGGGCTACGTCCGGCGGGCCATCCGGTCGACGCGCGCGGGGCCGGGTCCTGGATGACTCCGTCGACATGGGGTCCGATTCGTCCCCGTGACCGGAACGTTTACGACGCCCCCGGATTTCGTCCATCCATGCGGGCCCCGCTCGTCGTCGACGTGAACGAACCGGAAGATCTCCCGGAGCGATTGCGGGAACTCGGCGTGGACCTCGAGGTCCGTCGGCTCGCGCCCGGCGACTACGTCCTCGGACCCATCGGGATCGAGCGCAAGACCCTGACCGACTTCTTCAACTCGCTCATCCGGAAGCGGCTGTTCGAGCAGGTCCAACGTCTCCGCGACGCGTACCCGCAGCCCCTCGTGATCCTCGAAGGAGACCTCTCCGAGATCTCGACGTTCAAGCATCCCCAGTCCGTCCTCGGGGCTCTCCTCGCGATCGAGACGAAGGAGCGCGTCCCCATCCTGACGACCGCGGATAAGGAGCAGACCGCGCTCCTCCTGAGCATCCTCTGGAAGGGCCAGGAGAAAGGGGCGCCGGAGTACGGACTGAGGCACAAGCCGAAAGCCCTGAGCCTCGGCCAGCGTCAGCGCTTCCTCGTCGAAGGGTTGCCGAGCATCGGCGAGACGTTGGCCCGGAGCCTGCTGGAGCGATTCGGCTCCGTGCGCGCGGTCTTCGATGCGTCCGAGGAGGACCTGAGGAAGGTCCCGAAGATCGGAGAGGTCAAGGCCGCGGAAATCGTGCGGCTCCTCACCGCGCCCTACGAAGGGGAGCAGCGGCACCTCGAGGACGACGCGTCGGACGAGGACCGGATTTGACAATAGCCTTATGGGGGGGTCCACCCCCTCGACGCGCGGGATGCACTCGACGGAGTGGGGCCGTAAGGCTCGCCATGGCGCGATCGCGCGGACCGGCATCCGAGCCCAGCTGGCCCGCGGGATCCACCTCACCTGGAGCAGCCTGCGGGTCCTCGCCCTGAACCCGAGGCTCATGATCCTCCCGTTCTTCGCCCTCGTCTTCACGGGCTTCACGTGGCTCATCGTGATCCTGTCGTTCATCGCCCTCGGGATCCCGCCGACCTCGGCCGCCAATGGGTTCCTGTACCAGGAGATCTTCGTCGCCTACCTCGTGACGTACTTCCTCTCCTGCTACTTCATGGCGGCGATCATCGGGGCCGCCTACATCCGCCTCCGGGGAGAGAGGCCGACCGTGATGGACGGCATCTATGCGGCGAACGCGAGCTTCTTCCAAATCCTCGTCTGGTCCGTCATCGCGGCGACGATCGGGCTTCTGTTCCGTCTCACCTCCCTCCGGTCGGAGGAAGGCGGGCGTTTCGTGTCCCGCCTCCTCGGATCCGGCTGGGCCATCGCGACGTTGTTCGTCCTGCCGATCATGGTCGTCGAGGGGATCGGCCCGCTCAAGGCGTTCCACCGGAGCCGCGTGCTGCTCAAGGAGCAGTGGGGTGCGCACCAGCAGGGCGTCCTCGGGACCGGGCTCGTGTTCCTCGTCCTGTTCTCGATCGGGCTCGTGCCCTTCGTCGGGGGCGTCGCGGTGGGCTCCGAGAGCCTCGGGTGGACTGTCGCGGCGATCCTCTACTGGCTCGTCCTCAGCGCCCTCTGGTCCGTGGTCCACGGGATCCTCGTCGTCACCTTGTACCATTACGCGACGGACAGCGAGGCCGCGTTCGGGTTCAACTGGCAGGCCCTGAACCATCCGTGGATCCGATAGGCGTCGGGCCGCGGAAGGCTCGGACTACCTCCGCGTGGGGAGCGTCCGTGCGCACCCCGCGAGGATGGAAGGACGTCCGCGCCGCGCGGTAGCCCACCTGCCGCAGGGCGTCGATGAACCGATCGAGTTTCGGCGCGGAACGGTGGGTGAGGGCGGCGAGTTCGTCCGTCGTGACGAAGAACGGAGGGAGGCCCGCCTCGCCTTGGATGGAGAAGAGAATTCGAATCGCTTCCGGCCCGGTCCAGGGCGAAGGAATGAGCCGCGAGACGAAGTCCTCGTCCTGAAGGGGCCCGAGCCATAGGGGTCCGATCGCCCCGGGCGCGGACGGAGGGCATTCCTCGAATCGGCCGGAAGGACGTCGGGCCACCCGGCCGATCCGCGCGGGCGCATGCGGCGGACCCACGCGCACGATCGTGCGGCAGAAATGAGCCGCCGCGAGGGAGAGGATCGGCTCGACGCCCTTCCCGTATTTCGACGCGAGGCGCGCGCCGTATCCGAGGAGGATGCGCACAGCGATCTCATTTCCCTGA
>DASQXV010000006.1:0-15251 GCA_035639595.1 Thermoplasmata archaeon | reverse complement strand
CCGAGCTCGCTCGCGGGGACGGACAGACGGAGGTCCGCGTAATCCGACGCGACCTTCCTCCGCTCGGTCCTCTCATCCCTGGGACAATAGAGGTCCCGCCCTCGGAGCTCCAAAGGATTCCGGCAAACGGAGCAGAGGGCTTTCACGACGCCGAGGCTCGGCTCCGCGGTCGTCAACTGGAGCGAGGGCTGGACCTGGATCACCTTCGCGCGGATGATGTCGCCCAGTTGGAACTTGTCGTGGATGTCCTCCGTGTAGTCCTCGGACACGCTCGAAATGTGGATCGTGCCCTCGGACTGACCGCTGATCTGCCGCGTCCGGCCGTGGATCGCGAGGATCGTCGCCGTGGCCATCATGCCTCGGATGTCTTCGACGACGCCGTACACGATGTCGCCGACCTTCAGCTCCGCGGGTGGATTGAAGGCCCGAACCCTCGCGACCCGACTCTGGGCATCGAGCATCACGACGCCGGGAGTGGCGGCGTACACGAGTCCGTTGCGCTCGAACGTTCCTTCCCCGGGTTCGTACTCTTCGGCGACCGCGATCTCGTCGCCGGGTAAGACCATCTTCAGTTCCAGATGCGCAACGCCCCTTCCGCCCGCACGAACACGGACGTGTGTATTTATCCCTTCGCCGTCTCGACGCGGAAGAGCAGCACCGGCACCTCTCGGGTCCCCTCCCGGTGGAACGGGAAAAGGTGTGGGATTGGGAAGGCGTATTCGTGCCGTTCGTCGATCCGTCCCCCGGCGCCCTCGATTCGTCCTCGCACGAACCCTTCGGTCGTCGCGTTTAGGAACGTATACACGATACGGCCTACGGCCATCGCCGTGTCCAGGAACGGCCGGTCGGCGTGGGGCATCTGGGCGCCAAAAGGCGGGTTCATCAAGACCGTATCCACCGACTCGCGAAACGATCTCACGTCGCCGAGCCGCCACCCCACCTCGGCGCCCACGCGGTCGGCGTTCCGACGCGCGACGTCGACCGCCCGCGGATCGGCCTCGAGGCCGATGACGCAGGCCGCTCCGAGGAGTTTTCCTCCGATCGCGAGAATCCCGTTCCCGCTGCCCAGGTCGGCAACGGAACGGCCCGCAATGTCGCCTTTCGCATGAGCCATCCAGAGGAGCTCGGCCGCAATCGGCGCGGGCGTCGGGACCTGCTCCGCCGACGGGGCGGGCCGATCGATCGGATCGAGCGATTGCAGCACCCGCTCCAACTGGACCTTCTTCGTACCGTCACCCAGGAAAAGGACCCTCACTCCTCGTCCCATTCGGCCTGTTGCTTGAGCGTCCGCGCGCCTCGCGGGGAGAGTGCGGCGCTGAAGTCCGCAGCCCCATACCATTTGATCGTCACGAGGCCCTCTCCTTCGAGGCGATCGAGTTCGGCTTCGATCTCGTCCGATTTGACGCCCCGCAGGATCTCGAAAAACTGATGCTTCTTGAGGCCGAGGGCCCCTCGCTTCTCGAGGAGCTCGAGGATCCGGGCCCGCAGGCCGCGTTCCGCGGCCCGAGCCCGCTCCGCTCGGAATGCCCGATCCACGATCTCGATGGCCACGGAGTTGAAGGCGTCCTCGACGAACTCTCCGGTCTGAGCGGAGGCGTAGACGTACGGCGCGGGAACCGACCCCGCGAACTTCCTGACAACCTCGTCCGAGATCGCGCGCTTCGCGTCGAGGTCCTTCTTGTTGACGATCATGAACACGGGGACGTCACCCGCGATCTCGAGGCCCGCGGGGATCCATTCGTTCAGGGCCAGCAGGCTCTCCTTCCGGCCGAGGTCGGCGACGGCCAACAGCGCATGCGCGCCATGGTAGTACGTCTCCTTGACCAGGTCGCGGAAGCCTTTCTCGCCCCCGAGGTCGAAGATCGCGAGGTCCATGTGGACTTCGAAGTCCGACCCGTGCGGCACTTCGAGTTCCACCTTGCTCACCCGCGTCCCGACCGTCTTGACGTAATCGTCCTGATACTCGTTGGCGACGAACCGTCGGACGAGGGACGTCTTGCCGACCCCGCTCTCCCCCAACATGGCGAGCTTCGCCTTCATCCGGCGGACGGTTGGCAGTCGGGATCCCACCCGCCTCTAGGGAAGCTTGGCTATTAAGGCGTTTCTCGGATAGAACGGAAGCGCAGATGGGCGACGGGCCAATGAGTCGTCGTCCCGCCGCATCCGAGGGCGACCGCCCGTCGAGGGCGCCCGTCGGCGCGGCCAGGCATCGCGGCGTTCTGTATCCTAAGAACAGGAATCAGCACGAACGACGATGCTTTTATCCTCCCGGGGACGGACCGCGTGTTCATGCGACTCCGTCCGGAGGGCCCTCGGATCCCGGTGCCGAACTGGCTCATCGAATGGTCGAAGTCGCGGGACCTGTTCCTGATCTTGGCCCACGATCCGTGGGTGTTCCGGCCGAACTGAGAGCGGCAGATTAGGACGAAGAGGTTATAGAGGACTCGCTTATCCACGGCCGGGACGAGCCCGATGGCGCATCCCGAGCCCATGGCGGCGGAAGGCGAGGAGGAACACCATGGCAGCCCATGGCCCGTGATCATCGCGGTCGGCATGGGCGTAGGGTACGTTGGGATCGTGTCCGCGAGCATCCCCATGCTGTTGTTGGGCGTCGCGATCTTCGGGAGCGGCACGGGGGGATGGATCCACCAGGACCTGCAGAGGCCTTCGAGCGCGTTCTATGGCCTCGCGGCGGCGGTCGAATCCCGGTTCCCCCGGGTCAGCGCCCGGAAGCTTGGGATCTGGTTGTTCCTCGTGACCGAGATCATGTTCTTCTCGGCGATCATCGGCTCGTCGTGGACCCTGCGCCTCCGGACGTCGGACCCCACGCTTGTCAACGTCTTCCAAGGACCTTGGGCGACCCCTGGCGAGATCCTGAACGTCCCCCTCACCGGCGCGAACACGTTCATCCTGATTTGCAGCAGCCTCACGATGGTCGAAGCGCTCGCCGCCATCGAGCGGGGGGATCAGGCGAAGCTGAAGCTCTTCTCCCTCGCGACTCTCCTGCTCGGGATCACTTTCCTGAGCATCCAGGCGTTCGAATACCAGCACCTGTACTTCGGGGAAGGCCTCACGTTCGCCTCGGCGCCGAAGGGCGTGAATCCCCTGTACGGCCCGACGTTCTACGCGCAGACCGGCGTCCACGGATCGCACGTGAGCGCGGGGGTCATCGGCCTCGCGTATGTCACCCGCAAGGCGTTCAAGGGCGGTTTCACGAAAGAGAACCACGAGGCCGTCGAACTCGCGGGACTCTATTGGCACTTCGTCGATGTGGTATGGATCTTCCTCTTCACGATCGTGTACTTGATCTGAGGCAATGCCATGGGCGCAACCGCGACCGCACTCCCTCCGACCGGAATCACGGAGGAAGTGAGAAAGCGTCCCTACGTGCTCGTCTTCATCATCCTCTTCGCGGTCACGCTCATCGAATTGAGCGTCTACAGCCTCGGCCTGCCGCACCTGGAGACGATCATCATCCTGGTCATCCTCGCCACGATCAAGGCGAGCTTGGTCGTCGCCTACTACATGCACCTTCGGTACGAGCCGCGGTGGCTCGCGTTGATCCCGCTCGCGGGCTTGGGGCTCGTCGCCGTCCTCGTCGCGGCCCTCACCGCGACCGTCGCCCATCCGTGAGTCCCGTCGGCGGCCGGGTGGCCCGCGCAAAAGACGAATGGGCTCGACCGGATTCGAACCGGTGACCTTCGCTGTGTGAGAGCGATGTCATAACCGCTAGACCACGAGCCCGGCGGCGACGCAACGCACCCGCGATATAAATCCCCGTGGAACGGCCCCTCGGACCCGCCTTGAGAGCTTTTATTAGCGGTCCTACGGATTGCTCCGCGAGGCTCGAGATGACGAAAGACGGCAAGGCGGAAATGGCGACGATCGTGACGAAGCAACTCCAAGGCCGGGGCTACGTGATCTCCCTCACCACGAGCCGGGAGGGGGAGAACTTGATCGGCAAGGTCCGCGTGAGCGAGGCGTCGACGCAACGCGAGGTCGCGAACCTGGTGAGCGTCTGGAAGGTCGACGACCTCCATCTCGTCTTCGGGCTCGATGCGTCCGAGGGCACCGCGCGGGACTTCATGAGCCAAGCGATGAACTTCTTCGACCTGTTCAAGTACGCGATTCCAGGCGTCGAGATCCGCGAGGAGGGATCCGCAGGACATCACGATTAAATAGGTCCGACCATCTGGAGTGACGGGCCCCATGGATCCTTCGACGGTGCTCCTCGCGTTGGAGGAACAGAAGAAATGGCAGGAGCGTCGGAAGCGAATCCGAGACCGAATCCGGCAGCTCGAACGGCGCAGGGCGGTCCTGCGGAAGGAGCTCGACGGCGTGCGGAGTAAAATCCAGGAGTTTGGCCAGATCGTCCGGGATCAGTTCGGGAGCCCGACGGCGACGATTTTCCCCCCGACCACGCCAGGGCGATGACGATGCCCGGACCCGCGCACCCGATACAGAGGGAGGTCGAGCGCTGGCGCCAGCGGGAGAGGCGGATCCTAGATGCGCTTCAGTCCGTGGAAGACGAGCGCCGCCGGTTGGACGAAGAGCTGCTCAAGGTGGAGCAACAGGTCGCCTACTACGATTCCCTCACGCGGGAGATGAAGCGGGAACTGGGCCGGCCGGGGCTCTCGGGCCTCCTCTCCTCCCTCCGGCGCCCGTAGGAGGGGCCTCCGTGCGCGTGAACCTCGCGGACGGGCCGCGCGAGCTGAGGACGGTGTGGCTGGAAGACGGCCTCGTCCGGATGATCGACCAGCGATACCTGCCCTACGAATTCCGAATCTACGAGGCGAAGACCGCGGAGGAGGTCGCCGTCGCGATCGAGGATATGGTCGTCCGCGGCTCCCCCGCGATCGGGGCGACGGCGGCCTTCGGGATGGCCCAGGCCTCTGCCCAAGGGGCCAACTTGAAGGACGTCGCGGAGCGGTTCCGAAGGACCCGCCCCACGGGGCATGACCTCTTCTTCGCCATCGAGTTCATGATGCAAGCCTCCGTCCGCGGAGAAGATCTCGCAGGAGCGGCGGGACGCTACGCCGAAGAGGACGTCCAACGCTGCCGCCAGATCGGGGAGCACGGCGCGACCCTGATCAAGAACGGGAGCCGGATCCTCACCCACTGCAACGCGGGCGCCCTGGCGACGGTCGACGTCGGCACGGTCATGGGACCCTTGCGGGTCGCGAAGGAGAAGGGACGCAGCTTCTTCGTCTACGTCGACGAGACCCGCCCCAAGTTGCAAGGGGCTCGGCTCACTTCCTGGGAGCTCCTCCAGGAAGGGATCGACCATGCGATCATTACAGATGGGGCCGCGGGACACTTCCTCGGACGGGATGAGGTGGATCTCGTCCTGGTCGGCGCGGATCGCATTGCGGCAAACGGGGACACCGCGAACAAGATCGGGACCTATTCGATCGCCGTCGTCGCCCACGAGAACCGAGTCCCCGTCTACGTCGCCGCGCCCACCAGCACGATCGACTTCGACCTTCCGTCCGGCGCGAAGATTCCCATCGAAGAGCGATCGCCCCAGGAGGTGCTCCATCTGGACGGCAAGCCGATCGCCCCCAAGGAGAGTCCGGCCCGGAACCCCGCCTTCGATGTGACGCCCGCGAAGTACATCACGGGGATCATCACGGAGCGGGGGATCGTGAAGCCCACCCTCCTTCGGTCCCTGCGCAAATCGTCCCCGAGTTCCGGGAGCCGCAAGGGCACGAAACGGCGGACCTAGGCGCAACCGCTTTTACCCGCGCGCCCTATCGCCGACCCATGCAGCTCCTGACGACCTGGTTCGGCTCCTTCCTCGTGGAGGAGGGCAAGGTCGTCCATCAGCGATTGTTCCCGAAGGACGCGGACGCGATCGCTCAGCGGCTCGGCCGCATCGAGGAGTGGAAGGTCCTCGATGAAGAACGGGAGCTGATGTCCCTCGCCGAAGACGTCTTCGTCGTCGAGCCCCGGCTCGAGCGCGCGGGAGGGAACCTGACGAAGGATCGGGGACCGTTCCTCGATCCGGCCTCCTTCGGGTACACCCCGGACCTCTTGCACGCGGCGATGGTCCAACTCGCCCGCGGTCAGGTCCGGCGTGCGACGGGACCGGAGGATCACCTGAGGCAAGCGGTTGGCGCCCTCGACGAGGTCCTGGAGCAGGAGAACGCTTTGCAAGAGCGGCTGCGGGAATGGTACGGTCTCCATTTCCCCGAACTCGCACGGACGGTCGAACCGACGAAGTACGTGGACCTGATCGCCACGCACGGACGGCGGGACCGGATGCCCGGGGCACAGGCGGACAGCATCGGTGCGATCCTCGAGGAACCGGAAGAGGAGCAGCTGAAGGCGTTCGCGGCGTTGGCGAAATCCGTCAGCGAGAGGCGCCTCGCGATCGAGGGGTACGTCGAGCGATCCGTCCGATCCCTCGCCCCGAACGTCGCGGAACTTGCGGGGCCGATGATCGCGGCGCGCCTCGTGAGCCTCGCGGGGGGCGTCCAGAGACTCGCCCGCGCTCCCGCGGGGACCGTGCAACTGCTCGGCGCCGAACGCGCGCTCTTCCGACACCTGCGATCGGGCTCGCGACCCCCGAAGCACGGGGTCCTGTTCCAGCATCCATGGGTCCATCGCGCTCCCCGATGGCAGCGAGGCGCCGTCGCACGCGCATTCGCCGGACGAATCTCGATCGCGGCGCGCGCCGACGCATACACGAAGCGAAAGATTGCCCCGGAACTCCTGGAGGACCTCGAACAGGCCATCGAGGAAATCCGTCGGCGGAAGGCTGCGCGACCACCGAGGCCGCGGCGCCGCGAGAGTCCGAAGAAGCAGAGGCGGAAACCGAGACCGGCCCACTGAGAAAACGTTTTTAGGGATACGCCTCATGGCCGCGCCGAATCTCGATGTCGTGGGAACAGGCGGAGATCCGTGAGCTGAAGGTGAACCGCTACATCGTCGTGGACGAGGAGCCGTGTCGGATCCTCAGCATCCAGACCTCGAAGCCGGGGAAGCATGGGGAAGCGAAGGCCCGGCTCGAGGTCGTCGGCCTGTTCGACGGACAGAAGCGCTCCATCGTCCATCCCGTGACCCATAAGGTGCGCGTCCCGATGATTGACCGCAGAAAGGCCCAGGTCCTCTCGATGCATGGGAACGTCGTGCAGCTCATGGACATGGCGACGTACGCGACCTTCGAACTCCCCGTCACCGAGGAATTTCAGGGGAAGGTCGAGCCGGGGCAGGAGGTCATGTACCTCGAGGCCTTGGGTCGTCGCAAGCTCGCGTCCCAATGATGGGGCACGCCCTCAAATAAGCGCAGGGCGGTCTCCGAAATCCCATGGCCGGGCCCCCATTCGCGGACGCCGTCGCGTCCTACGACGGATCGCGCATCGCCCTCTTCGGGGTCCCTTACGATCGGACGTGCTCCTTCCGCGGAGGATCCCGGTTCGCGCCGCGCGCGATCCGCGAAGCCTCGTACAACTTCGAGACGTTCATGATGGACCATCGGCAGGACCTCTTGGACATTCCCTTCGCGGACCTCGGCGACACGCCGACCTACGGACCGACGACGGAGATGGTCCAGGGGGTCACGAAGATGGCTTCCGGGATCGTCGGTGCGGGCAAGGTCCCGATCGTCCTCGGGGGTGAACACAGCCTCGCGCCCGCGGTCGTCCGCGCGTTCCCGCGGGACATCGGGGTCCTTGGGATCGACGCCCACCTCGACTTCCGAGACTCGTACCTCGACGACCGGTGGTCCCACGCGTGCAGCGCCCGGCGGATCGCGGACCATGTCGGCGTGGAACACGTCGTGTACGTCGGTGTGCGGTCGTACAGCAAGGAGGAGCGCGAAGATCTCGAACGACTCGGCCTGACGTATGTCAGCGCGTTCGACGTCCAGCGGGACGGAATTGAGGCGTGCGTCACTCGGGCGTTGAAGGCGATTGGCAGGGACCGCGTCTATCTGACGATCGACATGGACGGGGTGGACCCCGCGTTCGCCCCCGCGGTCGGGAACCCGGAACCGTTCGGCCTTGCGCCGATCGAGGTGAAACGGTTGATCGGGATTGTGGCGCCGCACCTCGTCGGCATGGACTTGAACGAGGTGAGCCCCGCATGGGATTTCGGACAGACGGCGCTCCTCGCGGCGAGGCTCATCCGCGAAGCGATCGCGGGAATCGGCACCGCGCGGCGATGAACGTCGGCTCAGAGTAGCGCGTCGAAGGACCGCCCGTTGTTATCCAGACGAAAAGGGGCGACGAGCTCGCGTCGCTCGCGGGCCTTCGCGTTCCCCGGTTCCCTCTGGCCCCCCAGTCGGAGATCGATCCGACGGACCGCGGATCCCGTCCGCAATGCCCACCCGATGGCGGCTCGGGACCTCTGCGATCGAGCTCGTCCCAACCCATGGCATGCTATGACATGGGGCCGCTTATAGTTTGCGCGTCGTTATCAGAAACCGCAAGAACGTTTATGTGCGCTTGACGGGATTTCTTGCGGCCCCATGACGAGCGGTTGGAATGGTCCCCTCGAACCCGTGGCACCCTTCGAATACCGGATTCCGCGGTCCTACAAGCCACAGATGCGGACCGACGGAATCGTCTTCATCGACGACAGGATGGTCGGTCAGCTCCGTCAGGATCAGGCCCCCGAGCAAGTTGCGAACGTCGCGACCCTGCCTGGAATTGTCGGACCGTCGATGGCGATGCCGGACATCCACTGGGGCTACGGCTTCCCCATCGGAGGAGTCGCCGCCTTCGACCTCGACGACGGCGTCATCTCGCCCGGTGGCATTGGGTACGATGTCAATTGCGGGGTCCGGCTCATCCGGACGGACCTGAAGGAATCCGACGTCCGCCCGAACCTCCGGCCCCTCACGGATGCGTGCTTCAAGAACATCCCGAGCGGAGTGGGAGAGGGAGGCCTCGTGAAGGTGACCCGGCAGGAACTCGAGGCGCTCGCGACGGACGGGGTCGGGTGGTCCGTCGAAAAGGGGTACGCCTGGCCCGAGGATCCGGAGAACATCGAGGCCCATGGCCGATTGGACGACGCGGATTTCTCGAAGGCGAGCGAACGCGCGATCGCCCGCGGGAAGGATCAGCTCGGAAGCTTGGGGGCGGGGAACCACTTCGTCGAGATCCAGAAGGTGGACCGCATCTACGACGAGCGGACCGCGAAGGGCTTCGGTCTCAACGCCGTGGGCCAGGTATGCGTCATGGTGCATACGGGCTCCCGCGGGTTCGGCCACCAAATCGCCACGGACTACATCGACGTATGTGAGCGGGTCGTGAAGCGGGAGAAGATCGACCTCCCGGATATGCAACTCGCCTGCGCGCCGATCGGATCGAAAGAGGGCGAGGATTACTGGAAGGCGATGTGTTGCGGGGCGAACTTTGCTTGGAACAACCGTCAGGTGATCACGTTCGGCATCCGCAACGCGTTCGCAACGGTCCTCCGGCGATCTGCGGACGACCTCGGGATGCACATCGTCTACGACGTCTGCCACAACATCGGGAAGAAGGAGGAGCACCGAGTCGAGGGGCGGATCCGGCGGCTCGTCGTGCACCGCAAGGGGGCGACCCGCGCATTTCCCGCGGGGCATCCCGAGACGCCCGCGCGATACCGCGACGTGGGCCAGCCGGTCTTGATCCCCGGCGACATGGGGACCTGCTCCTTCGTGCTCGCGGGCCTGCCGACCGCGATGGACCGTTCCTTCGGTTCCAGCTGCCATGGAGCCGGTCGACAGATGTCCCGGAAGGCCGCGACCCGAGCGTACGAGGCGAAGGAGGTCGTGCGCACCCTGGAGAGCCGTGGGATCTATCTCCATGCGGCCTCCCGCGCGGGAATCGTCGAAGAGGCCCCGGGGGCGTACAAGAACGTCGAGGACGTCGTTCGCGTCGCGGAAGGGGCCGGGCTCACGAAGATCGTGGCCCGAATGGTCCCCCTGGGGGTGGTGAAGGGATGATCTTGACGATCAAGCCCTTCGGATCCGTGGATCTGGAGATCCTCGAGCACCTTCGGAAGGAGCTGTCGGACTTGGGCGATGTGTCTGTCGGTTCGCCGGAGACGGTGCCGGAGTCCTTCAACCGCCGGATGCGCGACGGGGAGACACAATTCCTCGCCTCGGACTTCGAGCGGGCGATGGCCCGGGAACCCGGCGACCGGGTCCTCGGTGTGACCAACGTCGACCTCTACGAGCGAGGGCTGAATTTCGTCTTCGGGCACGCGACGATCCGCGACCGATTCGCGGTGATCTCGGTGGCCCGGTTCGGAGGCGATGGCCGCGACCGCCTCCTCGAACGGACCGCGAAGACCGCGATCCATGAGTTGGGGCACACCTTCGGGCTCTACCATGACGATGCGAACTCCGATTGCGTGATGCACTTCTCCGAGAAGCTCGAGGATACGGATCGCAAGGGCCGCGCCTTCTGCACGAAGTGCGGTGCCGTCGCGGCGTTCGCCTTGTCCCGGTTAGAAAAGTGAAGGATGCGGCCGACCTCGATCAACCCGACGAGCCAAAACTTCCGGTCCAGCACGAAGTCCGCGCGCGGCGTCGACGTCCTCCGTCCGCCCGGGGTGGTTGATCGACACGCAACGGGCAAAAGGGCGTCGGCCTATGAGGCCCGGCGAGGATCCCATGACGGTCGCGGAATTCAGCGTCACGCCGATCGGGAAAGGGGCCAGCGTCGGGACGTACGTCGCCCGCTGCCTGGAAATCGTGGACCGCAGCGGCCTCCCCTACCGACTGAACGCGATGGGGACCGTGATCGAGGGGGAGTTCGAGGACCTCCTCACGTTGATCGCGCGGTGTCACAAGGCCGTGGCGGAGGACTGCGAACGGGTGTCCACGACGATCAAGATCGACGACCGCAAGGGAGCCTCCGGACAATTGGACGGGAAAGTCAAGGCGGTCGAACGTCGCCTGGGCCGCAAGCTGCGGACTTAGGAAGGCCCCTCGAGGCGGCCCCATTCCATCACGGCGGATGGAAGAGGAAGGCCACGGCGATCACCGCGTAGACGATCACGAGGAGCGCCCCCTCGTACCAGTTGCTCCGTCCGTCGGAGACGATCGCCGCGGCGACGGCGGTCGACAGCGCGATCGAGGCCAGCTCGAAGATCTCGAAGTCCAAGGTCATAGGTCGAGGGGCGAGCAGGGAGAAGAAGACCAGGATCGGGGCGACGAACAACGCGACCTGCGTGGTCGAGGTCGTCGCGACCGCGACGCTGAGCTCCATCTTGTTCCGCCAGGCCATCAGGACCGCGCTCCCGTGCTCCGCCGCATTCCCGACGATCGCGACGATGATGACCCCGATGAACAGCTGGGTCAGGCCGAGCGAGCGTTGGGCCGACACGATCGAGCCGACGAGGAGTTCGCTCTCGATGGCGACGAGGGCCGTCGAGACGACTAGGACTCCGAGGGCGAACGGTTTCGTCCATCGGGCTATTTCGACGACGTCGGAGATGGGATTGAAGATGTCCCGGTGGGTTCGCAGGGAGAAGAGCAGGCCGAGAACGTAGGCGAGGAGGAGCATGCCTGCGATGCCCAGGCTCATTTCCTCCAGGGCCACGCCCGTCCGGCTCGCGGTCGACGCGACGTAGAGGGCGGGCATCACGAGCGCGCTCACCGCGACGACGAGCATCGTGATCTGGATCCCGGACGCCTCGCGGGAGAACGACTGGGCCTTATGACGTAGGCCTCCCGCGAACATGCTCACTCCGAGGACGAGGAGGAGGTTCCCGACGATGGAGCCCGTGAGGGACGCCTTCACGACTTCCGTGAGACCGCCCGCCAGGGCGAAGATCGCGATGATTAACTCCGTCGCATTCCCGAACGTGGCGTTCAGAAGTCCCCCGACGCCGGGCCCCGTGTGCTTTCCCAACTCCTCCGTGGCGAGGCCCAGGAACCAGGCGAGGGGCACGATTCCCAATCCGGAGACGAGGAACACCGCGGTGCTCGGGCCGAGGACGAGGTCGAGGACCCAGCTGATCGGCACGAGCAGGCCCAGGACGAGCGCCCATCGATAAGATCGGAGCGGGCTCAGGTCCATCGCGTCGGGAATTGTCGGATCGCTCTTAATCTCGCGGCCAACGTTTAACTATCGAGCCCAGGATGGGCGGACGATGATCTCGGCGATCGAGATGCGCATCCTGGACCGGAATGCGCAGTACGCCGGGATCTCCATCCTGGACCTGATGGAGGAGGCCGGGAAGGCGGTCGCCGAGGCCGCGCGGTCCGAGTTCTCCGTCGCGGGGAAGCGCGTCCTGGTCCTCTGCGGACCGGGGAACAACGGAGGCGACGGCCTCGTCGCCGCGCGATACCTCGCGAAAGACGCCGCCCGGGTCACGGTCCTGCTCACCCGCTCGCCGGACGAATTCTCCACGAGGGAGGCCGCGACGAACTTCGAACGACTCCGGGATGTGGAAATTCTCGCGGGCGTCGACCGGAGCGCGGGGGCCCTCGCCGAGGCGGACGTCATCATCGACGCGCTCCTGGGGATCGGCCTCCAAGGGACCCTCAAGGAGCCGTTCGCGTCCCTCGTCCACGAAGTGAACGCCTCCGAAAAGCCGGTCCTGAGCGTCGACGTCCCGAGCGGCTTCGGGACCGGTCTGGCGATCCGCCCCCAGGTCACGGTCGCCCTCCACGACGCGAAGGAAGGGATGACCCCGGAGAACTCGGGCCGGATCCGGATCGCGGACATCGGGATCCCGCCGAGGGTCGCCACGATGACCGGACCCGGGGAGTTCCTGTTGTATCCCATCCCGCGGGCCACGAGCCACAAAGGACAGAACGGCCGCGTGCTCGTGATCGCGGGAGGACCCTACACCGGCGCCCCGGCCCTCGTCGGGTTCGGCGCCCTGGGGGTCGGCGGGGATCTGGTTCACATCGCGACGCCGGCCCTCGCGGCGACCGTCGTCGCATCGTATTCCCCCGTGCTCATTGTCCATCCCCTCGTCGGGCACCGGCTCATGCGGGAGGACCTTCGACGCATCCTGGACCTCATGCCCCGGGCCGACGCCGCGGCGATCGGACCGGGACTCGGAGACGTGGACGGGACGCTGGACGCCATCCGTGAGATCGTGCGCAACCTGACGATCCCCGTCGTGATCGACGCGGATGCGATTAAGGCCGTGGCGGAGGACCCACGATGCCTCGCCGGGAAGAAGGTCGTCCTCACGCCGCACTCCCGCGAGTTCCAGACCTTGACGGGAAAGTCGCTCCCCGATCCCCCGGAGGAGCGAGGGGAGATCGTCCGCGAGGCGGCGAAATCGTTCGGGGCGACGATCCTCCTGAAGGGCCCGGTCGATATCGTGTCGGATGGGACGCGATTGAAGTTCAATTACACGCACAACGTCGGCATGACCGTCGGAGGGACCGGAGATGTCCTCTGCGGGGTCACCGCCGGGCTGGTCGCGAAAGGCATGGGCCTCTACGATGCCGCGAGGCTCGCGGCGTTCATCAACGGCGCCGCGGGGAACCTGGCGTTCGAGCAGAAGAGCTACGGCCTGACGTCCGTCGATGTGGCGGACAACCTCGGTCGGGTCCTCGCCAAGTACCTCTGAGGCGCCCCGCGCGGGGCCGCACAATCTTTAATCGAACACCGCCCTTCGATTCGCCGTGGACCTCGAACCCGTCCCCGATGAGCCCGTCCTCATGGCGGACGACGCCCTCGTCGCCGCGGACCTCCACATCGGGCTCGAGGAGGAGCTCGACGAGAAAGGGGTCCGCCTGCCGGGCCGCGCGGAGGCGATGGGGCGCAAGCTGGTCGGGATCGCGGAGCGCCGCGGGGCCGACCGGCTCGTCCTCCTCGGGGATGTCAAGCATCTCGTCCCGAAGATGGCCCCCCGGGAGCGAAGGGACGTGTACGTCTTCTTCCGCGACCTCGCCTCGACCTTCCGAGAAATCTACATCGCGCAGGGCAACCACGACGGGATGCTGCGGCACATCGTGCCCCGGAACGTGCGGTTCAAGCCGGCCCACGGCTTCCGGATGGACGACACGGGATTCGCCCACGGTCACGCGTGGCCGTTCAAGAAGGTCATGGAGGCGAAGGTCCTCGTCATGGGGCACAACCATCCCGCGGCTGCGTTCCGCGACACCATGGGAAACCGGCAGATTGTCCCCTGCTGGATGAGGGTCCCGTTCCTCCGGAGGCATCCGCGGTACCCGAAGCTCCCGAGGGAGGCGATCGTGGTCCCGGCCTTCAACGAATTGTGCGGGGGAATGCCCGTGAACGACCTCCGCGCGCGGTTCCTGGGCCCCTTGTTCGACGAGGACCTGGTCCGCGTCGAGGAGGCTTCCATCCATCTCTTGGACGGCACGAACCTCGGTCGCCTCAAGGACATCCGGGTGGACCTCGGCTTCCGCCCGGAGGATTATCGACAGTGAGGGTCCCGATGGGCTGGATGTGGAAGATCCGACTCGCGATCATCCTCCTCGTCGAGGCTCCGATCTTGCTGTGGAGCGCCTTCGTCCTGCGGGTCCCGACGAACGTGCTCACCCCCCTCTTCGTCGTCTCCACGGCCCTTCTCTATGCAATCCTCCTCGTCCGCCCGGGGCTATTCCTCCTCATGGGAATGTGGCTACTGGGGTCCGCGGGATCCTTCGTATATCTCCTAAGAATGTTCCCGCCCACGATCGCCCTCGGACTCGGGGCCGCCCTCTCGACCGCGGCGTCCGCGATCGCCGCGCCCGCCCTTCGATGGCTTCCTCGTCTCCTGCTGCGACGGAGGGTCTAGCCCGAGGGCCGGAGCGGTGGGGGGTCAGAAAGGGAGGTGCCCGCCTCAGAGGCTGGCTTGAGAGGAGATCGAGGGCTGCAACGACATGATCCGAACAGAACGGGCTTACGTGTGACGGGGGTGTCGGCTTGAGAGAGCGGAAGTCTTATTGAAGTACCGGCGAACTTCGCTACCGTGGCCGTAGGCGACCAGTCGATTTATCTCCGGTGCAAAATCTGCAATACCGAGGTCCCCCTTCGAGAGCAAGAAAGCCACCTGAGGAGCGCACATCCCGACATCTTTGAGAAACAGGGGCGTGCGCGCAAGTCGTTCATGCGGTGGCTCGTGCCGCTGGAGGCTGCGGCGGGCGCAGGCTTCTTTCTCGGACTCTTCGTCCCGGAGGTGATTTTCCACATCTCCGAACCGATCTGGTACATCGCCGCGCTCGTTGCAATCTTGGTCATTGCAGCTCTCGTGCCGATGCCCTATGCCACCAAATTGAGGCGGGCGTACGTCGAACCCGTCTGGACCATCCTCAATCCGTGCCAGATATGTGACGCTCGCATTCC
>DASQXV010000005.1:0-24305 GCA_035639595.1 Thermoplasmata archaeon | reverse complement strand
GTGATCAGGTACAGCGGCGGGAGCGGAGACGGGGACGCGAGGCTCACGGCGACCGTCATGAAGGAGAGGGCGACGACGTCGTCGATGAGGATCGAGGCCGTCACGACATCGGCTCCGGAGACCTCCCCGAAGCCGGAGTCCGCGAGCATCTTCAGGCTCAGCGTCGTGCTCGTCGACGTCAGGATGAGCCCGAGGAAGGTCGCGGGCAACGGCGGCCATCCGACGAGGAGCCCGAGGGCCAGCCCTCCCAGGAACGAGGCGCCCACCCCGGCCGCCGCCAGGAGGAAGGGCCAGGCGCCGAGCCTCCGGAAGTTCCGGATGTCGAAGGACAGTCCGGTCGTGAAGAGGAGGAACACGGCGCCGAGGACGGCGAGGTCCCGCACGGAGCTCTGGACGACGTAGCCGGGGGTGAAGGGGCCGAGCGCGATTCCGGCCGCGAGCATTCCGACGGCCCGAGGCAATCGGAGGCGTCGGAAGACGGCCCCACCGATCTCCGCGGCGACGAGGATGACCGCGAAGTCGAGAAGGAGCTGCTCCGCAGCCATGGGCCCGCGGTTATCCCGCGCGCGCAAATAAAGCCCGTCCAAGGAGCCGAGGCCGCGAACGCCGAAACGAATATCCCGACTTGCCGCCTCGCGGCGTCCGATGGATCCCCGTCGACGGGACTATGCCCTGATCCTCCTCGCCAGCGTGATGTGGGGGACGTCCTTTCCCGGGAGCAAGCTCACCGTCGACACGGTCGACCCGCTCTTCCTCGCCTTCGCGCGGATGGCGATCGGTTCCGCTCTCGGCGTGGCTGTCCTTGCGGCCCTCCGGCGGTTCCACGTCCGGATCTTCCGAGAGCCGATCCTCTGGGCCCTCGGCGCGGTCAACGCGACGGGGTTCGCCTTCCAGAACGAGGGGATCCTCCGGACCACGGCGTCGAAGACCGCGCTCCTCGTGAACGTGAACATCGTGTTCATTGCGATCCTGATGACCGTGTTCTTCCGCGAGCCGATGACGCGGGCCAAGGTCGCGGGCATCTTGATCGGCGTGCTTGGCGTCCTGGTCCTCGCGACGAAGCTGGACCCGGGGACCCTGTCCGGAGGGCAGTTCGCGGGGGACGTCATGGTGTTCGTCGCCAGCCTCCTGTGGGCCGTGTACGTGGCGGGCCTCAAGCGGCGCATGGACCGGGGAGGGGACTACGTCGCCGTGACCGCCTCCATCCTTTGCACGAGCACCGCGTTCGCGGCGATTCCCCTGTTCTTCATCGGCTGGCCCTTGCCCGCGAACGAGACCGGGTGGTTGGGAATCGTCTACCTCGGCCTCGTGCCGACCTTCGCTCCGCTCATGCTCTTCGTCGGCAGCATGCGGACGGTCTCTCCGACCATTTCGGCTCTCCTTATCCTCCTCGAGGTCGTCGTGGCCTCCTTGCTCTCCGTCCTCATGTTCCACGATTCCTTCGACGGGTTCACCCTCGCGGGGGGAGCGCTCATCCTGCTCGGCGCGTATGTCGTAACACGGGGTGAGCAACCGGTTCCCAAGCCCGTGGCGAGCGGCCTCGGGTCCGTGTCGGCGGACCCCGCGATTCGGGAGCCCGACGGAGGTAACCGCCGATAGTTCGGCGGTCCGTGACGAAGCCTGGGGTTGTCTCTCAACGAGCACGCGACGTCTCGACCGCGGCGATTGGTCAGTCGGTTGCGAGGCGAGCCTTTTTAGAAGCCTTCGTCTTGTTGCCTTTGACGAGCGGGTTGCTGAGATCGATCGACCGGTCGACACCCAAGATCTCGAACGGATCGTCCGTGTCGGATCCGGGATTGGCGGGTTTCTTCCGATCTTTCGTGCTCCTGGGGCT
This sequence comes from Thermoplasmata archaeon, assembly GCA_035639595.1. Lineage (GTDB taxonomy): Archaea > Thermoplasmatota > Thermoplasmata > RBG-16-68-12 > RBG-16-68-12 > RBG-16-68-12. The sequence goes on along the minus strand of DASQXV010000005.1, from coordinate 22,471 downwards.
CACGCAAACACCACTCCCACGACAAATACGATCACGCCTATAAGAAAGAGAAGGATTCCCCAGTTCAAGTACTGGAACCGTTTCGAAATCGTTCCTTCGTTCGTGGTGTGAGCTTGAGCCAAGTGCGCGAGCAGGTCCTTCTTGAGGACTTCAGGCGGCTCGCCGACGAGCCGAAGCAGCTCGACCGGATTCGGCGGATCGTCGTACTCCGTGACGAGATAGGAAAAGGAAAGTAGGATCGCCGAGACGACCAAAAGCCCCGCCGAGAGAAGAGCAGGAACGATGTGCGCGTGGACCGCCTCCCGACTGAGGGCGAAGAGGGCACCGAACGCCGTCAACACGAAGCCCAGTGCGACGCTCGCCTTGTTCGAAAGGCTGTCTACGGAATCCAGTTGATCCGTGAGGACCCGCTCGACGTGGTGAATCGCGAGATCCAGGTTGCCCTCCTCGACCATGGTTTCCTCGAGACCTCCGCAGATACGCGGCGGCCATGGATAAAAGGCCTTGGAGGGGTGGGCCAACTGACTCGCCGAAACGAGGATTGATCCGATGATCCCCCGGGCTTACTCGACGGTGACGCTCTTCGCCAGGTTCCGCGGCTTGTCGATCGGGCAATCGTGCAAGCGGGCAACCTCGTACGCGAAGAGTTGGAGGGCCACGCTGACCGGAACCGGGGAGAGGATCCACGGGATCGCGGGGATTGTGAACACGTCGTCGACGAACTTCGGGAGCTCGCGGTCGCCCTCCGTGCCGATCGCGAGGATCGGCGCCCCGCGGGCGGAGACCTCGCCGACGTTCGATCGCATCTTCTCGTATGTCGGATCTTGCACCGCGATCGCGACGACCGGGGTGGACGGTGTGACCAAGGCCAGGGGGCCGTGCTTCAGCTCCCCCGCCGCGTACGCCTCCGCGTGGACGTAGGAGATCTCCTTGAGCTTCAGCGCACCCTCGAAGGCCACGGGGAAGTTCGCGTGGCGGCCGATGTAGAAGACGTCCTTGGCCTTCCCGTACTTCGCGGCGAGGAGGCGGATCTCCTCCGCCTTGTCCAGGACGTTCTGAACGGCCCGCGGGAGGGACCTCAGGTCGTCCTTCGTTCGGTCGATCTCGTCGTAGCCGAGGGCCCCGCGGTCCTGCCCCATCTTGAGGGCGATTAGGTACAGGACGACGAGTTGCGCGATGAACGTCTTCGTTGCGGCAACGCCGATCTCGATCCCCGCCCGCGTGTAGAGGGTCTTGTCCACCTCGCGGGTGAGGCTCGAGCCGACGACGTTCGTGATCGCGAGGGTCTTGGAGCCCCGGCGACGGGCCTCCCGCGCGGCGCCGAGGGTGTCCGCGGTCTCCCCGCTCTGCGAGATCAGGATGACGAGGGGCCTCTCCGACGGCGCCTGGCTGTACCGATACTCCGACGCCAGCTCGGCGGACGCCGGGATGCGCGCGATCTCCTCCATGACGTACTTCCCGACGAGGGCCGCGTGGTAGGAGGACCCGCACGCGAGGAGCTTCACGTTCGTCACGCCCTCGGACAGGAAGCCATCGACCTCGAGGTTCGCGAGGCGGCCGAGGAGGGTCTCGTGGATCGCCTTCGGCGACTCGTGGATCTCCTTCAGCATGAAATGCTCGAACCCGCCCTTCTCCGCGTCCTCGAGGGACCAGGTGATCCGCTGCGGCTCGCGGGTGACGGGTTGCCCCTCCAGGTCCCGGATCGCCACCCCTTTCGGCGTGATGACGACCATCTCTCGGTCCATGACGTACAGGACGCGGTCCGTGTACCGCAGGAGGGCGGGCACATCGGACGCGAGGAAGTTCTCGTCGGGGCCGACGCCGACGACCAGGGGGCTCTCGTTCCGCGCGCCGACGACCTTGCCTGGCTCGTCCGCGTGGATTGCTAGGATTGCGTAGGACCCGTGGGCGTCGTGGAGCGCCTTGCGGACCGCGGCCTCGAGGTCTCCCTCGTAATAGGATTCGATGAGGTGGACGAGGCTCTCTGTGTCCGTCTGGGACACGAACGTATGGCCCTTGGCCGTCAGCAGCTCCCGCAGGGCGGCGAAGTTCTCGATGATCCCGTTGTGGGCGAGGGCGATCTTGCCCGTGCAGTCGACGTGGGGATGGGCGTTGACCTTCGACGGGGCCCCGTGGGTCGCCCACCGGGTGTGTGCGAACCCCGTTGATCCGGTCAGCGGCGGCAGCTGGGCCTCGAGGTTCGCGATGAACCCTTTGTCCTTGACGACCTGAAGGCCGCTGCCGACGATCGCCACTCCGGCGCTGTCGTACCCACGGTACTCGAGGCGCTTGAGGCCGTCGATCAGGATGGGCAAGGCGTTCCGCCTGCCCGCGTATCCGACGATCCCGCACATCTACAGGACCACCGCGCCCGAGGGGATGGTGCCGCGGAGCCTCGCTCCGGACTCGACCCGGACCCGCTCGTTGATCACGGTGCCCGGCGTGACGCTGACCCCGTTCCCGATCTCCACGTCCTCGCCGATCAGGGCGCCGAGCTGGGCCACCGCATGCCACTCCCCCTCGATCTGCACGTCCCCCGCGCCGGAGGCCGCGAGGAGGCCCGCGCGGGCGACGACGCCGGATCCGATCACGCTGTCCTGGACGACGCTCGCGGGGCCCAGGATGACGTCGTCCATGAGGATGGAATTGGCGACGCTCGTGTGGGCCCCGATCCGGACGTTCCGGCCGAGGCTCGTCGAGGGCAGGAGGACGGCGCCCGGCCCGATTTCGCAGCCGGGGGCGAGAGACAGGGGGCCCTGCAGGTACGCCCCGGAGCGGATCACGCAGCCGTCCCCGATTGACACGCGCCCGCGGATTGTCACGGCGGGCTCGATCGTCCCGGATCGGACCTCGTGGCCCTCCTTCAGGGCCGTCGCGTTGAGCCGGAGCAGGTCCCACGGGTACAGCGCGTCGACCCAGGTCCCGACCGTCGGGATCGCGGCGACTTCCGTCTTCGCGGCGAGCGCCGAGACCGCGGCGGGAAGGTCCTGCGTGCCGTCCGCCGCGAGCCGCTCGATCTCCTCGAGAATCCGGGGGTCCAGGACGTAGGCTCCGGTGTTGATGAGGTTCGAGATCACCTCCGTGGGCTTCTCCGTGATCCCGACGAGGGTCGTCCCACGGACCGTGACGACGCCGTAGCTGCGGGGCCTCTCGCTCGGGGTGATGAGGACCGCGGGCTTGTCGCGGCTCCCGAGGAGGTCCTCGACGAACCGACCGTCGATCAGGTTGCTCCCGTTCAGGACGAGGAACCGTTCGTCGAGGTGGGAACGGGCTTCCCACACGGCCTGGCCGGTCCCGTGTTGCTTCGCCTGCGTGACATACGTGATCCGCGCGTGGAAGGCCTTCCCATCCTGGAAGTGGGACTGGATCCGTTCCCGCCGGTATCCGACGACGAGGATGAGGTCCCGGACCCCGTTGGAGACGAGGGCATGGACGACGGATTCGAGGAGGGGCCGATTCCCGACCGGGATCATGACCTTCGGGACCGCGGCCGTGAAGGGCCCCATCCGGGCGCCCTCTCCCGCCGCGAGGATGACCGCCTTCATGGATTCCGTGCCCCCCGGACCCCCGGGCGGAACCAGGAAGCGGTGCGGCCTCCCTTTAGCCCTTCCGCCTCACGGTGCCGACTTGAGAATATCCGGGCCGGAACCTCCCCTGATTCGTGTCGCCGCAAGCACATCCCTCCACCGAGGTGCGCCGAGTATTAAAGACATTCCTAACATTCTCACATAACCACTACAAAAATCCTAATAGTTCTTACGTCTCCAAGGATCGCATGCCCCGCCGATGGCTCGTCGAAGAGACGCCGCAGGGGACGATCGGCAGGGAGGTCCATCTGATCGACCGCCCGGACCGCGCCGGCGTCCTCGGCTCCCCCCTCGCGTGGAGGATCCTCCAGGAGCTCGCGAAGGCACCCGACTACCCGAACGCCCTCGCGTCGCGGCTCAAGGTCCACGAGCAGAAGGTGTACTACCACGTCCGCCGGCTCCAGGCCGCCGGCTTCCTCGAGGTCGTCCGCGAGGAGCCGAAACGCGGGGCCTCCGCGCGGATCCTCGCGCCGACCGCGGACGCCTTCGGGATCGTCCTCAAGGGACGGGGCACCCCGATGGCGGCTCCGATGTTCCCGCACGCGGGCATCGTGTCCCGGTTCCTCGAAGAGTTCGCCCGCGACGGACGGTTCGAGGGCTCGATCGTCGTCGGCTCCCCGTACACCCACGGCCCCTTCAACACGACGTCCCGGGACTCCCCGTACGCCGTCGAGCTGGGCTTCTTCCTCGGCCGCCTGTTCGGGCCTCCGAAGGGGATCGTCGTCCGCCTGGACACGGAGGTGAAGGCCGCGGGGATGGAGAGGGAGGACATGATCCTCGTGGGCGGGCCCGTGGCGAACATCGTCACGATGGACCTGAACCCGCACCTCGCGGTGAACTTCGATTGGAGGCAGGTGTGGCGGATGGAGTCCTCCCGCACGCGGAAGCCCTACGCGGACGAGCAGGTCGGCTTGATCGCGAAGGTGCGGAATCCGTGGAACGCCTCGAAGACCATTGTGCTCCTGAGCGGCCTCCACGCCGTCGGGACGATGGCCGCAATCCTCGGGTTGACGCGGTTCGCGGAGGAGGTCCTGGACGGCTACGCGCCGGGCGAGGACTTCTACCGGGTCGTCGCGGGCCAGGATCGGGACGGAGACGGCCGCCTCGACGCCGTGTCCGTCCTGGAATGATCAGCCGAGGGTCACGCTCTCGAAGGGGATCTGGTCCTCGAGCTTCGCGTTCGCGGCCTCGATCGCCCGGATCGCTTCCCCCGCGCGTTCCTCCGGCAGGAGGAGGATCACATCGAGCCCGCGTTCCGCGGCCTCCACGCTGGCCGGGAGGACGCCGAACTCGATCCGCGGCTTGAGGCCGAGATCCCGCGCGGCGACGACGCCGACGACGTCGAGCGCCGCCACGACCGGATTCCGAAGATGGCGGACGATCTTCGCCGGGGCGGCGGTCGGTGCCGCCTTCCTTCCGAACCCTGCCGATCGGATCCGACCGACGACGATCCTCCCCGGGCGCAGGGCGACGATCCCTTCGAGGTCCCGCAGGGACACGATTTCCCCCTTCCCCGCGTCTCGGACGGCGACCCCGGAGGAGGGAGATGGGCGGCCCGCATCGGCGACGAGGAGGCCGTCCTCCATGAACAGACCGACCCGAGCGCCGCGCCGGATCGGGGTCGCGGCGAGGGCCGCGGTCGTCTCGACGAACGCCATCTCCTTCCGGGCCCGATCGACGAAGTCCCGAAGCTCGCGGAGCCGGTCGTGGAGGAACTCGACCCCCTTCTTCGTGGGCCGGTACTCGCCCTCGACGAGGGAGAGGAGGCCGTCCGCCTCCAGGCCGTGGGCGTACTCGGAGGCGCCCTGGACCGTCATGCCGAGGCGTTCCGCGATCGTCCGCAGCCGCGAGTGGCGACTCGTCGTGACCTCGTAGAGGAACAGGAGGCGGGTGCTCAGACGGAGGTTCCGAAGGAGGTGCATGCGGGGACATGGGACCCCCGTCCCAAAAGGGCCCGCCAAAATTCTTATGTACTCAAGTCCATCGGATGGTTATCAAATGGACTTGAGGGGGGCCTTCAGGTGGGATTGACGCGGGCGAGTCGGACCACCGTGGCCGCCGCCATCCTCCTCCTGGGGGCCGCCTTAGTCGTGGCCCCGTCCGCCGCGGCCAACCCGGGCGCGACGATCCGAATCCTGTTCGACCTGGGGGACGGCACCTACGTCTGGGCGACGGAGACGATTCCGGATCCGGCCGCCGTCAATGCGACGTGGCTCGCGGTGCAACACGCCGCCGCTTCCCATCACATTCCGATGTCGTCCCGATGGTACAACGGGTACGGGGTGTTCATCTCGGATCTCGGGGGTTCCATCCCCGCGACCTTCCAGTGGGATCCGTTGGGCAACCGATGGGCCGGGCTCCGGGTTTCGTTCTCGAATTTCACGGCCTCCGAAGGGGATGCGTTCGCGCTCTACGCCGCAGGATTCTCGTCGTCCCCGCCGTACGTCGCACGGGAGCCGGTGCCCACGCCCGAGCATCCCCAGCCCTCCATGACGTTTCGCGGGAACCTGTACAACACGGGGGTTTCCCCAAGCCCGGTTCCGGATCGGATCCGCGTCGCATGGGATGCGGACACAGGCATCCGAGAAATCGAGTCGACCCCTGCCGTCGCGGGGGGATCGCTTTTCGCGTCGACGATGCGCGGGTTGCTGGCCCTCAACGCGTCGACCGGCGCGATCCTCTGGAACAATTCGAACGGGAAGGGTCTCTCCTCCCCCGCGGTCTTCAACGACTCCGTGTTCGTCGGGACCTCTCGGGGGTCGGTGATCCGCGTCGACGCGGAGACCGGCGAGGGGATCTGGGAGACCCGACTCCTCCCGTCGACGACGTTCACGGGGATCTCCTCCTCACCCAAGATCGCGGGCGACCGAGTGTTCATCGGGACGTTCAACGAGTCCGGCGGTCCGGGGGAGGTCGTGGCCCTCGCGGAGGGCGACGGGCATGTCCTCTGGCGACACGGCACGGGGTCGGTCCATTTTTCCACCCCTGCCGTTGCCGATGGCACCGTGTACGTCGGGATCATGGGGACGTACAACACGACGAGTCAGGTCTCCTTTGAACCTCCCTATGGCGTCGTGGCGCTAGACGCCGCGACCGGAGGACAGAAGTGGTTCCGCACCACGGGCGGCTCGGTCGCCGCCTCTCCCGCGGTCGCGGGGCCGAACGTCATCGTGCCCGCCAAGGACGGGGTCGTCTACTCGTTGAACCGCACGACCGGCGAGGTCGTCTGGACCTCGGCGATCGACGCGGGCATCTCCTCCCCCGCGGTCTCCGGGGACGCCGTCTTCGTCGGTTGCGGAGCCTTCGGCGCGCCGGGAAAGGTCGTGGCCCTGGACACGGCGACCGGGGCCCAGAGATGGTCCGTCCCGACGAACGGTCCGGTTCAGGCTTCCATCACCTACGCGGGCGGCAAGGTCTTGTTCGCGACGAACACCGCCCACGGGACGATCTCTGCCCTGGACGCGACGACGGGCTCGCTCGCGTGGTCGTACGAGCCCCTGCCCTCCGAGTACATCCTCGGATCCCCCGTGGTCGCGGACGGCGTCGTGTACGCCCCGAGCGACAATGGCCACGTCGTCGCCCTCGCCGAGAATCTTCAGGGACCGGCGTCGAGCTCGCTGGGCACCCTCCTCGCGGTCGGGGGCACCGTCGTAGCCGTGGTCGCGGTCGCGGTCCTCGCGTGGGTCATGATTCGGAGGAGGCGTCGCGTTGGTCCGTAGGCTGAGCGAACGGGCCCAGGCCGTCGCGTTCGTGTCGGTCCTCGTCGCGGCGATCGCGGGGCTCTATGCGACCGCTCAGGTCATGCAGCCCGCCGCCGTCCCGGTCGTCGCCGTCCATTCCCCCCGGCTCGAGGTCATAGGTTCGGGTTGGACGATCCAATACGCACCCAACAGGACGACGAACAACACTGCGTTCGGCCTCCTCATGGAGGCCTCCGCGGTCCTCGCGTTCCCGGTCCAGTACCAGATGTACGAGATCCCCAAAGGGGTCTTCGTCCTGGGGATCAACGGCTCGACGAACGGGGACGGCGGACGATATTGGCAGTATTGGGTGAATGGCGTCTACGGGGTCGTTGCGGCCGACCACCAGGGTCTGCGGGATGGAGACTCCGTCACGTGGAGGTACTTGGTCCCTCAGGAGGGGAGCTGATGCGGCGCGGGTGGAAAGGCCTCCTGGACGCCGGCCTGGGCGACGCGAAGACGCGGGTCCTTGGCGTCCTCCTGATCCTCCTCGCGATCCTCGGCACGCTCGCGACGCGCGCCTTCGCGAACATCGAGACCGTCTTCGTCGCGAGCCTCCTGGCCGGGTCCCTCCTGGGCCGCTGGTGGACCGTCCTCGTTCCGATGGCCGCCCTCTCCGTCCTCCAGCCCCTCGAATGGGGCGCGAACGGCGGGCGCTTCGCGCTCGACGCGATAGCGGGGATCTCGTTCTTCGTCGTGTCGGGCTACGTTTTCGTCGGAGTCCTTGGACGGCGCATGCGACCGAAGGTCTTGCTCCGCGTGAAGTCCGTGGCCCTCCTGACGACGATCAGCGTGCCCCTGACGATCGCCTACGACCTGTGGACCGCGTCCGGAGAGTGGTACTTCCTCACGCGGCCGTTTGGGCAGAGCTTCGTCCAGATGCTCGAGGCCCAGGTACCCTTCACGATCTACCACCTGTTGAGCTCCCTGATCTTCGTGCCCCTGTTCGGGAGCGCGTTCACGTTCCTCCAGCACCATCTCGCCGCCGCGCCTGCGCCCGAAGAGGCCGCCCGGGAGGCGGACGCCGGCTGAGCGATCGCATGGCGACCGTCGGTCCGACCGCTCGAGACGAAATACACCGTCGGGCCGTCGCCCTCCGGACACTCGTCCTGGCGGCGGTCGCCCGGCAACCCGCGGAATGCCTCTTGCTCTCGGGTGGACTCGATACATCGATCCTCGCGGGCGCGGCGAGGGCATCCGGCACCAAGGCGGCCGTGACCGTCCTCGCCTCCGGAGATGCAGCGGACGGTCCCTTCGCCACGGCGGTCGCGGCGAAGCACGGGCTCGCCCACCACGTAGTGCGCACGGACCTGGGTGATCTCCTCCAGGAGGTGCCCTTCGTCGTCAGGACCTTGAAGACCTTCGATCCGATGGAGATTCGCAATAGCATCGTGATCGCACGAGCCCTCCGGCGGGCGAGCGCCGAGGGCTATGGGACCGCCTTGACGGGGGATGGCGCCGACGAGCTTTTCGGCGGCTACTCGTACATGTGGGACAAGCCCGACGGAGAGTTCGAGGCGTACTCTGAGCGCCTCGCGCGGGTCATGCGTTTCTCCTCGATCCCCCTAGGTCAGGCCTTAGGCGTGGACGTGCGGACACCGTACACCGCCCCGGAGGTCGTGGCGTTCGCCGCAGGCCTCCGGAAGGGAGACAAGGTCGGCGTCCACGAGGGCGTCCGCGTCGGGAAGTACATCCTTCGGTTGGCGTTCCCCGAGGTCGAGGCCCGTTGGCGTCGAAAGGATCCGATCGAGGTGGGTTCCGGGAGCGCGGCGCTGCCAGGATACTTCGAGCGAGAGATTTCGCAGGAGACTTTCTCCCACGAGGCGACCCGTGCGAAGACCGTGGATCGGGTGGAAATTCGCGACCCGGAGCAGCTCGCATACTACTGCGTCTTCCGCACCGTCTTTGGCGACGACCCACCGATTCCAAGGTTCGCGTCCGACCCGTGCTCGAAGTGCGGCTTCGAGCTCGCGAGCCGCGAGACGAACTTTTGCGTGACGTGCGGCGCCTGGCCCGCGAGGCTGGTTCCGTGAAACTGCATATCGCGTGGCCGAGGGGTCCGGCATTGACGGCGAGAAGGATGGATGGAGCGAAGTCGGCGTCTTGGCGTCGTAAGTGCACAGCCGCCTCGCAGCGGGGAGCTTACCGAGGCGATTCGTCGAGGCCGCAAGCCGCGAACGGTGAAGGCGGGCCATGACGGCTACCGGAGGACCGCGTCGCATCGTGTCTTTCCTGCCCGCCGCGACGGAGATGATCTACGCGCTCGGGCTCCAAGATCAATTGGTCGGCGTGACCCAAGAGTGCGACTATCCGCCAGAGGTCCTTGCGAAACCCATCGTGGTGCGGTGCGCAATCGACCTGGAGGGAAAGACCCCGAACGAAATCGACGGCATCGTCCGCGAACGGCTGCGAACGGGAGAACCCCTCTACGCGGTCGACGAGCCGCTGCTTCGCTCGCTCTCTCCCGACCTCATCGTGGCCCAGGACCTTTGCGAGGTCTGCGCCCCCTCCGGCAACGAGGTCACACACGTCCTGAAGACGTTGCCCAGTCCGCCCGACATCCTGTACATGACCCCGACGTCATTGAACGAGGTTTTCGACAACCTCCGCCAACTCGGCCGGCGCTTCGAGCGCGAGGCGCAGGCGGAGACCTTCATCGCGTCTGCCCGAAAACGTCTCGCCGAAATCCACCGTCGCGCGAGCGCCTCGCCGCGTCGACCCTGCGTGTTCTGCATGGAGTGGTCCGATCCTCTCTATTGCTCGGGTCATTGGGTTCCCGAGATGGTCGAGCTCGCGGGCGGCGTCGACGCTCTCGCTCGTCCAAGGGACGATTCCCGCCGAGTCTCTTGGGATGAGGTCCGTCGGTGGGCGCCCGAGGTGCTCCTCGTCTCGCCTTGCGGATGCCACTTGCCCGGAGCGCTCGCGCACGTTCCACAGCTTGAACGCCTGTCCGGCTGGGACGACATTCCCGCGGTGCGTGGCGAGCGCGTCTACGCCGTCGACGCCAGTTCATACTTCGCTCGACCCGGGCCCCGGGTCGTGGACGGCGTGGAGCTTTTGGCCCACCTGATTCATCCGGAGCTGTTCCACTGGGCCGGGGCACGTGACGCGTATGCGAAGATACGATCGCCGACGCCCGGCCCGAGAGGTGCTCCCACGGGGAGTGTCCTCCCGGAGGTCCGGTGACAGGTCAAGCCTGCAAAGACGTCCGGAAGGCCTGTCGCGCCCGATCTTCCATGGATGATCAGAGGAGCTCCTCGATCTGCGCCCGCATCCGGCGGAGTTCCTCGCGGCGCCGTTCGACCTGGGTCTCCGCCTCCCGGATGGACCGCTCCCGGGATTCCAGGCTCGCCTTGCGCGACTCGAGGTCTCGTTGGAGGGCCTGGATGCGCGCCCGCTCCCTCTCCGCCGTCGCGCCCTTCCGTTTCAGGTCGGCGGCGATCTCCCGGACCTTCCGACTCTGCTCCTCGATCGCCGCGCGCTCCTTCGCCATCGCCCGCTCCACGAGGGCTTCGACGGCGGCCTCTTTCTTCGAGACCCGTTCGCCCTCTTCCTCCAGGCGCTTCATCATGGCCTTCGACTCCGCCCGCTCGCGCTCGAGGGCCGCGGCCTGGTCCTTCAACCGCTTCTCCCGCTGGTCCACGGCCTTCGCCCGCGCCTCGAACTCCGCCTTCGCGGTCTCGAACTTGTGTTCCCGCGCCGCGAACTCCTCTTTGGCCCGCGTCACCTTCTGCATCTCCTTCCGCGCGGCCTCCAGGAGCGACTGCTGTTCCGCCATGCGATCGTTCAGCTCGCGTCCCTTCGTCTCTGCGGTCTTCTCCGCGTACTTCAGGAGGCTCATCGCCTTCGACTTGATGTCCGCGGCGTCCTCCTCTCGCTTCGCGATCGCAGCGGCCTGGGCTTCGAGTTCCTTCGCCCGTTTCACGGCGTCGACCTTCGCCGCCTCGAGCCCCTTCTGCTCCTCGGCGAACCGACGGGCCTCCGCTGAGAGGCGCGCCTCCGACCCCTCCAGCTCCTTCTGTCGGCGGTCGACGTCGGCCTTCCGCTTGTCCAGCGCCTGCCCGGCCTTGCTCGACTCGACCTCCCGCTTCTCGAGGGCGGCCTCCATCGCATTCAGGCCCTCTTCCCGCTTTTCCAGCGCGGCAAGCCGGTCGTCCATGCCCGCCGTGGCCTTCGCGAGGTCCGCGAGCTTCTCCTTGAGGTCCCGATCCGCGCGGGCCGACTCCGTCTCGCGGGCCCGGATCGCCTCCTCCCGCGAGGCCGCCGCCCGTTCCCGGTCCGCGATCCCTTCCGCGCGCTCCTCGAGCTTCTTCGATTCCAGGCGGATCTTCTTTTCGAGGGCGGATTGGGCCGCGCGCTCCCGCTCGAGGTCCTTCTGGGCCGCCGTGACCTTCCGGGACTCCGCCACCAACTCCCGGGCGCCGGACTCCTGCGTCTTCCGTTGGGATTCGAGCTCCCCCTTCGCGGCCTCGATCTCGTTCTCCTTGCGGGAGAGGTCCTCTCCCCGCTGGCCGAGCTGCGTCTCGAGCTCCCGCAACGCGGCCTCCCTCTCCGTCACGGACTTCGTCCGGGTCTCGAGGGCCGCCTCGCGGCGGTCGGCCTGGGTGACGGAGCGGCGGAGTTCCTCGCCCTTCGTCCGGAGGGAGGCCTCCTCCGCGGCGAGGGCCTTCTCCTTCGCCTTGAGGGCCGCGAGGGCCCGTCGCGCCCCTTCGGCCTCCGCCCGCACCTCGGCCTCGCGGCGCTTCATCTCCCGCTCGGCCGCGACCTGTCGCTCCTCCCATTCCTTCCGGGACGCGGCGAGGGCCTTCTCGCCCTTCGACACGTCCGCTTCGAGGGAGGCGACCGCCCGCTCCCGTTCCGCGAGGGCCGCCATCGCCCCCGCGAGTTCCCGCCCCGCGACGTCGATCGCCTTCGCCTTCGTCGCGAGTTCGATGCCCAGGGCGTCGAGCTTCTTGTGATCCTCATCCGATTCCTTCCGGGCCCGGGCCAGGGCGGCCTGCGCCTCCCGGAGCTCTCCTTGGTCCTTCGTCAGGGCGGCCTTCCGCTTCTCGAGGGCCGCTTCCGCGGACCCCAATTCCGCTTGCCCTCGTTGCAGGTCCGCGAGGCGGGCGTCGACCTTCGCCAGCGCCGCCTTGTTCGAGTCCGCCATGGACCGGACGGCCTTCTCCCGTTCGCTCAGCTCCCGCGCGCGGACGTCGAGGCGCGCCTGGGCCTTCTCGGCCTCCGCCGCCTCCTTTTGGAGGGCGGACTCCCGGGCCTTGAGCTCCTTCTCCGCCTCGACCGCGGCCGCGCGCGCCTCCTCGGCCTCGCGTTCGTGGGCCGCGACCTCGCGCTCGCGGGACTGGAGGGCCTTCTCCGCCTTCCGGGCGGCGTCCAGTTGATCCGCCAACTGGGTGCGGCCCGCCTCGAGGGCCTTCGCCTCCTGGGCGAGCTCCGCCTCCCGCGCCTTCAGGGCGGCGGCCCGTTTCTCGAGTTCCGCGGAGGACGCCTTCGCCTGCTTGTCCACGAGGTCCAGGGCCTTGCGCCGCTCCCGGAGGGCCTCTTCGACCTTCCCGAGCTCCGCCTCCTCCTGGCGGACCTTCGCGGTGAGCCCTTCGAGTTCCTTCGCGCGCGCCTTCTGCTCGACGGAGAGCGCGGTCGCCTGGACCTCCCGTCGGAGGAGCGCATCCTCCCGGGACTTCAGACCCGAGGCCGCGGACTCAATCTTCTTCGCTTCCTCCCGCGACTGGGCCTCGCGGCGCTCGATCTCCGCGCGATGACGCTCCGAGGCCTCCTTCGCGGCCTGGACGGCGGCCGCTTCCTCCTTGAGCTCCTTCGCGCGGCCGTCGAGGTCGGCCCGCACCTTCGCGAGGGCCTCCTCCTGCGCCTTGAGATCCCGCCGGGCCTCGAGGGCCCTCGCCTCCGCGGCCCGCGACTTGTCCTCGATCCCCTTTTCCATCCGAGCGAGTTCGCGCTCCCGCTCCCGGAGCGCCTTCGCCGCGGCCTGCGCCTCGGAGTCCAATCGGCCGAGCTCGGCCTCCCTGCGGGTCAGCTCCTGGTCCCTTTGCCCTAGCAGCTTCGCCTTGGCGTCCACGTCGGCGGACGCGCGCGCGTGCCGCTTCTCCCGCGCCTCGAGGTCCGTCCGCTCCTTGTGGAGGGCGCTTTCCCGCGCGGCGAGCTCGCTCGCCTTCGCGGACCGGGCGCGGGCGGCCTCCAGGTCCTTCGTGAGGGAGGCGGATCGGAGGAGTTCCGCGTCGAGCTGGGTCTTGAGGCGGGTCGATTCCGCCTTCATCTCGAGCTCGCGCCGCTGTTGGGCGTCCGCCGCGGCGCCCAACCGGGACTCGAGGCTTTGGAGCTCCTTCGTCTTCGCGGCGAGCTCCCGGTCCCGGGCCTCCACGGCCTTGCGGGCCTCTTCGAGCTCGCGCGCATGGGCCTCGTCTTTCGCGGTGGCCTGCTCCTGGATCTTCTCTTCGGTCTCCTTGAGCCGCTTCTCCGCCTTCTCGACGGCCCGCTCCCGCTCCTTGAGCTCCCGCTGGGCCCGCTCCACCTCAAGGACCCGCTGGGCCGCGGCTCGGGAGACCTTGCCGGCCTCCGTCTCGCGCCCGCGGACCTGGGCCTCCGTCGCGCGGAAGGCCGCCTCCCGGCGCGCCAGTTCCTTCGTGCGGGCTTCGAGGGCGCGGCGCTCGACGCTCAGTTGGGATTCCCGCTCGGCCAGTTCCTCGGCCTGGGCCGCCCGTTTCTTCAGGTCCTCGATCTCCGCGGCGAGCCGCGCGGACGTCTCCTTCTCCTCGCGGAGCGCGTCGAGGGCCTTCTTGGACTCCGCCTCGAGGGCGGCCTCTCGGTCGTCCCGGACCTTGAGGGAGGCTTGGGTTTCCGCCTGCTCCGTTTCGAGGGCGCGATGCGCCTTCGTCAGCTCCTTCCGGACCGCGTCGAGCTCCTTCCCGAGGTCCTCGGACCGCTGGGCCATCGACTCGAGCTGGGCTCGGGCCTTCGTGATCTCCCCGGCGAACTCCCGCTCCGCCCGTTGGGACGCTTCCGCGGCGGCCCGGGCCGCGGCCTGTTGGGCCTCGATCTCCTTCTCCTGCTTCGCCAGGTCGCGCTCCCGCCCTTGGACGAGCTTGCGGAGTTCGGCGACCTCCTCGCCGTGGGCCACCTGGGCGGCCTTCGCCTGCGCGGTGAGCTTCTCGCGGTCCTCCTCGAGCTTCCGTTCCAGCTTCTCGACGGTCCGCTCCCGCTCCCGCATGTTCCGGAGGGCCCTCTCGGCCTCCTGGGCGCGCTCCGCCGCGGCCTTCGCCGCGGCCTTGACCTCGGCGTCTCGGCTCGCGAGGCCCTTCTCCCGTCCCGCGAGGTCCGATTCCCGGCCCGCGAGACCCTTCCGTTCCGCGTCCAGCTTCGCCCATTGCGCCTTGAGTTCCGTCTCCTTCTCGCTGAGCTCGCCGGCGCGGCCGAGCCGCTTCCGCAACTCGTCGACCTCGTCCTTGAGCCGCTCGGCCTTGGCCTTCTCCTGGTCCACGGAGCCCCGGGCGCGGGTCATCTCCGTCGTGAGCACGATCTCCTTCTCCCGGTACTCCTTCCGGGCCTCGGCGACCTCCGCCTCCGTGGACTTCAGGTCCTGGAGGACCTTGGACAGCTCCTTCTTCGAGGCTGCGAGCTCCTTCTCGAGTTCCGCGACGCGGCGGTCCGTCTGGTCGCGGACGGCCTTGCGAGCCTCGGCCAGCTCTGCCTCGCGGGACTCCAGCCTCGCCCGGGCCTGTTCGACCTCCTTCCCGGCCCCGCGGACGATGCGCGCCTCGGCGTCCAGCTTGTCGTGCGCGATGGACAGGGCTTCCTCGCGCTCCGCCACCTCGCCCGTCCGTCGGTCGAGGGCGGTCCGGAGGGATTCGACCTCGGCCTCCCGACGCTTCAGCGTGGCCTCCTTCGCGTCGAGGGTCGCCTCCCGCTTGAGGAGCTGCTCCTTCGTCGACTGGGACTCCTTGGCCGCGGCCTTGGACTTCCGGAGCTCCTTGAGCTCTGCTTGGGCGTCCTCGAGCTCGCCCTTCGCCCCTTTGAGGGCCTGGGCCGCCTCGCGGGCGGACGCCTCCGCATCCTTCAGCCGGCCCTCGAGTTGCTCGATCTTCGCCGCGTGCCGGGCGAGCTGAGCCTCCCTCGAGTCCGCGAGTTTCCTCGCCTCCGCGAGCTCCTTCCGCAGGACGTCCTCCCGGGATTTCGCGTCCGCTTCGAGGGCCTCGATGTCGGCCTTCCGCGAGGCGGGCTCCTCGAGCCTCGCCTCCGCGTCGCCCTCGAGGGATTTTCGGGCTTTCTCGCGGAGTCCCATGAGGATCACAGCTCGAGCCTTTGGAGGATCCGCTCGTAGAGCGCGTACTTGTCTGACTTCGCGAAGTCCCGGATCTTCTCCGCGGGCAAGTCGCCGAGCAGTTCGTCGAGGTCCTTCATGACGACCTTCAGGTCCTCGCGCAGGCCGAGCAATTCTTTCTGCTGCTCGATCAACGCGTTCCGTTCGTCGATCGCCCGCTCCATCTGCTCCTCGAGCTGGGTCATCCGGCCCTTCAAGTCGGCGAGGTCCGCGTCGGATCGGATCGTGATCGTCTCCCCTTTCGAAGGCTCCTTCCCTCCTGCACGCTGCTGCAGCTCCCACCGCTTCCGTTCGAGGTCGACCTCCGCCTCGCTCATCGCGTGGTGCCGCTCGTCCAGGAGCCGGGCCTTGTCCCGGAGCAGCTCCTCCCGCTTCTCCAGCTCCCGCTCCCGTTCGTGCACGCGGTTCATCAGGAACCGGAACTCGTCCTCACGGCGGACGATGTCCGATTCCCTCTCCTTGAGCTGGCCGAACGCCTTCTCGCGGGACTCCAGCTCATGCTGGAACGCGTCGATCCGACCTCGGAGGGAGGACTCCCGCGCCTTGAGCTCGTCCTGCTGCAGCCGGAGGATGTTCCGGTACGTGTTCTCCATGTTCACGAGGCCCTCCTCGAGTTTCAAGATGTCCTCCTTCTCCAGGAGGAGCTCCTCGATCTGGCGCTTGAGGTCGTCCCGCTCGCGGATCTCCAGAGGATTGCGGGTCGCCTCGAGCCCCTTGATCCGCGACCTCGCGCGCTCGATCAGGAAGTCCATCTGTTCCAGGCGCCGCCGTCGCCGCTCGAGCATGCGGTCGAAGGGCTCCGAGAGCTTCCACAGGGACCCTTCCACGAGCCCCGCGTCCCCTTCCAGGAAGGAGGCCGGCTCGGACCCCGGGCGGGCCACCGGCTCCTCCGCGGTCGCGGGCGCGGCACGGCTCCTCGCCTTCTCGCGGCTCAACTGGAGGATCCGCCGCAGGTACTCCTCCTCCGGGGAGATCTCGCTCGGCGGCGGGGCCGGCGGGGGGACGGAGCCCGGTTCGGGGAACTTCGCCTTGCAGTTGCGGCATCCCCTCGCCTCCGCGGGATTGATCGAGTTGCAGATCGGGCAGAAGATGGCCTGGATCGAGCCCTCGAACGGCTGCTCGCACCGCGCGCACGCGTCGGCGTCCGGCGTGGTCGCCGCTCCGCATTCGCTGCAGTGGGCTTCGTTGCCTGGGGTGAGGGCGCGCTGGGCCATGGATGCCTTCTCGAGGACGGTTGGGAGGTCCCGGTCCGATCATTCGTACGCGTTGTACGAGAGGATCTCCGAGATGTGTTTCCTGCCCGACGGCGGCTCGTACGCCTCCGGGATGCCCAAGGGCGTCAACCCCACCACCCGGGCATCCGCCGGGATCTTCAGGAAGGACTTCACCTTCTCCTCGTTGAAGGCGAAGATCCAGGAGGTCCCCAACCCCTCGCTCGTGGCCGCGACGGTGACGTTCGCAAGGGCCATGCCCAGGTCCGTGGGATACGAGTTCATGTATCCCCCGATCGTCGCGACCGCCTCGTCGAGCCGCGCGCACGCGACGACGACCAGCGGGGCGTCGACCAGGTGCTTCGCGTTCGTGCAGGCGCCCGCGAGCTTCCGCTTCGTGTCCTCGTCCGAGACGACGATGAACTTCCACGGCTGCAAGTTGTCCGCGGACGGCGCGAACCGCGCCGCGTTCATGACCGCCTGAACCTTTTGTTCGGGGACCGGATCGGGCTTGTACTTGCTCACGCTCTTCACCGACTTAATGGCCTCGAGGGCCTCCATAGCTTCCAGTCCGTCCGATTTGGCGTGGTGATAATAAGCCTTTTGGGGCTGTTATTCCCGAGGGAAGAATCTTCGTTGGAAATTCCGCCCGACTCGCATTCGGATCGCCGGGGTCGACCTCCGCCGTCCGCGACCCCGCGATGGGGAACGTTTAAGTCGATTCACCAGGTTCGCGGCGGTTGCGGGCCCGTAGCTTAGCCCGGTTGGAGCGTCCGGCTGATAACCGGAAGGTCGCCAGTCCAAATCTGGCCGGGCCCACTTTCGGTCAACTTCGGAACCGCCCGGCCTCACCGATGCGATCCTCACACGGGTGACGGGGTCGTTGCAGGCCGGAACCCGTGAAACTCCCGCGATGGCTTGGGAAGATGGACATGAATGTTCCCCTCCGGTTCGCCACGAGATTTCAAATGAGAGATGGAGGATAGAGGCCGGAATGGGGAGAGGAAAGGCCTCGCGCCAACGGCTCCTGCTGGTCTCCGTTGTCGTGGCGGTGGTGACGGCTGGAGTGGCGGCTTACTTCCTCGGCGGCCGGGGGCCGAGCGGCATCTCTCCGACGACGCACGTGCCGGGTCCCGGTGGCCCCGGCGGTGGCCCCGCATGTCGAGGGAGCGCCGCCTGCTTTTCCGATAACGTCACCCACATCGTGGATGGGGACACGCTCGACATCGGGCAAACGAGGATCCGTCTCACCTTGGTGAACAGTCCCGATGTCGGCCAGTCCGGCTACGCCGAGGCGAAAGAATTCACGAATCGGACGTGCCCCGTGGGTTCGGTCGCCCTCGTCGACGAGGACGACGGCCAGACCGGCGGGAGCTACGGACGAATGGTCGCCCTCGTTTATTGCCACGGCGTGAACCTGAACGCGGAATTGCTCCGCACCGGGAACGCCGTCCTCCTTCCCTCCTTCTGCTCCGTAAGCGAGTTCGCTCGCGACCCCTGGACGGGCTGCCCTTGAACGGCCCGGGGTCCGAGGATTGCTGCAGCATTCCGTCAATAACAGCACCACAGGGAAGGTGGCGGACCCTCCGAGCACAGGGAGGCAACGCTCTCCCGTTCGTGGGCGCTCAAGGATGATCACGAATGATTCCGTTAGGCCGCGTACCAACCCGCCCGTCTTTCATGCCACGGACACTTGGCCCAGGACGGGCGTGAAGGTCCACCCGGTCCCGTTCGCGACGATCGACCGCGATAGATCGATGTCCACGGTCAAGGTGGTCGTGGCCCCCGAACGGAGTTCGAAGGGGGTCGTCGTCTTCACCTCGCCGGAGGGAACCGAGAACACGACGGAAGTGCCATTGACCATCTGGCCTTGGGCCGAGATCACGTCGATTCGAAGCTCCGTGTACTTGCCGGGTCCGAACCTTGCGCTCGCGATCAGGGCAGAGACGTTCACGAGAGACGCGAGGTCGATGGTCCTCTGCGTGAGGGTCACCTCAGCCCAGCCTTGGTCCGCGGCTTTGCCGATTTCGTGCGCGGCGATTTGGGTGAACGTCACCGTGACGTGCGACCAGATGCCGACGGAATCTTTGACGGCGACATTCAGGCCTCCCTCGTAAACGAAAACGTATCCCGCGAGCCCGCCAAGGACGACGGCGGCGGCAACGATGATCGAGAGGAAGATGCGTCTCATCGGCCCATCTCAGGGCGGCGTCATTGAGCGAGGGCTTAGCCTTTGTTGGACGGGTGTCGAAGGGCGAAACGAGACCCGAATCGCCAGCTACTCCGACCATCCCACAGAGGCGGGAAATTACTGCGGGTCCCTGCCGTCCATCCGTTTTTCTACTTCAGCGAAAATCCTACCTCTGAACAGAGGTAGAATGTCCGACAATTCAGGCCGATGTGTCCATGGCCTCCCGCTGGCGTGTCCCATCGGGGGCCGAATATTCCGATGGGAATGTCGCGTATCGCGATTTGAATAAATCTCGCCCTCACGATTATCTAGGAAATCATGCTCCGCCAACCGTCCAACGGGAGCTCTTGCTGCGATGGGATACATTCGAGGACTGCATTGCCGAGAGTGCGGGGCCGAGTTCCCGCCCACCCAGCTCGCGGTGTGCGGTTCGTGTTTTGGACCCCTCGAAGTTCGATACGAGACCGACGCGGTCCGTGGGGCGTTCCATCGGGGCGCGCTTGCGGGACGACCCCGGACCCTATGGCGCTACCGGGAGCTGCTCCCCGTTCTGGACGACGCAGCGATCATCGACTCCGCCCCGGGGTACACGCCGTTGCGGCGCGCTCGAAATCTCGGGGAGCAACTCGACGTGCGGGAGTTGTGGGTCAAAGACGACACGTGCAATCCGACGTCCTCCTTCAAGGACCGGCCCGTCGCCGTCGCGATCGCCAAGGCGCGGGAATTCTCGATGGGGGCCGTCGGTTGCGCCTCCACCGGGAACCTCGCCGCCGCGACCGCCGCCGCAGCCGCGAAGGCCCGCCTCCCGTGCTACGTCTTCGTGCCCGCCTCCTTGGAACCCACGAAGCTCCTCGGTCCGCAGGTGTACGGGGCCACCGTCGTCCCGATCGATGGGACGTATGACGACGCCAACCGCCTTGCGCTCCAGACGGCGGACCGGCGGGGCTGGGGCTTCGTCAACATCAACCTCCGGCCCTATTACGCGGAAGGATCGAAGACGCTCCTCTTCGAGGTCTGGGAGCAACTCGGTTTCGATCGGCCCGACGTCATCGTCACCCCACTGGGCTCGGGTCTCCTATTGACGTCCCTCGCGAAGGGGGACCGCGAACTCCGGGAGCTCGGCGAAGCGTCCGGGCCCTCCCCGCGGCTCGTGGGCACGCAGCCCGCGGGATGTGCCCCCATCGTCGCGGGGTTCAACTCCTCCGACGGCCGACCGAAGCCCGTCAAGGCCCCGGACACGATCGCGGAATCGCTCGCGATCGGCGACCCGGGATCCGGGTATGAGGCGATTCAATCGATGCGGGAAACGAACGGGTTCGCAGATGCTCCGACGGATGCCGAAGTCCTCGACGGCGTCCGCCTCCTCGCCGGCACGGAAGGCGTGTTCGCGGAGCCCGCGGGCGGGACGACGGTCGCGACCCTGAAGCGGGCCCGCGAGGATGGTCGCATCGATCGGGACGAGCGCGTCGTCCTGCTGATCACCGGGAACGGGCTCAAGGCTCCCGCGGTGTGGGAGCGCACGTTCCCCCGCCACCCGGCGATCCCGCGGACCGCTGCCGCGGTGGATGCCTACCTGGAGGGTCGCGGTGGTTAAGCTGATCCTCGCGTCGCCCATCGCCGTGGCCACGGGAGGGACGCGCGAGATCGACGTCGACTTCGAAGGGACCCTGAAAGGCCTCTTCGATCTCGTCGCGAGCCGATACGGGACGCAATTCTACGCCCGAGTCTTGCAGGACGATGGGGCCCTCCGTCGATTCGTGAACGCCTACGTGAACGGCGAAGACGTGCGATTCCTCGCGGGCCTCGAGACCCGGATCCCGCGAGACGCGACGGTCGACCTGTTGCCCGCGGTCTCCGGCGGCTGAGGGAGCCCATGCAGGACGGATGGGTCTCCGGGCGCGCCCCCGCGACGATCGCGAACGTGGGCCCGGGATTCGATGTCCTCGCCCTCGCCATCCGAGGCCCTTCGGATGAGGTGGCCCTGCGGCCCGCGGACCGGGACTCGTTGAGCGTGGAGGGCGTCGGCGCGAAATCGATCCCGGCGAATTTCACGGAAAATACGGCGGGGATCGTGCTCGAGGCCCTGCGACGGGCGACGGGTCTCCGAGAGAAGCTCGAGGTCCACCTCCGGAAAGGGATCCCCGCGGCCCGAGGCTTGGGGAGTTCCGCGGCGTCCGGCGCGGCGGCGGCCCTCGCGTTCCTCAAAGCGTTCCCGGAATCGAGATCCCTCGGCCCGGCCGGCTTCATCCGCGCCGCCGTGGAAGGCGAGGCCGCGGTGTCCGGCCGCCATTTCGACAACATCTCGGGGGCGCTCCTCGGCGGATTCGTGTCGATCGCCTCGACGGACCCCCTCGTCCTCCGACGGGAGACCGTGGGGGACGCGATCCACCTCGCGGTCGCGGTCCCCGAGACGATCCTCCGGACGGCGGACATGCGGCAGGTCCTTCCGGACTCCGTCTCCTTCCGCGCGGCCGTGGGGAACCTCGGGAAGGCATCCACCTTGGCCCTGGCCCTCGTCCAGGGGGACGCCGGCCTCGCGGGTCGCTGCCTGGAGGACCGGTTCGCGGAGCCCCCTCGGTCCGCCTTCCTGCCCGGATACGCGGAGGCCAGGGCCGCGGCCCTCGGTTCCGGGGCGACCGGCTTCGCGATTTGCGGCTCGGGTTCCAGCGTCTTCGCCATCGCGGAAAGCGAGCCCCTCGCGGAGCGAACCGCCCACGCGATGCGGGATGCGTTCGCCTCCCACGGGGTTCCCGCCCACGCCTTCGTGACCCATGTGGACAATTCGATTCCCATGCTGGAGCTTGTGAGGGGACTCGGGCCTCGGTTCTCCCTCCTCTCGCCGTGACGGGGAATTGGCCGCAAAAGTCCATGGAATAAGCTTCAAATCGGTTCCTGCCGATTCCTGGGCGGGGTAATTGGGTGGCGGAGGAGTCCGAGGTCTTTGTGCGCCGGTCGTCGGGTCTCGTTCGAAACATGAGCGCGCGGGACGCGCTGATCCTGAATGTCATGTTCATGGCGCCCACCGCGGTCTTCGTCTACGGAATTTGGGCGGCCGGGATCTATCCGGGCGTCAACCTGCCCATGACGGCCCTCCTGGCGATTCCCATCAGTCTCGTCGTCGGACTGTTCTACGCCCTGTACTCGATCGCCATGCCTCGGAGCGGAGGCGACTACGTCTGGGTGAGTCGGACCCTACATCCATCCCTCGGCTTCGCGATCAACTTCTTCCTCTTCGTCGGCCTCCTGAGCGTCGCGGGCGCCTACATTCCGTGGTTCGCGCAGTTTGCCCTTGCTCCCGTCCTCTCGTTCAACGGGTACCCGGATCTCGCGGCGGCGGTGAGCACGAATGAGGCGATGTTTGCCATGGCCATTCCCATCTACCTGATCATGGCCGCAATCGTCTCTCGCGG
>DASQXV010000004.1:0-6060 GCA_035639595.1 Thermoplasmata archaeon | reverse complement strand
TGCTCGCGACTCTGTACCTATTCCGCCTGGTCTGCTTGCGATGTTTGCCGTACCAGGCTCCCGCCGGAGACTGTTGGGTTCCATTTCGATCGTCTAGCGAGCTTCCCCATCCCCGACAACGACGGGGATTTTCCTAATATCGAGAGATTGAGGTTTCCGCATGGCGATCAGAGCCGCCCGGTTGATTATGGGCGTCATCCTCATTGCATTCTGCTTCTACCTAGTGGCGGCTCTTCGTTTCTACGGCATGGTTGTGTCGATACCACTCCTTACACTGGCAATCTGGCTTGTCGGCGGGGCCGTGACGAGATAGCCTCGTGCTAAAATCAGGTGATTACGGCACGACTAGCGCTGTTCTGACCGGGTTACGATCCGCCCGTCCCATGTGACGGTGACCACCCGCAAAATAGAGAGGTCGGAAAGCTCGGAGTGTGCTAGAGCGAGACGACGAGTTCGACGACATCCCCATCCTTCAGGCCCAAGGCGTTCCGCAGGTAGTGCTTCGAGATGACCTCGAGGACGTCCGTGTGGTGGGTCCGGATCGGCATGATGACCGCGCAGTCCACCCGCCCGGCCGTCGCGAGGAAGCATTTCGCGCCGCCGAAGGTGCGGCCCGCGGCCTCGAAGCCGCTGATCTCGATCCCCGGTGTCTCCTCGAGGATCCGGAGCTTCGCGAGGTCCGGGCCGACCATCTTCAGGTTCAGCGTGCCCTCGTAGGGCTCGAACCAGAGCTTCTTTCGGAACTGGTCCTTGTACCCCTTCTGCCGCATGTAGAAGGCCCCTTCCCCGAGGCCGCTCGCGACGGCCCCGGAGATCGACAGGGTCTCCTTCACTTCGAAGATGCGCTGGTAGTCCGCGTACTCCTTCCGGAGGACGTCGGCCCCGCGGGCCGTGAGCCGAATCCGCTGTCGGCGGGTCGCGAGGTCCCGCCCCACGAGGCCGTCCCGGATCAGCTCGAGGATCCGCTGGGACGCGCTCTGCTGGCTCACCCCGATCAGCTTGCCGAGCTCGCCCGAGGAGAGGTCCACGTAATCCTTGATCCCGCCCAGGAGGGCGATCGCCTTGAGCGTGTCCACGTGATACGGCTTCACCGGGCCGGTGAGGGTGCCCCTTCGGATATGCTTTATCGCGGTCAGAGGCCCTCGGCGACCAGGTGGTTGCGGGAGCGGAGGAAGATTCGCGGGACCCCCGCGGCCTGGAGGCGATCGAGGAGGGGCTGGTCGAGGGTCACGACCGCGGCGCCGTAGGCCTTCGCGAGATCGAGCAGCGCGTCGTCCGCGGAACCCGGTGCCTCGACCGTCCGATACTTGCTCGCGAGCCGCAACGCGGCCCGCGCCGTCCGGTCCCGCTCGGCGAGGACCTCCAGCTCGACGAGGACGGGACGCGGCACGGCGATGTCCACGGACCCGAGGAGCCTCTGCAACTCGGCGTCCAGGTGGACGCGGAACTGGAAGGGCATGAGGAGCGCGTTCGCGTCGAGGAGGACGAGTCGCGGCACCCTCACGTCCAACCCGGCCGTCCCGAAGCCTCGCGTGAGAATCGGGGAGACGGTATTAAATAATGGGCAATACATAGCGTGGCTATGCCCATAGTGAGGCGACATACCTCACGCGGACGGTGAACGGACATGCGAACTCTGTTGGCAGCAATGGTCGTGGCGGCCTTCCTCCTGGTGCCCCTCGGATTGATGGGGACCGCGAGCGCGGCCGGCACGGGCCGCGACCTCACCCCCGTCGTGATCGGTCCTATGACCACGGACCGGTTCGGCGGCGGAGACCTGGTCGCGGTGAAGGCGGGGGACGCCCTCTTCGGCGTGCGGTACGGGACCAGCGTCCATCCGAATGACGTCGTGATCTTCGCGGAGTACA
This sequence comes from Thermoplasmata archaeon, assembly GCA_035639595.1. Classification (GTDB taxonomy): domain Archaea; phylum Thermoplasmatota; class Thermoplasmata; order RBG-16-68-12; family RBG-16-68-12; genus RBG-16-68-12. The sequence goes on along the minus strand of DASQXV010000004.1, from coordinate 4,192 downwards.
AGCGGTTCCTCGGCGGCGCGGACATCGTCGACCCCCAGGGGGAACACCTCGCGACCCGGGGGATCCCGGTGTATACGGTCTTCGGGCAGCGCCTGACGCACTTCATCGAATTCCGCACGGCGAACGCCTCGGACGGCTTTGACCTGGCGTCCTTCGAGACCCTGTTCCCCTCCCTCACCGCGAACCTGCCCGTGAAGGGGGCCACCCTCACGACGGCGTGGGAGCTGAGCGGCCTGACGAACGAGACCGTGGCGGGCGTGACCTACGTCAACTTCACGGTGTCTGCTCGGGACCTGCCCTACGTCCATGTGATGAACGGCTCGAGCGTCGGGGACGGCAAGCTGAACCTCGTCGCGTTCACGTTCCACCTCACCGTGGACGTGCGGGAAAAGAGCGCCCAGGTGCCCTGGTATCGCGTCACCGTGAACGTCGCGACCCGCGATGTCGAGAAGGTCGAGTTCCTCGGCTACCACAACGTGACCGGACCCACCGTCGCGATGGGCGCAAAGTACGACCACCGGATCGAGGGCTGGGACTTCGCCGCCTCGACCGACCGGCTCGCCCTCGTGACCCAGCTGATCGTGGGCAACTACATCCCCGAGAAGACGGCCCTGTTCCTACACGAGGCGCTCCTCCGGGAGCACGCCGACAACGCGACGGGCCATGCGATCGCAAATGCGACCACGCTGATGGACCGACCGCGGCCGCAGCTGTACACGCGGGACCGCGTCTACTTCGACGACGACTTCACGCGGATCGGACGGTTCCAGTGGGCGACGAACGTCACCGTGGACGGCGCGCCGTCGACGATGACCTTCAACCTGCAAGGCGGTCACGCCGGCGTGTTGATGGCCCACAACGGGGCGTACTTCATGGGCTTCTGGCTCCGGGGAGCGTTCGTGTACCCGGCCGGCCAGGTGATCGTCCATGACCCCGTCATGTCGGCGGACGCCCTCCTCGACCTGCCGGTGAGCGTGAACCTCACGCCGATGACGATCCTCGCGGTGCAGCTGGCGGTCGTCGCCATCGCCGTGGGACCCGCCCTGTATTTCCGAGCGAAGGCGAGGCGCCCGAACTGAGCGCCTCTCTTTCTTTTTCTTTTCCAATCATCCTTGGAGGGATTCAGGCCGATGACCGCCTCCATCCCGCGGGGCCTCGAGGCCGCGACCGAAAGCCGAAATAGAGACCCCTGGATACGAGGCGGACCGGATGCCGGAAGTCTCCCCGGAGTGGACCGCGGAACTGAAGAAAGGGTCGATCCAGCTCTGCCTCCTCGCGCTGCTCGCGAAGGAGGAGAAGTACGGCTTCCAGATCCTGCACGAGCTACGGGAGCGGTCGGACGGCTTCTTCGATCTCAAAGAGGGCACCCTGTATCCGGCCCTGCGGCGCCTCGAGGAGCGGGGCTTCGTGTCGAGCCGGTGGCAGGAGCCGGAGAGCGGGATGCCCCGCAAATACTACCGGCTCACGGACCGAGGGCACCGGGCCCTGCGGGAGGCCCTCGCGGTCTGGGACTCGATGACCCGCGGCGCGGAGCGGGTCCTGGAGGACGCCCGATGACCCCGATGGACCAATACCTCGCGGAGGTGCGTCGCGCGATGGCGGGCATGTCCCCCGCCGTCCGGGAGGACATCGTCCGGGAGCTTCGCGGACACCTCGTGGAGTCGACGGCGGCGAACGGCGGGAACGCCGGCGCATCGATCGCGGCCCTCGGCCCCGCGAGGGAGGTCGGGCGCCGGTATCGAGACCTGTACGGGTACGGAGGCGTCTACAAGGTCCTGTTCGCGGCGGTCGCCCTCCTGCTCGCAATCCCTTCCGTCCCCGTGCTCGTGTCGGGACCGGAGACCAGCTTCCCGTTCAGCCTGTCGATCCTCTTCGTCCTCGCGGCGGCCGCGTGGCTCATCTGGGTCAGCGTCGCCGCGGGATTCCGAGTCGGGATCGTTTCCGGGATCGCGGGCATGGTGGGACGGCTCGGGGCCTTCGGCGTCTCGGCACTCACCCAGCCCGGTGCCACAACCACTCCGGCCGGCGCCGCGATCGTCGTGGTCGTCTCAATCCTCTTCGTCCTCCTGGGCTGGATCCCGGGGACGGCGAAGAAGACCTGGTCGGGTCCGAAGGCCGAACTCTAGCGGCCGAGCCAGGCCCGCACGATGTCGTTGTGGTCGAAGGCCATCGCGGGAGGCCGCTCCGGGTCGATCAGGGCGATGTCCGCGGCGTCGCTCCCCGCAGCGAGGGCGCCCCCGATCGCTTCGAGGGAGAAGGCAATCGACACCGTGTGGCCCCTCGGATCCCGCTTTGGGTCCGAGAACACCCCGACGAACCGGACCACCTTCGTCTCGAGACCGGTCTCCTCCCGGACCTCGCGGACGACGGCCTCAGCCACGGTCTCGCCGAGTTCGACGAAGCCGCCAGGGAGGGCCGGCATGCCTCGGAAGGGCTCGTTCGCCCGCCGGACCGCGACGAGCTTCCCCTGCACCACGACGAGTCCGTCCACCGTCACCCGGGGATGACGCCAGGCCATGGCGGGCTCACTCGAGGGACGGCATGCGGATGTCGTGATCCTTGGCGAAGCGGACCGCCTCCGGATAGCCGGCATCCGCGTGGCGGACCACGCCCATCCCCGGATCCGTCGTCAGGACCCGTTCGATCCGCCGCTCCGCGTCCTCGGTCCCGTCGCAGACGACGAGGGCGCCCGCGTGGGTTGAGTATCCGATCCCCACGCCTCCGCCGTTGTGGACGGCGACCAAGTCCGCGCCCGCGGCCGTGTTGAGCAAGGCGTTCAGGATCGGCCAGTCCGCGATCGCGTCGGAGCGGTCTCGCATCCCTTCCGTCTCGCGGTACGGCGACGCGACGGACCCGGCGTCGAGGTGGTCCCGGGTGATGACGATCGGGCCGCTCAGATCGCCCGCGGCGACCATCCGATTGATGATCTTGCCGAAGCGGGCGCGCTCCCCGTATCCGAGCCAGCACACCCGGGCGGGAAGGCCTTCCCACGGCACGTGCTCCTCCGCGAGGCGGATCCAGCGCGCGAGGGTCTCGTCCTTCGGGAATTCCCGCAGCACGACGCTGTCCGTCTTCCGGATATCCTCCGGGTTTCCGGTCACCGCGACCCATCGGAAGGGACCGCGGCCCTCGAAGAACATGGGTCGGATGAACAACGGGATGAAGCCTTGGAAGGCGAAGGCGTCCTTCACGCCCGCCTCCTTCGCCTGGGCCCGGATGCCGTTGCCGTACTCGAAGACCACGCTGCCTCTCTCCTGGAATGCGATCATGGCCTGCACATGGGCCGCGATGGACGCCCGGGCGCGCTTCACGTATTCCTGCGGATTCGATGCGCGCAGCGAATCGGCCTCTTTCACGGAGAGGCCCACCGGGACGTATCCGCCCAAAGGATCGTGGGCGCTCGTCTGGTCCGTGACGACGTCAGGCGTGATGCCGCGTCGGACGAGTTCCGGATGGACCTCGGCGCAGTTTCCCACGAGGCCGATGGAGAGGGCCTTTCGCTCGGCCTTCGCCTGCCCGGTCAAGTCGAGAGCCTCCTTCAACGTGCGGACCATCCGGTCGCAATACTTGTTCGCGACCCTGCGCTGGATCCGCGCCTCGTCGACTTCGACATCGAGGCACACGCCTCCGTTCATCTTGACCGCGAGAGGCTGGGCGCCTCCCATGCCGCCCATGCCTCCGGTCAGGACGAGGCGGCCCGCGAGAGAGCCACCGAAGTGTTGGCGGGCGCATGCCGCGAACGTCTCGTAGGTGCCCTGGACGATCCCCTGCGATCCGATGTACGACCATCCGCCTGCGGTCATCTGTCCGTACATCGTGAGGCCGAGAGACTCGAGTTCGCGGAAGGTCTCCCACGTCGACCAGCGTGGCACGAGGTTCGCGTTCGCGATCAAGACCCGTGGCGCATCGCGGTGGGTCCGGAAGATGGCGACCGGTTTGCCGCTCTGGACGATTAGCGTTTCGTCGTCTTTCAGTGCGCGCAGGGCCTCGTCAATTCGATGAAAGGCCTCCCAGTTTCGGGCCGCCTTGCCGGTGCCGCCATAGATGATCAGCTCGTCCGGCTTCTCCGCGTTCTCCAGGTTGTTCTCGAGCATCCGAAGGATTGCTTCTTGACGCCATCCCTGGCAGCGCAATCCCGGACCGCGCGCGGCCCGAATGCGATTCATTCCAAGTGACGATACCGTGCGTTGTT
>DASQXV010000003.1:0-8643 GCA_035639595.1 Thermoplasmata archaeon | reverse complement strand
GACGGCCCTTGGCGGCTGGGCGATCGGCCGGTTCGACGTCCCGTCGTTCGCCGTATCCCTCGCCCTGGGCGGTCTCATCCAGGGCTGGTCCACGCACTCAATCAACGAAATCTACGACTGGCGGAGCGGGACGGACCGGATCGGGGAGGGTCGCGCCCTGTCCGGCGGGAGCCGGGTTCGGAACCTCTCCTTGCTCGAGGAACGGGACCTGTGGGTCATCTTCGCGGTGTCCAGCATCGCAATCGCGGCCCTGATGCTCTGGGTGATCGTCGCCCGGGCCGCGTGGCTCGCCCTCCTTATCGTCGCCGGCTACCTCCTGGGAATCGCGTACACGGCGCCTCCCATCGCGACCGCGTACAGGCCCTTTGCCGGCGAGTGGTTGGGCGGGTTCCCCGGGGTTCTCCTCTCGGGCGTCGGGGCGTACGCGATCCAGGCCGGCTCGATCTCCGCGGTCGCGGTCCTCGCGCTGTCCGCCCACGCGCTCGTATGCATGGGCATGCTCATGGTCCACCACTACCTCGACACGCCCATGGACGCGGCTGCTCACCCTCCGAAGCGGACGACGGTCGTCGCGATTGGTCTCGCGCGGTCGAAGAGGTACGCGGCCGGACTGGCCGCCGTCGCCGCACTCCTCTACGGAGTCCTGGGGACCCTCGTCCATCCTGCGTTCCTCCTGGGGACCGCGTGGACGCTCCCGGCCGTCGCGATCCACCTTCGGACGAAGGCGGACGACTTGGAATCCGTGACCCGCAACGAGCTCCGGATCATCCAACTCGGGATCGCCGCGGGGCTCTCGACGGCGGTCGGCCTCGCTCCCTCCCTGTGGCCAATGCTCCCCCTCGCCGCGATCGGCTACCTCGCCCACCTGGCCGTCGCATCGCCTCCCGCGGCCTTGTCCCGAGCTTGGCGCAAGGCTCCGGAGACGTAGTCGAAACCCGGGGCCGGCGGCCCCTCGCAAGGTCGAAATACGTCGGGGCGGGTCTTGCACCCGTGCGGAAGGTCGGCCTCGTCGTCAATCCGATTGCGGGCCTCGGGGGTCGGGTGGGCCTCAAGGGGACCGACGGCGTCGTGGAGGAGGCGCTCGCCGCGGGCGCGGAGGCCGTCGCGGTCCCCCTCGCGCGCGCCTTCGCGAAAGCCGTCGTCGAGAGGCGTTCGAACGATCCGGAGGCGGCGATCCTCTGGGTCACCGCCCGAGGCGACATGGGCGAGCGGCCGCTCCGGGAGGCGGGCATCTCTTCGGAGGCGATCCACATCGTTTACGACCCTCCCGCGAGGACGGACGCCGAGGACACGCGGCGGACCGTGGAAAGGAGCCTCGCGGCGGGGGCCGAGGTCATCGTGTTCTGTGGCGGAGACGGCACCGCACGGGACGTCTCGGCGACGGTCGCGGACCGCGTCCCGATCCTCGGCATCCCCGCCGGCGTCAAGATGTACTCCGGTGTCTTCGCGGTCCACGCCGCGGCCGGTGCGGACCTCCTCTTGGCCTTCCTCCGAGGGCAACTCCGGGAAGGCCCCGCCGAGCTCCTCGACCTGGACGAGGACGCGTACCGGGAGGGCCGCTGGACCGTCCGCCTCTTCTCGACCGCGAAGACCCTCGTCGAGCCCCACCTCGTGTCGTCGGGAAAGATGATGATCTCCGAGCTCAGCGAAGATTCGGTCCGGGCGGAACTCGCCGTGCACTTCTCCGACCTGTTCGAGGAAAACCCGGACACCCTGTTCCTGCTCGGACCCGGCTCGACGACGCACGGGATCGCCTCGTCCCTCGGCCTCGAGAAGACCCTCCTGGGCATCGACGCGGTCCTCGACGGGAAGACGATCGCGAAGGACCTGAACGAGGCCCGTCTCCTCGACCTCCTCGAGGGCCATCCCAAGGCGAAACTCGTCGTGAGCCCGATCGGGGCCCAGGGATTCATCCTCGGCCGAGGCAACCTCCAGGTGAGCCCGGCGGTCCTTCGCCGAATCGGGATTCCGAACGTGATCATCGTCGCGACCCCGGGCAAGCTCGCGGCGACGCCCATCCTCCGGGTGGACACGGGCGACCCGGACCTCGATCGCGCGTTCCGTCAGAGGGAATACCTCTTCGTCCTCGTCGGGTACCGGACCTCAAAGGTCCACCCGATCCAAGCATAGACGAGGGAGCCGCCGCGTTCCTAGAAAGTTGAAATACGCGCAGCCCTTGAGCACGCCCGCCCGGGGTTTTTGCTTGACGTCGACGATGAAGGCCGCGGTGAAGTCGAAGGCGGAGCCCAAGAGCACGGAGATCCGCAAGGTCCCGATCCCCTCCCTGAAGCCGGACGAGGTCCTCGTCCGCGTCGCGGTCTCCTCGATTTGCGGCACGGACGTCCACATCTACGACTGGGACGCCTGGGCCCAGGCGCGGATCAAGGTCCCCCTGATCCAGGGCCACGAGTTCGCAGGTCACGTCGAAGGGACCGGATCGAACGTCGTTGGCCTGAAGAAAGGCGATTACGTGAGCGCCGAGGGCCACATCGCGGACGGCACATGCTACATGTGCCGCACCGGGAACGCCCACGTGTGCAAGTCCGTGTCGATCATCGGGATCGATCGGGACGGCGCGTTCGCGGAATACCTCAAGGTGCCGGCGTCAAACGTGATCGTGAACGATCAGGACCTGCCGCCGGAGCTCGCGACGATGCAGGACCCGCTCGGGAACGCTGTCTACACGACGACGAACGCGAACGTCCCGGGCAAGACGGTCGCGATCTTCGGCCTCGGTCCCATTGGCCTCATGGCGGTCGCGGTCTGCCGCGCGATGGGAGCGGCGCGGGTGATCGCCGTGGGCCATCGGAACGAATACCGGATGGACCTCGCGAAGCAGGTCGGGGCCCACGCCGTCCTGCGGTCGGGCAAGGGCCTGGTCGACGAGGTCATGGACCTGACCTCGGGGGAAGGGGTCGATGAGGTCCTCGAGTTCTCCGGGAGCGAGGAGGCCGTCCGGCAAGGCCTCTCCGTCGTGCGGCCCGCGGGCGGGCTCCACATCCTCGGCCTGTACGCGAAGCCCATCACGTTCGATCTGTCGGAGATGGTCACGAAGGGCGTCTCCATGTACGGCATCCACGGCCGCCTCATGTACAAGACCTGGTACCAGATGGGCGGCCTCCTGCGAAGCGGGAACCTGAACCTCCGCCCGATCCTGACCCACAAGTTCCCCCTCGACAAGTACGGAGAGGCGATGGACGTCATGCGGAGCGGCGATTGCGGGAAGGTCGCGTTTCCCATGGAGGCCTGACCGTGACGACGCGGGATCCGACCTCTTGGATGCGGGCCGAGTACGAAAGCTTGGTCGCGCAGAGCCTCGATTGGAAGCTGCGGGTCCTCCAGGGTCCGTCCGCTCCACGGAGCGTCGTGGACGGCAAGACGGTCATCATGCTCTGCTCGAACAACTACCTGAACCTCTCGAACCATCCGAAGGTCAAGCGCGCCGCCCGGGAGGCGATCAGGACCCACGGGGCCGGGAGCGGGAGCGTCCGGCCGATCGCGGGGAACCTGGACCTCCACGAGGAGCTGGAGCGGAGGATCGCGCGGTTCAAACGCCGCGAGGCGGCCCTGTTCTACATGAGCGGCTTCGCCGGGAATGCGGGCCTCATCCCGCAGCTCGTCGGGGAGGGCGATGCCCTCATCACGGACGAGCTTAACCACGGGAGCATCATCGACGGCGTGCGGCTCACGAAGGCGCAGCGGATCATCTACAAGCACTGCGACATGGGGGACCTGGAGCGCGCCCTCAAGGAAGCCGACGGCTGGGCGAAGAAGATCCTCGTCGTCAGCGACGGCGTCTTCTCGATGGACGGGGACATAGCGCCGGTGGATCGGATCGCGGAGCTCAGCGAGCGCTTCGGCGCGATGGTCTACATCGACGACGCCCACGGGGAGGGCGTCCTGGGGGAGGGCGGCCGGGGCGTCGCCTCCCACTTCCACGTGGAGGACAAGATCCAGATCGAACTCGGCACGTTCTCGAAGGCCCTCGGGGTCGTCGGCGGCTACATCGCGGGATCGAACGACCTGCGGAACTTCGCCCTCAACAAGTCCCGCACGTGGCTCCTCAGCGGATCCCATCCTCCCGCCGTGACGGCGGCCTGCATCGCCGCGATCGACGTCCTGGAGACGGAGCCGCGGCATGTGAAAAAGCTGTGGTCGAACACGAAGTACTTCAAGAAGCGACTCGTCCAGATGGGCTTCGACATCGGGCGGAGCGAGACGCCCATCACGCCGGTCATGCTCGGCGAGTCCGCGACCGCGAAACGGTTCAGCGAACGTCTGTTCGAGGAAGGGGTGTTCGCCCTCCCGATCGTCTTCCCGATGGTCGCGCGGGACAAGGCCCGGATCCGGAACATCGTCAACGCGGGCCTGAAGCGGCAGGACCTCGACGACGCCCTGCGCGCCTACGAGAAGATCGGGAAGGAGCTCAAGGTCATCCCCTAGATTCCCGGATGAGCCTTTTTCCGTGCGTATCGGATCGGCAGGATCTCGTACCCCAAGCCGCGGAAGGTCGCCTCCGACGCCTCGTTGCCCTCCTCGATCAGGGCCGCGAACATCCGCATGCCTCGGGCCCGCAGGCCTTTCTCCGCCGCTCGCACGAGACGGGAGGCAAGCCCCTTCCGCCGGTAGTCCGGGTGGACGGCGAGGCGATTGATCCAGCCTTTCCGGGTGTCGTGGGTTCCCAGGACCGCGCCGATCAGGCGATCGCGGTCGAAAGCCCCGAGGTACACGTTCCCGCGGAACCGGAGCTGCCGGACGATGGCCGCCCGGCCGTCGCGACCCTTCGTGCGGGGCTCGAGCCCGCAGACGCGAAAGAGGCGGATCAGGGCATCGTAGTCCGAGGCCCTCAGGCGCCGGATGCGTACCTTTATCGTCAGCCCTCCCGCGCGATGAGATGGCGAGTGGGGCTGGAGAACTGATCGGCGACAGCCGCTGGGAGTTCCTTCCGGAGGAACTCCGGCATCACGGGGAACGCGGAAAGCTGAGTCAGCGGAAGGAGCCGCATCCGGATGTGCGGCTCGCGGCTTGGGATATAGCCTGCGGGGTCGGGACGAGGGAACTCCGAGTTGAGGTCGACGAGGAAGTAGAACCCGATCTCGTGGGTCCGAATCCCTTTCGTAGCGTAGAAGTTCTCATGGACGTAGACGAGCTTCTCGGCCTCGACGTTCAGGCCTGCCTCCTCGAAGATCTCGCGGGCGAGGCACGCGGCGAGAGTCTCCCCGAACTCGAGATGGCCGCCCGGAAGGGCGTAGGTCGCTCCCCCGCTGCTCGCCTCGGCTTCCTGCATCAGGACCGAATTCTCGTGGATCAGGATGCCGCACGCTCGGATGAGGAACTCACGGCCTGCCTCAGGCGATCCGGGCACCGAGCTCCGCCTCCTCGTCGGGCCGAAGGAGGATGACCCGGCCGTCCGACTCGACGGCGCCGAGGCACAGCACCTCGGAAATGAAGGGCCCGATCTGGCGGGGCGGGAAGTTCGTCACCGCGACGACGAGACGCCCGAGCAGTTCGTCCTTCCGATACCAGGGCTGAACAGCGGCCGAGGACGCGCGCCTTCCCATCGGCCCGAAATCGATCCGGAGCTTGTACGACGGATTCCGCGCCTCCGGGAAATCTTGGACGTCGATCACCCGGCCCACGCGCATCTCGACCTTCTTGAAATCCTCGATGGCGATCGTCACGAGATCCCTCGCACGCGGCGTGCCACAGTGGGATTTCTTGGCTTGAGGCCTTTGCTCAGACCGCGCGGGACTCCGGGCTGCGGACGCCGAGGTGCTTGCACAGCCGTTCGTGTTCCTCGCGGCTCGTCCACTCGACGCGGAGGTAGTCCGCGATCTCGCGGTCCGTCATCCCGAGCCGCCGGGCCTCCTCGACGGCGACCTGGTACGCCTCGATCTCCGTTGGACGATCGACGTAATTGTATCGGCGGTCCCATAGCTCCTTCCCCGCGTGCCATTGCCGGATGTGCGTGAGCTCGTGCAGGACGTCGAGGTACAGGATCTTCTCTTCCCCCTCCCGCAGATACCCGAGGCCCGCGACCACGTTGCCGGCCTTGTCGTCGATGTACATGTACATGTCCTCGGGCACGACATCGATCTTGCAGCCCCGGAGGACCTCCGCCCGCAGGCCGTCGGGGAAGAGGGCGATGAAGGCGTCCGATCGATCGAGGCCCGGGAACACCTCGAGCAAGGCGTGCTTCCCCGCCTTCACCTTGCGGTTCACTCGGACGACCGACATTTGACGTTCCCAAGGATGGCGTCCAACAAAAACCTATCCGTCCAGGGAACCACGGGCCGGACGGGAATCGACCTCAGCGGCCCGCGAACCAGTCCGCGAGGCCCTTCGCGTTCCGCTTCCGCCAGGCCGCGTTCACGCGGATCTTCTCGATCGCCTGCTGGACCGCGCGGCGGACCTCGGGGGCCTCCCTCCCGCGGAAGAACCGCTCGAGGTCCTTCGCGGCGTCCGGAGTCGAGAACTCCTGCGCGATCTGCACGAGCCGACGGATCAGGAACCCGGACTCCGCGTACCGGCGATACAGCTCGTCCCAATTCGCCTCGACGAAGTTCCAAGCGAGGTCCCGTCCGACGGACGGCCGGGCGGACGCGACGCTCGTGATGACGAGGACGGCATCCTGGGAGCGCACCTCATCCGTCAGGGATCGCCGCAGCGTCTCCTGCAGCAGCCGCGGGTCCCGCGGGTAGGTCAAGGCGAGGAGGAGCCGGACCTGCTCCTCCTGGAGGGCCGCTTTCCTCTTCAGGTCCCACAGGCTCTCGTACGTGGACTCGTCCGCCCCCTGGGCGGTCAGGGAATAGACGACCGCGCGGAGATCCGGAGGGAGGGTCGCGGGATCCTTCAGGAACCGCGCAAAGCGTTTCGAGGCCTCGTCGAGGGCCCACGCCTCGCCATGGTGTCCGAGTCGAAGGAGGACGGTCGTCCGCTTGAGGGCGTCCAGGTGGCCTTCCCCAGGCTTGGCGTCCCATCCGACGCGCTTCCCCGCGGAGCGGAACAGCTCCCGTCCGTACGCGTCGAACTTGTCGAAGTACGGTTCGTCCGCGATGAGGGTCTCGACGTCGTGCAACGAGTCCGCGATGATTCGCCATCCCGAGGCGTCGTCCTCGTTCCGGTAGGCGGACGTGAGCTCGAGGAGCCGGGTCGCCGGCAGATACCCGGCGCGGGTCAGGGCGTGGGCGTCGTTCTGGAGCCCGATCCGGTCCTCCGGGCCCAGCTCCCCGGCCTCCACCGCCCGTTGCAGCCGTTCCCACTCCTCCGGCGGGTAATTGACCCGATAGAAGCCCGACTGGCCCGCGTTCACCTTGACCCAGTCGTCCTTCTCCGCTCGGCGGGACCGACCGAGGGGCTTCGACTCGCTCGCCGTGCTCAGCAGGAAAGCGGTCGGCTTCTTCTGACCCGCCCGGAGGATGCGAACGGGAACCTTCCATCGCGTAGGGTCCTTGGACGACCCGAGGATGTGGGTGTACAGGAACCGCGATTGGGAAACCGAAATCTTTGCGGTCCCCGCCTTCCGGGTCACCTTCGCGTCGAGCAGAGGGAACCCGGTCTGCCGCGTCCAGGTCCCCATGAGGACCTTCACGGGCTGCTTCGAGGCCGCCCCCAGGGCGTCCCAAAGGTCCTCCGTCTGCGCGTTGCCATACGCGTGGGCCCGCAGGTAGTTTCGGATCCCACGGCGGAACTTGTCCTCGCCGAGGAACTGCTCGAGCATCCGGAGGATCGAGGCGCCCTTGCTGTAGCTGATGTCGTCGAAGATCTCCCGGATCTCCGCGGGATGGTGGACCGGGACCTCGATCGGATGGGAGCTGCGGAGCCCGTCGAGGGCGAGCCCACGGACGATGTCGTTGTCCAGGAACTGGGTCCACATCTCCCACTCGGGATGCAACGCACCGACGGTCTTCGTCCCCATCCACGTCGCGAAGCTTTCGTTCAACCAGAGGTCGTCCCACCACGCCATCGTGACGAGGTCCCCGAACCACATGTGGGCGGTCTCGTGGGCGATCACATCGACGATGTTCTGCCGCGTCTGGGCCGACGACGTCGCGGGGTCGAAGAGGAGGATCCGCTCCCGGTACGTGATCGCCCCCCAGTTCTCCATCGCGCCGGCGGCGAAGTCCTGGAGGGCGATGTGGTCGAGCTTGGGGAGCGGGTACGGGACGCCGTAGTACTCGTTCAGGTAGTCGAGGATCCGGATCGATTCGTCCAGCGCCCACCGGCCGTGCGCGATCCGGTCGGGGAGGGCCCACACGCCGACCTTCGCTCCCGTGCGGGCTCGGCGCTCGAGGGCCGCGAGGGGTCCGACGGCAAAGGCGACGAGGTACGTGGACATCCGCGGCGTCTCGCCGAACCGGATCAGGCGGTTGCCATCCCCGAGGTCCTTCCCCTCGGCCATGGGGGTGTTCGAGACCGCGGTCATGCCCCTCGGCACGACGAGGGAGACCTCGAAGACCGCCTTCGTCGCGGGCTCGTCCCAGCAGGGGAACGCCCGCCGGGCATCCGTGGATTCGAACTGGGTCGCGGCCATGAATCCCTCCGTCCCATCGGACATCGTGTAGCGGCTGCGGTAGAATCCCGCGAGCTCGTCGTTCAGGACGCCCGAGAAGACGAGCCGCAAGGTCGCGGGCCCTTTGGGGA
>DASQXV010000002.1:0-11351 GCA_035639595.1 Thermoplasmata archaeon | reverse complement strand
GGACCTGCTGTTCTCGGACCTCCTGCTCCTCCGCGGCGATCTTCCGATCCTTCGCGGCGAGCTCCGCCGCGGCCCGTTCCATCCGCTTCGTCGCGCGCGCGAGCTCCTCGCGGCGGTCGTCCAGGGATGCGTCCCGTTCCGCGGCCGCAGCCGCTTCCCTTTCGATTCGCTGGGCCTCGGATTGCAGGCGGGCCTCCCGTTCCTCGAGCTCCTTCAGGGCGCCCGCGATTCCCTGCTCTCGTTCGCCGAGCGCCTGCTCGCGCGCGGACACCGACGCCTCGAGACCGCGCAGCCGGTCCTCCCATTCTCGGGCCGCCTGTTCCCGCACGATCAGGTCCTTCTCGCGGCGTTCCGTCTCTACGAGGCGATCGTCGAACGCCATGCGGGCCTCGGAGACCTTCTCCATCTCCGTTTGGAGGCTCGCATACAGCTCGTTCAGCTGCCTCCGCTCTTGCTCCACCGTCCCGCCGTGGGCCCCGAAGACGGCCTCCTTTTCCGCGAGGACCGCCTCGCGGGCTTGGAGGTCTCGCTCGAGGCTCTCCAGCTTCGCCGAGCGCTCCACGAGCGCACGCCTCTGGGACTCGAGCTCCGTTCGGACTTTCTCCGTCTCGATCGCCAGGAGAGTGCGCTGGGATTGGACCTCGACGTCCCCCTTCGTCCGGCGCTCCTCAAGCTGCTGCATGATCCTCCCGCTCGCCTCCTTCACGGCTTGGAGTTCCGCGCGCAACGAGTCGATCTCCTTCTGCCGGATCGCGCTCCGCTGGTATTCCTGCTCCATCTCCCATTTCCGGTGGTACAGCTCCTCCTCGCGGTCGACGAGCCTCTGCTCGCGCTCCCGGCTGATCTGGAGATCTTGCAGATAGGCCTCCCGCTCCGCGGCCTCCAGGGCCTCCACCTGGGCGAAGACCTTATCCGGATTCCCGATCCCGGGGACCGCGGCCTCCGGATTCGCCCGTTGCAGGTGGTCGAGGCTGATCTTCGAATGGCCATAGTCGTAGGTCCGGACCTCGACTTGGGCCCGCGGGCTCGTGGCGTCCCGAAGGATTTCCGGGATCGCCTGAGGCCCGGCGACGTCGACCTTCGACCGATGCTCCGCGAGCACCCCGTCCCCGCCCCTCAGGACGAGCACGCCCTGGGAGGGCGTGTCGCCGCGGTACACGGAGGTCTTGAGGACCCCGTTGAACTTCATGGCCCGGAGTTCGGCTAGGATCGCTCGGATCGTCTCCGCACCTCCGTCCGAGATTCGTTCCACTCGGCCGGGAGGGACTTCCATAAGGGATGCGAGATTATTATCATGTTAAGAAACTTCCCACGACATTCCGGCGCTTGAAAACCGCTCGGAGGGTCCCGAGGGCGGCCACGACGCAGGCAAACCCCATCTACCCGGCTCGCGTTCGGGCCCTCGCGTTCGTGATGAGAAGAGGGTCAGCCGACCGTCGGTGTGACGACCTCTGTGAGTGCTGAAACGCACGACGTCCGGGGGGGACGCTATGCCCGTGCCGCCCGCCGGCGGCGGACTTGCGCAAGGGCTCGGGACCGCTCGTCCGGCTTCGGGACTCGTTCGACCTTGACCGCGGGCTGCGGCTCCGCTTCCCCGACGGGGATTCGTTCCCGCGGATCCGGCTCCCAGTTGCGCGACTTGAGGTACACCTGGAAGTAATTCCGCGGCAGCCACACCTTCCGGTCCTTGTATCGACGGTCGAGGCGTTTCTGACCCCCGACGTACGCCCAAATTTCCACGCTGGCGAGCGACGTGTTGATCGGCACCGGGTCCACCTTTCGGACCCGCTCGCTCACGTGGGAAATCGTGGTCACCTGGACGAACCGGAGGGGATGGGGCGGGTTGATCCGCGTGGCGATGAGGTCGAACGCGTTGAAGATGTCCGTCGTCTGGCTGATCCAGATCGGACCGCGCCTCTGGGCGCTCCTCACCGCCGTGTGGACGACGTAGCCTTGTCGTTCCAGTTCGCGACGGGCCAACACTTGAAGCCGATTGCCCTTGGTGACCGTACCGCCCATCGAGTCCCATCTCCTCGACGCAGGTTGTATTCGATTCCCTTTATGATAATCCACCCTTCTTAAGTGTATGCGAGGGAAGGGCGAATACGTGCCAATCGCCGGCGGCGCCCACGATGGTGCAGGTCGGCGTTACTTGAGTGCGGACTTCGCCCTCTCCGGGTCGTCGACGACGAGGGCGACCTCGGTGCGCCCGTTCTTCGAGCCGAGGATGTAGAGGGAGTGGACGTTAATCCCCGCCCGAGCCAGCCGCCGGGCGACTTTCGCGAGCTCCCCCGGTCGGTCGAGCAAGTCCAGGTTCATGATGTCGCTCAACTCATACTTGAGGCCCGCGAGGGAGAGGGCCTTTTCCGTCGTGGTCACGTCGGAGGTCACGACCCGGAGGAACGACGTGTCGCGTTTCGTCTCGCTCGCGATGGCCCGGATGTTCACCGCCGCGCTGGCCAATGCCTCCGTCACCCGCGCAAGTTCCCCCGGCCGGTCCGCAACGAACACCTTGAACTCCTTCATGACCCAATCCCCCGAAGCCGAGTCCGTGAATCGTCGACCCGGCTACAAAAGGCTTGGTACCCGAGTTCGCCTGGGTATCGGCGCGAGCACGATGGCAGGGTATGGGCTCGGCACCCTCTCCGTCTCGTGGAGGGGATCGACCTCACAGGATGAAAGTCTCATCGGTCTGCCCCCACCTTTCGAGTCAGAAAAAAGTTGAGTCGCCAGAACCACGCAGCCCGGCGACTCCGCGACGAGTTGTTAGTCGCGTTACAGCTTCTCGAGGTCGTCGAGAACGCGCTTCACGCCGCTGGGCGGTAGCACGTGCCGGCCGTTGCCGACCGAGTTGATGACGTGGCCGTCTCGGAGTTCCTTGACGCGCGGGGCCACTGTATTGTCGGGGATGCCCAGGTTCGCAACGAGCTCCTGGTTTTCCACCACTGCGTCCTGCGCGAAGCCTGCGGCCGCCGCATACTGCTTGCCGACGAAGTACGCCGCTATCCTGTCGCGGGCAGGCCAGGTCTCTGTGGACCTCACCGCGACGGATCCGTCCGCGGCGACGCCGACGAACTTCGCGGCGCGCTCACGGTTCTCGCGCAGGATGCTCGGCGGGTCCGATACCATGTTCTTCCGAATCCAGTTGCGCATCTCACTCGCATCATCTTCTTCGCTCGTCCCGTTCACCTCCCGCCAAGTCGCTTGACGATTGGTTGCTTGACTCGCACTTGCCCCCAGGGCCCATCCGCTATAGTGTCGGAATCGTCCACACCCATTCCCCATCCCTCTCCGTCCTTACGAGCGCACGCCGCTGAACCTTGCGTAGGAGCGCGGACGCCACGTTGTCCTCGTTCGCCCCGACGATGCCGTCAGCCTTCAGCTTGGAGACGACCTCGTCTGTCGTCTTCTCGACGAGCCACTTCGTCGCAATGAGATTGTCGACGCCAGGGGCCACGAAGGGCCTTCGTGCGCCGCCCCGCTTTGACTTCTTTTCCGTCCTTTCGGTGGGCGCCTCGGATTGATCATCCTCCTCGATGATTGGCGTCTCGCGGCCGCTCAGCAGTCCCTCGAAGTTCCCCATCAGAGATGTGATGAGTTCTTTATCCTCCGACGGTATTTCGGTAGAATACTCGATTTCAAGTTCGACCGAACCCCGGCGGAAGCGGAAACGAGTCATGCTACATCCATATGCGTTCATACCTATTCAAAGTTTTTCCGACGAGGACGTCTCCTTCGATGGCCTCCCCATGCTGTTATATATAATGAAAAGGGGGAGGTGGGTGAAAGTTCTATGCGACCGATTGAACTCAAATCCAATCCGCATACCGGACATATCGAACCGGCCAGGCAGGTCCGGAACAAAGTACAGCGCCTGCCATGAGACGATAAGGACAACTCGAATTCTCGATAGGCCATCCGGGGAACTCATCAAAATTGCATCCGAATGGTCCTGATGCCCGGCCCAAATAGACGCTTTGCTATGCTAGCTCGTTGGTAGGTCAGAGCTATTTGGCTCATCGCGGGGCCTAGGGGACCAACCGCGTGCGGTCCCGAGGGAACAGGATCGCCTCACGGATGTTGGGCAGGTCGAGGAGCTTCTGGACGAACCGGTCCAGCCCGAAGCCCCACCCTCCGTGGGGAGGCATGCCATACCGAAAAGCTCGGAGGTAGAACTCGAAGTTCTCCGGGTTCAACCCCTTCCCCTTGATCTTCGAAACGAGGGCGTCGTACCGGTGCTCCCGTTGTCCTCCGGACGCCATCTCGTCCCCCTTGTACTCCAGGTCGAAGGAATGGGAGCGCTCCGGATCCTCCGCGTCCGACATGACGTAGAAGGGCTTGATCGCCGTCGGATATCCGGTCAGGAAGAAGATCTCGTGGCCTTCCTCGGCCATCGCGGCCCCGAGGAGCTTCTCCGCCTCCGTGTCGATGTCCTCGCCTTCGCGAACGCGTTTCCCACGGCCTCGCAGGACCTCCAGGGCTTCGGAGTAGTCGAGCCGCTTGAACGGAGTCCTCAAAGCCTTGGGGGTTGCACGGAGCAGTTCCAGTTCGACCTTCGCTTCCGCCCGCACCCGTTCGACCGCGCTGGCCACGGCCCCCTCGAGGAATGGGAAGACGTCTTCCTGGCCCTCGATCCACGCGACCTCGGCGTCGAAGGACGTGAACTCCGTAACGTGCCGGACCGTGTCCGAGGGCTCGGCCCGGAACGCGGGGGCGATCTCGTAGACCCGATCCAGGCCGGTCGACATGAGCATCTGCTTGTACAGCTGCGGGCTCTGGCTCAGGTACGCCTTGCGGCCGAAGTAGTCCGTGGCGAAGAGGGTCGCGCCCCCCTCGGCCCCGGCGCCGGAGAGCTTTGGGGTGTGGACCTCGACGAACTCCTGGCGGTCCAGGTTGGCTCGGAGCGCGGCGGCCACGATCGCGCGGATTCGGAAGATGGCCCGACGCTCCGGCTTCCGCAAGTCGAGGGTCCGATTGTCGAAGCGCGTGTCCATCTCGGCCCCCACCCTGTCGGCGACAGGGAGCGGCAGCGGGGCTGCCGCGGGGCTCAGGACCTCGATCGAGGTCGCGACGAGCTCCCACCCGTTTCGCGCTTGAGGGCTCGTCTGGATCGTCCCGCGGACCGCGACGACGCTCTCCCGCACGAGCTTCGAGGCCCGGTTGAAGAGGTCCTCGTCCGACTTCTTCTTGACCGTGGCCTGGAAGGTCCCGGCCCGCTGGCGGACGATCAGGAAGGCGATGCCGCCGAGGTTCCGGACGTCCTCGACCCATCCGGCCAGGGTGGCCTCGGACCCCTGGTCCTTCGGCCCAATCGACGTGTGGGCGCGAAAGGGAGGGGCCACGGGCGCGCAGAGAGGGGGACGTCTAATAAAGGATACGGTAGCCTTCCCTCAGCGTGGGATGGGCAGTTTTTCCTTCGGTCGGACGGCCTCTTTCTCCGGCTCCTTCTCCGGCTTCTTCTCCGGCTCCCTCTCGCGGGGTTGCGTCTGGGTCGCGCCCTCCGGGACGAACTGGACGTGCGGGTAGGCGAACTGGACCCGAGGTTCGGCCATGAGGACCTCGTAGATGCGCCGCACGAGGCGGCTCCGGTAGAACCCCTTCGCAAACGCGGGGCAGAAGTAGAGCAGGTTCAGCTCGATCGCGGACGCTCCAAAGGCCCAGCCCACCTTCGGCTCCTCCGCCATGTAGTCCGCGAGGTCCGCGAACTCGTACTTCGCCCGCAGCTGCGCCCGGTTTTCCCGCATCATGGGCCCGACCGTCTCCTCGGCGCAGTCCAGGATGAGGCGTTCCGCGAGCTTCATGTCGCTCTCGTACGTCACGCTGACCGTGATCTGGTCCCAGATGAACGGCGTGTCGCGCGTGTAGTTGAACACGTTCGACTTGAGCACGTAGCTGTTCGGCACGGTGACGTGGCGGCCGGTGAAACTGTCCCCGTACAGGACCCCGCCGAATTCGCGCAGGGTCGTGTTCATCGGCGTCACCTGGATGACGTACCCGCGGGTGGTGTTTATCTCGATCCGGTCACCCAGCTTGTAGAGGCCCATGACCGTGACGACCATCCACCCGACGACGTTCAAGAGCGGTTCTTGCAAGGTGAAGATCAACGCCGCGGACACGAAGGCCGTCCCGAGGAATCCGAACTCCTGGGCGCCGCCGAAGCTCGTGACGATGAACAGGACGAGGACGAAGGCCGTGGCCCAGACGGCGTAGGAGACGATCTGGAAGTGGGCGAAGATGTCCGCTTCGTACCGCACGTGGGAGCGGAGCGCGGCCCGGAAGACCGGCCGCAGGATCTCGAGGAGGGCCTTCGTCGCGATCAGGACGAGGACGATGAACACCCAGGGCCCGTAGGCCGACAGGTTCACCTTCGGCGCGGGAAGGCCGGGGATCTGGATCACGCCGCCGAGCACGAAAGTCGACGTGATCACGACGATTGTCAGGCTGACCCAGAGGAGGGCTCGCGCTTTCCTCCAGTTGGCGGTTCTCACGGACGTCATCCAGCGCGCGCCTCTTTATTTAAGGGCCGTGGCGACGTTATCAGGTATGAAAGGTCACGGCCCGACCCCGGGGGCTCCGGCGAAAGCTATTCAAGCGGGCGGGCCCTCCGCGCCGCCGGAGAGGACGGGGACGACGGGGGAGCCGGTCATCGATGTCCGGGACCTGACGAAGCACTACCCGGGCGCGAAGGCCGTCGATGGGATCACGTTCGATGTCCCGAGAGGAGAGATGTTCTCCCTCCTTGGCCCGAACGGCGCGGGCAAGACGACGACGGTCGAGATCCTCGAGGGCCTCCGCGATCCGACGTCCGGCACGGCCCGGGTCCTGGGCGAGGATGTCCAATCTGGGTATCGGAAGATTCGGGACCGGGTGGGGGTCCTGCCGCAGGATTTCGAGCCCTTCGACCGACTCCGGCCGCGGGAGGCGGTCGCTTACTGGGCCGATCTCTTTGATCGGCCGATGGCTGAGGAAGAGATCCGAACGATCATCGAGACCGTCGGCCTCACGGACCGGGCGGACACCCTGGCGATGAACCTCTCCGGCGGCGAGAAGCGACGGCTCGGCATCGCGATGTCCCTCGTCGGTCGCCCGGAGCTCGTCTTCCTCGACGAACCCACGACCGGGCTCGATCCCAGCGCCCGCCGGGAGCTGTGGGAGCTCATCCGCGAGCTCAAGCGGGAGGGGACGACGATCCTCCTGACGACCCACTACCTGGACGAGGCGGAACAACTCGCCGACGACGTCGCAATCATGAACCACGGGAAGATTATCGCCCGCGGTTCGCCTCAGGAATTGATTGTCCAGCACGGAGGCGGGTCCACGATCGTCCTCGCGGGTGCCGGGGAGGCCGGACTCGCGGCCATGAGGTCCCGAGGCGTCGCGGCCGAACTCAACGGATCAGACGTCGCGGTGCGGGTGCCCGCGGCCAGCGACATGCGACGCATGCTCGAGAAGCTGGCCTCGATCGATCTCCCCCTCACGGAGATTTACACGAAACGAGCCAGCCTCGAGGACGTGTTCCTGAAGCTCGTGGGTGCGCGCATGCAGGAGGGGGTGCTCGCGGCATGAATCGGGTCCTCGCGGACCTGAAGGCCTTTGGGACCCAATACCTTCGTTCGCGGGTCGGGACGTTCTTCGCCCTCGTCTTTCCGATCCTGCTCATCCTCCTGTTCGGCGCCATCTTCGGTTCCTCCGGATCGTCCCGGGTAACCTTGTACGTGCAAGACCTGGACGGGACGCAGGCCTCTCGCGCGTTCGTCGACGCGCTGGCCAAGACGAACGTCACGACGATCCAAATCATTCCTACGGGGGCTGATTTTTCGCAGTATATTCGGGATCACTCGATCAACGTTGCCCTCCAGATTCCGGCGGGCTTCCAAACCGCCCTGGCGAAGGCCCAGAACGGGACGAAGGCGTATGCGAACCTCACGATCGCCGGAGACGAGACCCAGACGTCATATCAGGTTGCCGTGTCGGTCGTCAAGGAGGTGGCGACCCAGTTCAACCTCGGCATCGCGAACGCGACCGAGGTGGTCGGTGTCGAGCGCACCTCGGTTCCCGGCCTACGGAGCCTAACGTACATCGACCTCTTCCTGCCCGGGATCATCGGGTTCACGATCCTCTCGACCCCGCTCTTCGGCATGACCGCGATTTGTGCGGAGTACCGGAGCCGGCGGTACTTCAAACTCCTCGCCACGACCAAGCTGAGCAAGGCCCAGTGGCTCGCCTCGAAGGTCGGCTTCCACATCCTCCTGCTCTTCGTCTCCGTCGCCCTCATGGTCCTCGTCGGGGTGCTCGTCTTCTCGATGAAGGCGGTCGTGACGCCCATGGCCCTGCTCATCACGATGGCGGGCACCTTGGAATTCACGTCGCTGGGCATGGTCCTCGGGATTTTCGTGCGGGATCCCGAGACCGGGGCCGCGATTGCGAACGCGATCGGATTCCCCATGATGTTCCTGGCCGGCTCCTTCTTCCCGGTCGACGCGATGCCCGCGTTCCTCCAGGCCGGGGCGCGGTTCCTCCCCTTGACGTACATCAACGAGGGGCTGCGAGCGACCATGACCTTCGGAAACGAGTCGACGGCCCTCGTCGACCTCATCATCACCTTGGGCTTCGCGATCGTGTTCTTCGTCGTGGCGGCCCGCGGGCTCTCCTGGAAATCGAGGTAGCTTACCGCGAAGGAGGCGGGGGATCGGGGGTCGGTGCCTCAGGCCCGCGTCGCCAAAGCCGGAAGACGATCTCCTTCTCCCGCTCCTCTTCGATGCGCGATCGCCAGGCGCGGAGCAAGTCTCCCCGGGACAGATAGCCGACGAGCCGCGCCTCATCGTCCACGACCGGCAGATGGCCCACGTCACGCATGACCATCGCTTCCAGGGCCGCGGAGCAGCGTTGTTCCGGCTTCACGGTGACCGGGTTCGGGGTCATGACGTCGGCCACCACCTTTGGAGAGGATCCTTCCGACCTCTGGGCAAGGTCTCTCCGGGTCACGACTCCGACCACTCGGCCGTGGATGTCCGTGACGGCGAAGCTTCGAAGGGTCGACTCGGGCCGTGCGGGGTCGGCGAGTCGAGATCGGAATTCGTCGATCGGCCGTTCCGTCGCGAAGCCGATGGGCTGCGTCGCCATGACGCGAGAGACGGGGACCATGTCGAGGAGGTTCGCTTCGTACTCGTGGCGAACGAGGAGCCCCCGCCGGGCGAGCTTCTCCGTCATGATCGTCATGTCGCCCATGAGGAGGATCATCACGACATCCGCCACGCCGCAGCCGACAACGAGGGGGACCGCGGCGTGGACGGCCCCCGTGACCTCGACCGCGAAGACGATGGACGCGAAGGTGGCGCGCGACGCCGCGCCGAAGACGGCGGCCATGCCGACAAGGGCGAAGGCCGCGGGAGGCAGGGGGAACGCGGGGTCCATGCCCACGACGAATAGGCCGAACAAAGCGCCGAAGGCGCCGCCGATGAAGAACAAGGGGGCGAGGACGCCACCCGAGTTCCCGGACGAAAGGGAGACGAGCATCGCAATGGCCTTCGCGAGGAAGAGGGCGAGGACTGCCGAGGCGATCAGGACGAAGGACCCGGACACGAGGCTTTGGATTGTCCCGTAGCCGACCCCCAGGATCTCCGGTTCGAAGAAACCGAGCAGGCCGACCGCGAGGCCTCCGAGGGGAGGGAGCCAGATTCGAGGCACCGGGAGGCGAATGAACAACCCCTCCAGCGTGTACATCGACCGGGTGATCGCCGCGGCGACGAGGCCCGCGAGGATCCCGAGGAAGGCGAAGGCGGGAAGCTCCCCGAGCCCGCCGAACGGGACTGTCGAAGGGACGGGGAACAAGGGGCCCGGCGAGAAGATGGTGTAATGGATCAGCGTGGCAATCGCGCTCGCGACGGACACGGGGATGAAGGAGCGCGCTCGGAACTCGAAGAGGAGGAGCTCGATGACCAAGAGGATCGAGGCGATCGGCGTGCCGAAGGTGGCGGCCATCCCGGCCGCGGCCCCGCACGCGAGGAGGGTCCGCCTCTCTGCCGCGGTGAGGCGGATGAACTGGCCCACGATGCTCCCGATGGCCCCGCCCGTCTGGATGATCGGACCTTCCGCGCCGGACGGGGTGCCGGACCCGATGGCGATTGCCGCGGAGAGGGGCTTGAGCAGGCCGACGCGCGGTTGGATCTTGCTCTTCGCGACGAGGACGGCCTCCATCGCCTCGGGCGTCCCATGGCCGGAGATCTTCTCGCTCCCAAACCGGATCATCAGGGCCACGATGACCGCGCCGAGGATCGGGATGCCGATGGATCCGACGGTCCCCGCGAGGGGCCCGGAGGCAGGGTCGACGACGTCCCACGAAAGGCGACCGAAGTAGAAGGCGTTCGTGAAGAACCCGATCAGGTGGTACAGGAGGAACGCCGCCCCGCCCGCGGCGAAGGCGATCAGGGTGCCGATCGTCGTCAGGAGCACGATCTCGGTCACGCGGGGCAACTCGGGCAACAAAAGCCGCGGCCGCACGATTCCACTACCTTTGAGTCCGGACGGAGTCGAATGACGTATTTACGGGTTTGCGGCCTCCCGTTCCCGAGGATCCGTCTGCGGGCTAGATGAACTCGGCGAACTTCGCGACGAGCTCCGGTTTGGTGTCCTTCAGGACCTTCAGGATCGCGCGCACGCTGAGCTTGTGCACGCCGACCTCCGCGAGGACCTGGATGATGTCGTCGAACTCCCGGTCGGACAGGGTGACGAGTTTGTTCTTCGCCAGCCAGTTGCGGTACAGGTTTTCCTCGAGCTTCGCCCGCCAGCCCTTCTCGTATTCCATCAGGGTGGCCTCGCTGAAATCGCCGGACTCGTTGCATTTCGCGAGGACCTTGCCAAGGATCATGCCCGCGACCATGCCGTTGCCGATCCCTCCGCCGGTGATGGGATCGATCATCCGCGCCGAATCTCCCACGAGGGCGATTCCATTGCCGACCGACTTCTTAATCGGGGGAGCGGTCGAGACCCCGCCCGTCACCATGTCGAGGGGCTGGGCGCGGTCCATGCGTTTGTCCTGCGCGATCCACCGATCCAGGTAGCCCTTGATGTCGACCCGATTCTTGAGTCGATCCAAGGAGACGCCGATGCCGACGTTCGCGGTCGATTCGTCCTTCGGGAACACCCAGATGTATCCCGCGGGGGCGCAGGTCCCCAGCCAGAACTCGCAGTAGTCCGGAAAGTCGTGCCCCGGGCCGATGTTCGTGAGGCGATACTGCAGCGTGCCGGTGATGTCGCCCGCTTTGAGGAGCGTCTTGAAGCCGGCCCACCGGCCGACCTGGCTCTCGTAGCCGTCCGCGGCGACGACGCACTTCGCTTCGAGGTTCATTTCC
>DASQXV010000001.1:0-16988 GCA_035639595.1 Thermoplasmata archaeon | reverse complement strand
GTCTACCTTCAGTACGTGCTCGGACTTCGCCAGCTCGGCTGCGACGTCTACTGGCTCGAGGCGTTTCGCACGAAAGGGCGCCTCCAGCAGGAGGCCGCGGCCCTGGCCACGTTCCGCGAGCGCGTTCAACAGTTTGGGCTGAGCGGCAAGTCCATCGTGTACGTGACCAAGGAGAAGAAGCCCTCAACGGCGCCGACGGAATACCTCGACTGGGACCGCGACGAGGTCGAAAGCGTCTTCGCGAGGGCGGATTTGTTGTTGAATTTTCATTATGCGATGCACCCGGACCTACTCGCGCGCTTCCGTCGCACCGCGCTGGTGGACATCGATCCAGGGCTCCTCCAGTTCTGGATCACCCGAGGGCAAATCTCCGTCGCCCGACACGACGTGTACTTCACCATCGGCGAGAACGTCGGCAAACCTGGCGGCCCAATTCCCGATACCGGCCACGACTGGATCCCGATCCGGCCGCCCGTTTCCCTGGAGCACTGGAAGTACCGGTTCGACCCGAACTGCGAGGCTTTCACGACCGTCTCAAACTGGGACTCCTCGGATTGGCTCTTGGACGGTGGCGTGAGGTTCGAGAACACGAAACGAATCGCGTTCCTGGAATATGCGGACTTGCCCAGGATGACCCGGCAACCACTGGAGCTCGCTCTGTTCCTGAAGCGGGAGAGGGACATGAAGGAGTGGAAAGAGATGGAAGAGCGGGGATGGCGGATCCGTCTCTCGAGGGACGTGGCGGCCACACCCGAGATGTACCAGGAATACATCGCACAATCGCGAGGTGAATTCAGCTGCGCCAAACCTTCGTACAGGCTATTCCAGAACGCATGGGTGAGCGACCGAACCGCGTGCTACCTCGCGAGCGGCAAACCGGTCGTGGTCCAGGACACAGGTCAAAGCGAGCTCCTGCCGGACGGTGAGGGCATGTTTCGCTTCTCGACGCCGGAGCAGGCCGCGAGCGCGTTCGACCTCATTAATGCAGATTACGAACGCCATTGTCGGGCGGCGCGAAGTCTTGCCGAAACGCAGTTCGATGCGAAAAGGGTGGTCGCGAGAATTCTAAACCACGCGCTGAACCGCGACGCATCAGGAACGGAAGGTGTCGAATCGCTCCCTACAGGGTAGAGGTCGTAATGTGACGAAGTACCTGATCGTCAACGGGGATGACCTCGGCGCGAGCCCGGGCATTAATCGGGGCATTGTCGAAGCGCACGAGCGCGGGATCCTGACGAGTGCGAGCTTGCTCGTGACGACGCCGCACGCCGAACCCGCGGCGCGACAGGTCGCCGACCTCCCGGAGTTGAGCCTAGGCCTGCACGCCGATCTGCGGGAGGAGTTGAATCAACCGTCGGAGGGGTTCCAGGCAATTGGCGCATCCTTGCAGCGGCAATTCTCGCGGTTCGAAGAGCTGGTCGGCCGTCCACCGACCCACATCGACTCGCATCACAACGTCCATCGAGATCCGCGGGCCCTCCCGCACTTCCTGACGCTCGCGCACGACCATGGACTGCCGTTGCGGGAACATTCGCCGATCCGACATTACTCGAAATTCTACGGCCAGTGGGGGGGTCAGAGCCACCTGGAACAGGTCAGCGTGGAAGCCCTCGAGCGGATGATCCGATCGGAGTTCGGAGACGGCATTACGGAGTTGGGCTGTCACCCAGGCTATGTGGACGCGGGCCACGTCACGAGCTATCGACGGGAGAGGGAGGCCGAGCTGCGAACCCTATGCGATCCCCGCATCCGCCGACTATTGGCCGAAGAAGGCATCGCGCTGGTCGGCTTCCATCAGGTCGCTCGCATGCTGGTTCGCCCCGGCTAAGCGTCCCCCGTCGGCCCCGCGGGCGCCGGCTCGTCAGTTCGCCACGGCGGCTGCCTCGGTCGAACTCCCCTCCAGACGTTCCCGCAGGATCCTCAGTCCTTCTTCGAGCGAGACCGCGGACTTGAAGCCGAGCACCTGTCGGGACTTCGCGGGATCGCCGACGAACCGACGGACGTCGAAGTCCTGCGACGGGCTTCGGAGGATTCGAGAGGAAGAGTCGGTCGCTTTGACGATGAGCCGGGCGAGTTGCGAGACGGACACACCCCGTCCTGTCACGAAATGGAACGCCTGACCGAAGAGGTCGGACCGTCCGTCCAGGGCGCCCCGATAGGCTTTGAGGATGGCTTCGACTGTGTCATCGACAAACATGAAGTCCAGGATTTGGTCGCCGCCGAAGAGCGTGATGTCTTTGCCGCGCAGGGCCTTGGCCATGAAATTCGGGATCACGCGCTCCGGGAGATCCCTCTCGCTCCCATACACGTTGGAGAAACGGAAGATCACGTAATTGACAGGATTGTCGAGGCCGGACGAGGCCAGGTAGGTGTGACAGGCGCGCTCCGCGGAGAGCTTCGTCATCCCGTAGATGGAGATCGGATTTCCCCATGCGTCTTCCTTCACCGGAACCCGTTCGGGCTCCCCATAGACCTCCCGACTCGAAGCATAGAAGAGGACGGGCCGGGACCCTGACCTCCCGCAGGCTTCGAGGACGTTCACGGTGCCCATGACATTCGTGAGCCAGCAGGTGTGCGGATCTCGTTGGCCCCACGCGACCCGGGAGACCGCGGCAAGATGGAACACCGCGTCCACGCCTTCCATCGCCTCCTTTACCGCGCCATAGTCCCGGATGTCCCCGCGAATCCTCGGACCGTTCAGATTCCGTACGTTGGAGTTGAATCCAAGGTCGAAGAGCGTCACCGAGTCGCCCGATGCCTCGAGTCGTTCGGCCAAATGGCTGCCGATGAATCCAGACCCGCCCGTAATCAGAACCCTGCCCATGGCCCCACACCCGCAGCCCAACGAGGCCGGTCGCAGGTAGGCGCCGGTCTTGAGGGAGTGCGTCAGATAGGACGCATCCCCGGTATCAAGAGTTTGCGGTCACACTAGTGTGCTCATGTGTGCGGACGTATGCGAGCGTTCTCAAAAAGTGAAATGAAACGCCACGAGGCGAAACAGCTGACCCACCAATTCTGCGTTGCCGGATCGCCCACCCATCCGCGGGGCGCGACACGATGGATGGCATGGTGGGCTGGGTCTCCCTAGGCTCAGTGGCGCAAGAGTTTCGGCCGCGCGAAATTCCGGAACCGTTATTATCAGTTCTCGGAATACCCGCGTCCATGGCCGATGTCGTAGCGCTCGTCTTGCGCTTCTTCCATATCTTCTTCGGAATCGCGTGGATCGGCGCGCTGATGTACGGCGTCGGGGTCCTGCGTCGCGCCCTCGCCGGAATGGAAATGCCGGCGCGCCAAGAGACGATGCGACGCCTGATCCCCGTCCTGACCCAGTACATCCCAGGGAGCGCCGCCATGACGATCCTTTTCGGGTTCATCCTGTACCTGTGGATCGGCTCCCTCGAACCCGCCGTCCTGCTCGAGAGCAATTGGGGCCGGACTCTCCTTGCGGCGCTCGTGCTCTCCCTCACGGCGTTCGGGATCGGAACCGCCGTCGGGGTCCGAGGCGCGCGTCGGATGCTCGTCCATCTCAACGAGGAGGCATGCGCCCACGGTCCGGAGGTCGCGGCGCTGCAGAAGCGGTTCAACCTCTCCCAGTTCACGGGCCTCGGCCTCGGCCTCATCATCGTCGCCCTGATGGTCCTGGCGACCGAGCGCGTCTTCTGAAGCGGACGACGGGCCGCAACGGAGCGGGCGATGCGTCCGCGGCTCACAGCTCGCGGTACCGGAAACATCGGACGAGATGATTGTTCACCAGCCCGGCGGCTTGCATGAACGCATAGCAGATCGTCGAACCGACGAAGGTGAATCCGCGCTTTCGGAGGTCGACGCTCATCCGGTCCGATTCCTTCGTCTTCGCCGGGATCTGCGCTAGGCTCCTCCATCGGTTCCGCCGGGGCTTGCCTCCGACGAACCCCCAGATGTAGCGGTCGAAGGTCCCGAACTCCTTCTGGACCGCGAGGAGGGCCCGTGCGTTGCCGATGCAGGATTCGATCTTCATGCGATTGCGGACGATTCCCGCGTCGGCGACGAGCCGCGCAACCTCGCGAGGTCCGTAGGACGCGACCCGCTCGGGCTCGAACCCGTCGAAGGCCCGGCGGTAGTTGTCGCGCTTCTTGAGGATCGTGAGCCAGGAGAGGCCCGCTTGGGCACCGTCCAGGGCGAGGAATTCGAACAGGCGTCGGTCGTCGTGCACCGGGACCCCCCATTCCGCGTCGTGGTATGCGCGGAGAAGGGGATCGGAGGCCGCCCAGGAACACACGGCCCGGGCGCCTTCCCGCAAGACCGGGCCGGACACAGCCCGCGGGATTCCACTAGGCGTACATAAGAGGTGGCTGGTCTGCCGCTTGCGGATGCTCTCGTACCTCTGAGTAGAGGTATGGACCGGCCCATTCAGGCCGGAGCGCGAACCGTTATCCTCAAGCCCGTTCCCTGGCATTCCCACCATGTGCACGGAGACCGGGCAATCCTCCTGATCTTCGTCCTCGTCGCGGGGACCCTCTCCCTGTCCCTGGTTGCAAAGCCCGCTGCCGCATGGACCAACATCTCCGTCTACATGGGGGGCCTCGACAATCCGGTGGCCCTCGCCTTCGCCCCGGACGGGCGTATTTTCTTCGCGGAACGACTCACTGGCAACATCCGGATCATCGAGAACGGAACGCTCCTCCCGGAGCCGTTCTACACCCTGAGCAACATGTCGACCCTGGACGAACGGGGTCTCCTCGGCCTCGCCCTCGATCCCGCGTACGCCACGTCGCCCTATGTGTACGCGTACCAGACCTTCGACGACGGCCCGAACGGGATCGTCAACCGGATCGTCCGGATCCTGGCAAACGGCAACCAGGGAGTGTCCCTCACGGAGATCTTCCGGACGCCTCCCCTCATCGCCGCAATCCACAACGGCGGGGTGATCGCCTTCGGTCCGGATGGCAAGCTGTACGCCGTCGTCGGGGAGAACGCGCGGATTCCCCTCGCCCAGGACCCGACGGCCCCGATGGGGAAAGTCCTCCGGATGAACTCCGACGGGAGCGCGCCGACCGACAACCCATTCTACTACAACGCGAGCTGGAATCCCCTCGTCTACACGTACGGCCATCGGAACATGTTCGGAATCGCCTTCCATCCCGTGACGAAGGGCATCTTCGTCAGCGAAAACGGACCCGAGTGCAATGACGAGGTGAACCTCCTCCTCCCGGGCCGCAACTACGGATGGGGGCCCTCGGAGACCTGCACGAGCCCGCCGGACATCAACACGACGAACCGGGACGGGCCCGATCCCGTGCTCCCGATCTGGTGGTGGGGCTCCACGATCTGCCCGACGAATGTGGCCCTCTACGACGGGCCCAAGTTCCCGGCCTGGCGGGGAGACCTGTTCATGGGAGATTGCAATCAACGCACCCTCCATCGGCTGCGGCTCGACCGGTCGAACTACACGCGGGTTCTGTCCGACGAATCCGTCTGGGTCGCCCCCGATATGATCCTCGACGTGGAGGCGGGACCCGACGGCGCGATCTGGTTCACGACGCCGACGACGATCTACCGGCTCTGGGACTCCGGCGAGCCACCTGTTGCGTCGTTCAAGGCGAATCCGAACCCGGTCGTCGCGGGCACCCCGGTGCAGTTCGACGCAACGGGCAGCTACGACCCGAACGGGACGATCGTCTCGTACGCCTGGGACTTCGGCGACAACTCGACGGGCGCGACGGGTCCAACGCCGGTGCACACCTACTCCTCCGTAGGCCGGTACAATGTGAGCCTCACGGTGACGGACAATGAATCGTATACGTCGACGGCATTCCAGGAGGTCCAGGTCCTCACCCCGCCGCCCGCGCCCCTCCCGCCCGTCGCCGTGTTCACGTCGCGTCCGTCCCCGGTCGAGCCCAGGGTCCCCGTGACCTTCGACGCGTCGGATTCCTACGACTCCGACGGCCGGATTCAGTCTTACCGTTGGGACTTCGGCGACGGGACTCGCGACACCGGAAACAAGACAACGCACGCCTTCCAGACTCGAGGTACCTACGCCGTGGCGCTCGTCGTGACGGACAACGACAACCAGACCGCCACCGCGACCCATTCCATCGTCGTGAGCGTTCCGCCGATCGCCGCGGTGGCCGTCGTCCCGGAGACGATCTTCATCGGGACCGACGTCCGCTTCAGCGGCACGGGTTCGTCGGACCCCGACGGGACGATTCAAAACTGGACCTGGGACTTTGGGGATCACTCCACGGACAAGGGACCCGTGGCGATCCATCCGTACGCCGCGAAGGGCCGGTTCACGGTGACCCTAACCGTCGAGGACGACGCCGGCCTAACGAACGAGACAACCACGGTCGTCGTGGTCCGCAACCGACCTCCGATCATCGGTTCGAGCGACCCCGCTCCCGGTGCGGTCAACCTGACGACTGGGTCCCAGAGGACCTTCGCGGTCACCGCGTCGGATCCGGATCGGGATCTCCTCACCTACGCATGGCGGATCAATGGCGCCGCGGCCGGTCGGAACGAGGCCATCCTGACCTTCCTGCCTCCGGGACCCGGGACGTACGTCGTCAATGTGACGGTATCCGATGGAACCAGTTCCACCTCCCGCGAGTGGACGGTGACGGTCGCCGCGACGACCCCGCCACCCAGCGCCGAGGGCCAGGAGTTCGCTTGGCTTTCCGTGGTGATCGTCCTCGCTGGAATCGGCACTGCGGCAGCAATCGTCGCCTGGAGGCGGCGCGGCGGCCAAAAAGGGGATCGAAACGGAGGATGACGGTCCGGCGGCCGTTGCGCGATCACCATCCCGCGATCCATCGCGTTCCTATGCAACTCGGTCGAGGCGGCGAGGACTCGCCCGGAGGACAAGGTAGGCGGCAACCAACGAGGCCCATAACTCCTGATCCCGCGCGAGGGTCCTGCCGCCGCAGGGTATCATGACGAGCCGGCTAGCGGCTCCGCGGTGTTCCACCTCCCTGTCCGACCATGGACATTTCGCGTAGGATCCGCGCCGGGAAGCGGCGGATCGAGCGAGTCGCGGGATGGCCCGTGCGGCAAGGGGTCCCCGACCGACCGGACGCCCATGGCCACCGTTTCATGGGGACCTCGAGGACAAAATGAGGGAGACGCTACTTAGGTCGGGCGTCCACACCTCACCAGAGGCCCGCAGGTTCCAGTGCAAACGAACACAAGCAGGTTCACCTCGGGCGCGGGGACGGGCCGACGCAATCGGGGCCCTCGGAGACCAGGCGAAGGCTGAAATATCGCCGCGGCGGAGGAAACCGGGGTTCGTCATGCCTTCGAAGGCTGTGTTGGACAGGCTGCTCGAGGCAGAACAACCGGCCGTGCGGTACCTCACTCTGACCCAACTCCTCCAGAAAGGGGCGGACGACCCGGAGGCGCTGGCCGCTCGACACAAGATCTCGGCGGTCGGATGGGCGTCTGAGATCCTGTCGAAGCGAGGCGAGGACGGGGCCTGGGTGAGCCGGGAGAGCCTCTATCAACCCAAATACCTCTCGACGAATTGGATGCTCGTCGTCCTCGCGGATCTCGGGATGACAAAGGACGATCCGAGGATCGCGGAGTCGTGCGACCTCTGGATCGAGCGATACGCGAGGCCGGACGGCGGGTTCGCGATGGAAGGATCCAAGAAAGCCCATCTCTGCACCACGGGCAACATGGCCCGCGCTTTGGTCAAGTTCGGGTATGCCGACCATCCGAAGGTTACGGCCGCTTTCGAATGGCTCGCGGAAACGGGGGACGAGAAAGGCGGCTGGAGTTGCTTCGGCAGCGGACGGAACCTCGACTCCTGGGAGCCGATGAGCGCCTTCGCGGTATATCCGAAGGCGAAATGGACCGCGGCGATGACGCGCGCCGTCGAACTCGGCGCCGACTTCTTCCTCGAGCGAGAGTTGCACCGACAAGGGGAGCCCTACGAGCCCTGGTACCGCTTCCATGATCCGGTCCACTATTACTACGACCTCCTCGTCGGCCTCGACTTCATGACCGCGCTCGGATACGGCGATGACCCGCGGATGCGCCATGCGATCGATCACTTGAAATCCAAACGGAGATCCGACGGCCGATGGAACCTCGATGCGGTCCATCCGGACCTGGAGGGATCCATGGCGGAGTGGTACGAGAGGCATCCGAAGCGTCGGCCGACTCCCTTCGCCTTGGAGAAGGTCGGAGCACCGAGCAAGATGATCACCCTCCGCTCCCTGGTCGTCCTCGAACGCCTCAGGGAGACCGGTTGAAGCGGACCCGCGAGGACCGGCCATCGCCGGCTCAACCTCCATTGCGGCCCGAGTCCATTGCCCGACCATGGATGACGGGGAGCCAAAGCCTATGCTCCTGGATGGGCATTCGTCCCCCGCGGGACGGGACATGGAGGACGGGGACGGGACCACACAGGTGACCTTCGCGGCCCGAGCCGCCGGGCCGCTCCAAGAATTGACGGAGCGGCGACCCGGGCTCGCGATCGACGCGTATCCGCTCGGGCGACTCCTCCTCCTTCGTTGTTTTGGCGACTCCAGCGGAATCGAACGGTCCCCGGAACTTGGGCAGTCGGGACGCACGATCCTGTATCATACGAGGTCGACCGGCGAGGACACCTTCCTCCTCGATGGCGGCAAGGCGGAGGAAATCGCGATCACCTCTCTTGAGGAACAGAATGCGCACATCGTGCCACCGATCCGATGGCAGCGAGGAGAGGCGTTGATCACCCTGGTCCTCGAGGCGGGGACGGACCCGCGCGCGATCCTCGATCGGTTTCCGGGTGCTCGGCTCGTCTCGAAGCGAAGGCCCTCGGGACCGCGGAGTGCAAGGGCATCCCTCTCATCCCCCTTGTTCCTCCCGAACCTCACGGAAAAGCAGGCACGGGCCCTCGAGGCGGCATTCGACGCCGGCTACTACCAGTTCCCACGAAACGCGACCACGGAAGAGGTGAGCGCGTCCCTCGGGATCGCGCGGAGCACGTTCGAGCAGCACTTGAACCGGGCCGAGCACCATGTGATCCGAGCCATGCTCCCTTTCGTCCGGATGCGGTCCGGACGTCCGCACGACGAAGCCCTCGCCGTGTACTCGAGGTTCAGTCGGGAACTCGGCCTGTACGTGAAACTCGAGGTCTTGGGAGACCGCGTCTCCGGGGTGAGCCTCGCGAAGGAGGCACCCGCGAACATCAAGGGGGACGATCACCCGTATCTGGCGCGCATCCTGGAGCACGTCCGGACGGGGGACGGAGACCTCCGGGACATCCCGCTCCACCTCGAGGTCGGCCCCTTCGAACGAGAAGTCCTGGAATTCCTACGGACGATTCCACCTGGGACCACAATGACCTATGGGGAGGTGGCCCGAAGGCTCGGGCGCCCGAGGGCGGCTCGCGCCGTCGGGACGGCATGTGCCAAGAATCCTACCATCATCGTCATCCCGTGCCACCGGATCGTCCCGAAGTCCGGAGGATTGGGCCAATACTCCGGGGAAGGCGGGCCGGAGACCAAGAGGAAACTCCTCGCCGCGGAGGGCTCCGTCGCCGAACGAGAAGGGCCGCGAGTCCCTCGAAAGGGTCTGGCCGCACGTCCGCGATGACTGCTGCCGCAGTCCCGCTGTTGAGACCAGGCCTGCGATCGAACAGGCGCCGGATCCGTGAGGTTTCGCCTCGCTCCCCACCGACGTCGTGGTCACGCCGCGGACTCGGGATACAGATAACACGCGACGCGATGGCCAGGCGACACCTCGCCATACGTGGGTTCGCGGGGCGGAAGGAACGCGAGCACGATCGACTCTCCTTCCAAGATGACGTCACGAACCGCCTGAAAGGCCATGCCGCCCGGCTCCGTCGCACGGGCTTGGACCAAGGAGGCGACGATTCGCCGATCCTTTTCGGTCGGCCGCAAAACGGCAAAGAGAAGACGCAACCGGTCTCCGCCAATCGCGATTTCCGACAGGAGGGGGAGGCCCGCCGCTTTCGGATTCCGAGTCGAATCGAACAGATAGGCCGCGGTCGGCGCCGCGTCCCGCGGACTCCACCCGCAGTGAGGCATCACCGCGTTGCACCGTGTGTGGAAGCGGCATCCGCTCGGGGGATTCACGGGGCTCGGAACGTCGCCGGGAAGCAGGATCTTCTCCCGCCGGCGTCTCGGATCGGCGACGGGGACCGCGGAGAGGAGGGCCTTCGTGTAGGGATGGAGCGGCCCTTCGAACAGGTCTCGCGTCGGCGCCTCTTCGACGATCCGCCCGAGATACATGACGGCGACGCGATCGGCCATGTGACGCACGACGCTCAGGTTGTGTGTGATCAGGAGATAGGTCAGGCCTTGCCTCCGTTGGATGTCCTTCAGGAGGTTGAGGATCTGGGCCTGCACGGATACGTCGAGGGCGCTCGTCGGTTCATCGAGCAGCAAGAACTCCGGCTCCGGGGCGAGGGCTCGCGCAATCGCAATGCGCTGTCGCTGGCCGCCGGAGAACTCGTGGGGGAACCGGTACAGGTGGTCCGGCCGCAGGCCCACCTCCTCGAGCAGGCGGCTCACCCGTTCCATCGCCTCCGGGCGGGTCATCTGTTTGTTGATCAGGATGGGTTCCGCGACGATGTCTTTCACGAGCATCCGGGGATCGAGGGACGTGAACGGATCTTGGAATACGGGTTGCATCCGCCGTCGGAACGGTTTGAACTGCCTCGGACGGAGGCGGCTGACCGCGTACGGGTCCAGGTCGTCTCCTTGGAGTCGCCTTGGTGATTTTCTCGGATGACCGTTGTCGGAGGTCGCACGCCAGCGATCCCTCGCTTTCGCGTAGACGTCCGGGGGCACGTTGAAAAGCACCTCACCGGCGGTGGGCGGGAGGAGGCGCAGCAGGAGCCGGCCAAGCGTGGTCTTCCCGCAGCCGCTCTCTCCGACCAGGGCCAAGGTCTCCCCGCGACGGACGAACAAGTCGACCCCGTCGACGGCTCGGACGTGGGCAAGCGTCCGTCGAAGGAGCCCTCCCTTCACGGGAAAGTGCTTTCGGAGACCCACGCCTCCGACGAGGATCTCATGCGCCTGATCGCTGCCCGGCAGCACGGGAACCTCCTTCCTCGTACAGGAAGCACGCCACCCGGCGACCTTCGCCTTGCGGGAGGAGTCTAGGCTCCTCGACACTGCACCGGGCGAACGCGTACTTGCACCGAGGGTGGAACCGGCATCCGGACGGCGGATTCGAGAGGTCCGGCACGGTCCCCGCAATCGTCGGGAGCGGCGCATCGGAAGATGCCCGTTGTTCGAGCGAGGCGATCGACTCGAGCAGGCCCTCGGTGTAGGGATGGAGGGGATGGTCGAACAGTTCTCGGACCGGAGCGTCCTCGACGATCTTTCCGGCGTACATGACCGCAACGCGGTCACAAAGCTCCGCGATCACGGCGAGGTCATGTGTGATGTACAGGATCGAGGAATGGATTCGCTCCCGTAGGTCCTGGACGAGGCTCAGGATCTGGGCCTGCGTCGTGACGTCCAGGGATGTCGTCGGTTCATCCGCAATCATCAAAGCGGGATCGCAGGCGAGGGCCATGGCGATCATCACACGCTGCTGCATACCGCCGCTCAATTCATGGGGGTACGCGTGGTAGACTTTGTGAGGTTCCGAAATCCGGACCGTCTTCAATTGATCGAGGACACGACGCCGCGCCTCCTCTTCGATGGGCCGCATCAGGATCCGACGGGCGATGGGGACGGCCATCAGCAGGCGGTACAGGAGTTGGGTCGAGCGGACCTGCGCCTCCAGGGCAAGACGTCGACGGTAGTCCTCGGGCGACGCGACGCCCGAAAGGACCCGCCATTCGCGCGCCATCCACTCCGACTCGAGCCCGTCGAGGTTCCGGACGAGACGAAGGAACCATGCGTGGCGGGTTCGAACCCGCGCGGATGCGCGGTGGACCTTCTCGACCCGCTCCTCCAAGCTCAGGCCGGACCGATCGATGATCCCCGCGACCTTTTCGACGGGCAACAGGGTCCGGAGGCAGAAGTCGGCCAGGAATCGTTCCCGTTGCCCCGGATCCGGATCCGTCACGGCCTTGCGGAACAGGTCGAGGTCCTCCTCGGAGATCTCGCGGCGGGAGAGCAGGCGATCACAAATCATCCTGCGCCGCTGGTAGATGAGGACCTCCGCGATCTGGTACCCGACCGGCAGGACCGGGTTCAAGGAGGACATGGGCTCCTGAAAGATCATCGACAGCTCCCGACCTCGAACCTTCGACATCCGGGCCCTGTGCCGGCGAAGGAGGGATTCGTTCCGGACGAGCTTCGGCTTCCTTCCGAGGCCTTCCCGCAGGATCGCCTCGTTCGCGACCCCAGCGAGGAGGTTGATCCCTCGAAACCAAATTTCGCCCGCCGCGATCCGGCCCGGCGGCATCGGGACCAAGTACATGATCGAGAGGGCGGTGACCGACTTGCCGCAACCGCTCTCCCCGACCAGGCCGAGCACCTCGCCCTCGCCGATCTCGAGGTCGACCCCGTCCGCGACGCGGACCAATCCGCGAGACGTCAGGAACTCCGTCCGCAATCCCCGGACGGAGAGCAAAGGCGCCATTCCAGGTTACCTCCGGAGTTTCGGGTCGAGGACATCCCGGAGCCCGTCGCCGAGGAGGTTGATGCCCACGGTGAAGACCACGAGGGCGAGGCCCGGGAACAGGATCGTCCAGGGATACGAAGTGGCGCCCGCGTTGAAGCCGTAATAGATGAGGGCCCCCAGCTCCGGCAAGTACCCTCCATGGGGCACGAATCCGATGAAGATGAGGGCCGCGAAAATCTGGATGACGACCCCGAGATCGAGCGACACCTGGACGAACACCGGCGCTAGGGTGTTCGGCAACACGTGTCGGAACATGATGCGCAGGTCCGACGCTCCCGCAGCCCGCGCCGCGTCGACAAACAGGTTCGCCTTCACCGCGAGGACTTGCGCGCGGACGAGTCGTGCGTATGGGGGCCACCACAGGATGAGAAGGGATAGGTTCAGTGTCGTGAAGTCCCTCGATATCACGTAGGCCACCGCGATGGCGAAGACGAGGAACGGGATCGAGTAGGCCACGTCCGTCGTCCTCATGAGGCCCTCGTCGAAGACCCCTCCCCGGTACCCTGCGACGAGGCCCACGAGGATCCCGATGAGAGCGCCTCCGAGGACGACGACGCTCGAATAGTAGAGGTCGATGCGGATGGCCTTGACGATTGCGACGGCGAGGTCGATTCCCGGAAATGTCGTCCCGAGCCAGGAGCCCGGCTTTCCCACGCCCCACCACCAGGGAGGCTGCGGGAACGAATTGTAAACATCGGTCTGGAGGACGTCCGGGTTCGGGAGGAACGATGCCGCGATCGCGTCGCCAATGTAGAGGAGGGTAATCACGAGCCCCGCGGCCGCGAGGGGTCGTTTGATCAGGAGCCGGAAGATTAGCGCGTATTCGTTCAACCGGCGACGGACGCCCACCCAAAGGTCTGCGGCAAAACCGCGGCCTTCCCGGACCGCGACCTCGCCTCCCATGCCCCTCCTCACAGCGTGATCCTGGGGTCCAGGTACGCGTAGATGATGTCCACGACGAGGTTCACGAGCACCAGGAACAGGGCGAAAATCAGGGTCGTCGCAAGGATGGCCGCAAGGTCATGGCTGATGATCGCGACCGTTGCCCACCGTCCAATCCCGTTCCAGCCGAACACGTCCTCGACGAGGACGACGCCTCCGAGGAGGCCCGCAAAGAGGAGGCCCACGACGGTTGTTACGGGCAGGAGCGCGTTCCGTCGGATGTGCTTCCGAATGACGACGCCTTCCGGGAGCCCCTTGGACCACGCGGTCTTGACGTACTCCTGGCCCATCGCGTCGACCATGCCGGACCGCACCATGCGGAGGATGACCCCGAGGAAGCCGTAGGTTAGCGTGAGCGCGGGCAGCACGAGGTGCCGGAACGCATCCCAGAAGATCTCCCCGTCGCCGTTCAGAGCCGCATCGAGGATGAGGAAGTGGGTCGGTTTGGATTCGAAGACTCCCGACCCGACGACCCATTCGCGGCCGCTCAGGATGTTCGGGCTCACCTGACCGCCGATCGGCAGGGCCGGCACGAACTTGACCGCGAAGATCTGGAGGAGCAGGGCGAGCCAGAACAGGGGCATCGAGTAGCCCGTGAGCGCGACGACCCGGGTCACATGGTCGGAAAGTCGATCCTTCCGAACCGCGGAGAGGGTCCCCAGGGGGA
This sequence comes from Thermoplasmata archaeon, assembly GCA_035639595.1. Taxonomy (GTDB): domain Archaea; phylum Thermoplasmatota; class Thermoplasmata; order RBG-16-68-12; family RBG-16-68-12; genus RBG-16-68-12. The sequence goes on along the minus strand of DASQXV010000001.1, from coordinate 2,809 downwards.
TCCCGATTAGGGTAGCCAGGAACGTCGCGGCGATCGCGAGCTCGACCGTGGGCGGGAAAAATAGGACGAGAGCGGAGGTGACGGTCCCATGGTACAGATCCGTGTTCGTAAAGCCCCAATCCCCTCGGACGAGGAGGGAGAGGTAGTTCAGGTACTGGACAGGGACCGGATCGTCGAGATGGAGGAGGGCTCGGGCCGCCGCGATCTGCTGGTCCCGCGGAATCGGGCTTCGGAGGTTCAGGTACGTCTCGACGAGCTGGTCGACGGGGACCGCACGGCTCAGGACGAACGTGATTACCGTCACGCCGATGAGGGTCGGAATCAACAATAGGAGCCGACGGACGATGAACAGGAGCAACCGCATCGGTTCATTTCAATGAACCCGTGTGATTGTATATCCTTTACGCTGGGGCCCGCAGGCCTTCTGGTCGGCTGCAGATTTATGCCGCGATGGGTCCATCACGAGACTCGTGGACGCGGCCGGCTCAGCCGGGGACGAGGAGCTGCGGAGGCTGAGCCGCATGCCCATCATCTACGAATCGGACGTGTCCGCATCGGATGCGGGTTGGTCGTTCCGCCATCCGCAGGTCGCTTACCTCTTCGGCGACATGATCCGCGGGCTTTACGTGGTCGGGTGCCTCGCCGCCGACCTTTTTGTGGCTCTGCAGGTCCACGAGTCGCTGCCCGATCTGGAGGCCATCCTCTTACCTCTCCTCGGGGTTGGATTCGTCGGACTCGCCTATCTCGAACTCCGGCTCTATCGGGCCCTATGGCCGGGGTCCCGCCGGCGCCGCATCGTCCGAATCGTCGAGGGACGCGTTCGCTAGCCGTCTTCGGACTTCTTCCGCGGACCGACTAGGCTCAGGGGGGCGAGGAGCGGGAGCATCTCGAACCCGCTCATACCGATCGGAGGACCGGCGGTCGACGTGGCCGCCCCCTGAATCGTTCCGGACTTGGCCAGCAGGTTGTACAGGATGTCCGTTCCCCCCAACATCGGGTTGCTCTCGAGCGGGATCCCCTGAATCCACGTTCGATACACGAAGAAACTGTACTGCTGCTGAGCCGGCACGTAAATCGTGAGGTTCAACATCGCCTCCCGTTGCGCCTTCCGGGAGAGGTCGACGACGCGGTTGATGTCCGTCTCCGTCAGGCTTGCGTTGATCCAGTCCGAGATGTTCTGGGCCGCTCTGGCCTGGGCCGCCTCCCCCTTCGCCGCGAGGTAGCTAATGTTGAAGCCGTTCGCCGCCGGGTAGGTCCCGCCGTACTCTGTCGCCGCGTTCCCCGGCTCAAGCATCGGATATGTGTAGTCCGTCGGATATGGATAGTCGGGGAGCCAACCGAGGTACCAAAGGGACATCGGGTTCGCGTGCGGGTTCATGGCCGCGATGATGTCGTGGAACGACATTGTGCGGGTGTTGATGACGATCTTCCCCGATGGGCCAAGCTTCTGGATGTTGTCCCCCCACGCCCGCGCCGCGGCCAAGTTCACCGGGTCGGCGGTCGGGACGATGATTGTGAGGGTGAAGCCGGCGTTCGCCCACCCGCCGTTCGCGGTCACGAACTTGGACGCGTTGTAGAGCTGCCTTGCTCCGACCATGTCGAAGGTATTGTAACTTGACAGGTTCTCGTACCCGATCATTCCGTTCGGGATGATCCCGTTGAAGGTGTCGGCGAACCTCGCGTTGAAGTGCTTGTTGCCCACGATGTTGTCGAGGTAGTTCTGGAAGTCATACGCCTTGAAGAAGGCCTTGCGCATGTTGAGGTCCACGAAGAAGTCCGAGGGCACCGTGTTGTCGGAACTCGGAGCGATCTCCATGTTGAAGTTCCACCAGAACATGTTCAGCGTGGCGATGAACTCGATGTGGACCAACCCGGCCGTCTGTAGGCGCTGCATCACGTCGAACCGATTGCTGGGGTTGTATGTCGTGATGTCCGCCTGCCCTGACTCGAGGGAGAGTTCCCTCGTGGACGGGGATTCGACATATTGCAGGAAGACGCGGTCGACGGTGGGCGCCGGGATGCCGGGCACTGCCTGGAAGTTCGGGTTTCGCTTCAGGGCAACGGACTCGCCCGGCACGACGTAGTCCACGGTGTAAGGCCCGGAGCCCATCGTGTGGTCCCGCCAGACGGGAGGGTAGTTCACCTGATCGCCGTATTTCTCGTAGTCCGTGAAGCCCGCAGGCGTCCACGTCAGTTTTGGACCCGTGGCCTCAAGCCAACGCGAACTCGCGATTGACGACCCGAGGGGATCGGCGATGATCTGGAACCAGAGCAGCTCGGGGACGCTCGCCGAGAGATGGAAAGTTACGGTCTGGCTCGCGTTATCGACCGTGACCGCGTTGTTCACGTTGTCGAAGGTCAGGTCGGAAGGGGATAGGCTTGGCAGAAGATATTGGGACTGGATCCATCCGCTCGTCCCGGGGGTGCCGAAGACGAACAGCATCGTTCGCGTGAAGGAATACTTCACATCCCAAGCCGTCACGTTCGTGCCGTCCGCGAACTTCGCGCCGGCCCGCATGTGGAAGGTGTAATTCTTGTGGTCCGAGGAAATCGAGCCGTCGGAAACCTTTGGAATCCGGTCCGCGAGCACGGGCACGAATTGGTCCGATTTCGTGCCGTCGTACCAGAGGAGGGTCTGGTACGTATTCGCAATCGTCTCGAACCCGACGGACTCGTAGTCCGCCCCGGGGTCGAGCGTGGTGTAACTTCCGGTGGTAGCTTCCTGGACTACGATGAGCCCAGGATTCACCATGCTGCCGGAATAGGTGAGGAGCTTGTAGCTGCCGACCGCGATCGTCTGCCCGACGAC